>JAYNZN010000028.1:0-25947 GCA_038103695.1 Opitutales bacterium
ACATTTTTTAATGAATCCAAGAGAGCAAAAAATTATTCTATTCAAGGGAGAAGCCCAATATGGGGTGACCAATCGGTTTATTGAAGATATGGAAAATGCCTATAAGAAGGATGGGCAACGGGTAATCACTTTTGATCTAAGAGACAGCTTCGAATCTATGAAAGATCAATTGATCGAAGAAATGTCTAAAGAAAGACCGCTTTTTGCGTTGGGGTTTAATGCGGTGGGCCAGTTTTATGTGAAAGACCAATCGGTTTACGATATGGTAGCCTTTCCTCATATCTCCTGGATGGTGGATCACCCCGTCCATCACATCGATCGAATAGAAATTCCAGCAGACCAAAAGTACAGGGAATTGCATGTGCCTGATAATTTTGGGCTGATTGCCACCATTGATAAGGGGCACAAGCAGTTTATCGATATCAGTTTTGCTCAAAAATATGGCTGTTTTTTTCTTCCCCATGGTGGATGCAAAGCAAGGAAAGTGGATATGAAAACAAGAAACCTGGATCTTGTTTTTTGTGGCACCGGAACCGGGCCCGAATCCATCCGAAACACATGGAAAAAAATGGACCCCAAGGTAAAGGAGCTCATTGAGACAGCTGTGGAAATCGATGAGTCTGGGATAGAACTTTCCTCCGTGGAATTGATTGCGAAGGTATTTACCGAGCATAGTGAAAGTCCAAATCGTAAGAGATTCATGCTAATCATGCACAATGTGGAGCGGTATCGACGAGCCAAGGAAAGATTACAAACCCTGGAAGCATTGGATCATGCGGGTATAAAAACTACCCTATTTGGAAGGGGTTGGGAGTTTGCCAAATTTAGAAATCATGAGATAAAAAAAGAACTCTCTTTTGAAGATACCCTGGAAGTTTTTCAGCAATCCAAGCTGTCTCTTAATGCATCCTCATTTTTTAAGGAGGGTGCACATGAACGTATTTTCTCCTCGATGCTCAACGGGGCGGTCTGCCTGACGAATGGTAGTAAGTATTTGGACGGATTGGATGGATTCTACGATGTGGTGGAAAAATATGATCATTTAGATGCTCTTCCCGAAATTGTGGACAATGCCTTAGATAATACAGAATTACAGGATAAAGCTATAGAAGGATGTTCCTTTGTGGAAAAGGGCCATACCTTTGGACATCGGGCCCTTGAACTGCGCGACACCATACACACTGCGATGCAATAGAACCAAGCATTCTAAATTTTGATAGTGTGCAGAAAAAAAGCAATGCCCACCACCAAGGCAACTTAAGCAATGTGAATTAGAACCCTGCAGAAGCCATTCCCCCAATGAACAGCAGGCATCCCCAGTGCGCTAACGGAGAAAAGATTATACTCATCAGCGGAGGTGGAAAAAGCGCACATAATCGACATACATTTTAGAGGGTAACTGATCATCACGAACTGGGCCACCGGCCCAGGTTGCACTTCTCATTGCGTAGTTCAAATTTACTTGTGAATACATATTTTTAGGGACCTGGCGCTCCCATTCAAAATCTGCCACCTTGCCATAGCTGCGGTTTTTTACCTTACCACCCGAAAACTGTAGATAGGGCTTGGACTTCCAGGCGGGGCCATCCTGGGCGAGGTACCAAGAGAATTCATCCTCCGTGGCCCGAAGCCCAAAAGTAAAAAACTCGTAGAAATTTACTTCGTTCCCTTCGATATGATGGCCATGCCCATGGTGTGCTTTATAGACCCGCTGGCTGATGAAAAAATGATCATCCGAGCGTTTCACATAACTTCTTTCAGGGATTCCATCATGAAGTTCACTGGCCCGAAAATCATGCCACCACAGACCGCTCCATAGCCTCGTTTTTTGAGGAGCGGCAATAAATTCAAACATATCGATTTCAAGCAAGTCCTCGGGTTTCCAGTCACCGAGCTTGCGGGAAATCGTCCAAAACGCCCCGTATCCCCCATTGTTTTTAGGCAATTTACAACGCAGTTCGAGGTACATATTGTTGCGCAATTCATACCCTCTGCGGGTATGCACACCGCCTGAGGAATAATGAAAGGTTTTTTCATCTAACCAGGTGCGGCCCTTCACGGGCACGGGTTCTTTTTTTTGGGTAAAGACAAGCAATCCATCCTCCAGAGAAATATTTTCCATCTTATAGATACAATCGACTGCTTTATTCTGGAGGTTTTTCTCGTTGATTCCCAACCCCCAGATTTCCTGGTTGAGCTCGGCCCCATCAAACTCATCCCCAAATGCATATACAGAACCGGGAGGGCCGACAGGTGCTTTTGTTTCCTCCTGGGCAATAAGGGAAGGAAAAAAGAAAGCGAGGCCAAGGAGGGAGATTGGGAACATTTTCATACAATAAAAGATGGGTGGAACAAATAGGGAAGATGCCACAGCGTTTTTTAGAAAGAATGATTCAAAAATAAGATTCCCTACTCGTCAACCGATGACCCATGAAAATTCTGATTAAGATGGGCACGAGGTTGAGTACACGCTCGATCTTCCCGCTGGGGAGGAAATAAAAAAGAGAAAATATAAGAATTACCCTTTGCTCGGAATTATACTTGGGATAGATTCTAATCATTAATGAGTGAAAATATAACCTCCCTACTTGATGAAATTGCCCATCGTGCACGCGATGCATCCCGTGTGCTCAGTGCGGTAACCACGGCCCAAAAAGATGATGCCCTCCAGGCAATTGCCAGGGAATTGGAATCCAACCGAAAAACCCTGATCACAGAAAATCAGAAGGACTTGGAGGCGGCGAAAGAAAATAACCTGAGTGAGGCAATGATTGACCGCTTACGCCTGACTCATGAGCGGATAGACGGGATGGCCCAGGGGTTACGCCAGTTAATCGGCCTACCCGACCCAGTGGGGGGATTGATCGAGGAGAAGGAACGGCCAAACGGGCTGAAAATACGCAAGGTGCGCACACCCATCGGGGTGATTGGAATCATTTATGAATCCCGCCCCAATGTAACGATTGATTGTGCCGGATTGTGCTTAAAATCTGGAAATGCATCGATTTTGCGCGGTGGAAAAGAGGCCCTGCACTCCAACCGGGCACTGGCCAAAATTATTGCCGATGCCCTGAAAGGAACCAGCCTGCCCGAACATGCGGTGCAACTCATTCCCACCACCGACCGTGCGGCCCTCAACCACTTACTTACCCTGGATGAGTATATCCACTGCATCATTCCCCGTGGGGGCGAGGGATTGATCCGTTTTGTGGCAGAAAATAGCCGGATTCCGGTTATTAAGCACTACAAGGGAGTCTGCAACCTGTATCTTGATGAGGGGTGTGATGAAAAGATGGCCCAGGAAATTGCGGTGTCGGCCAAGTGTGGGCGGCCGGGGGTGTGCAATGCGATCGAAAATTTAATCGTCCACCAGTCCCATCTCCATTCCCTGCTTCCTAAAATTGGACAGGAACTCAGCGATCAGGGGTGTACCTTATTTGGGGATGAGCGGGCGGCCAATGCCCTGGGCAGCCTAGCGGTTGAACCGGCTACGGAGAAAGAATATGCGGAGGAATTTCTCGACCTACGAATTGCCATAAAGACAGTGGACAATGTGGATGAGGCGATTGAATTTACCAATAAATATGGCAGTGGACATAGTGAATCCATCCTCTCCCACTCCGCCCAACGGGCAGGAAAGTTCCAGCGCGAGGTGGATGCCTCCTCGGTTTACTGGAATGCAAGTACCCGATTTACCGACGGGTTTGAATTTGGACTGGGGGCAGAGATTGGAATATCGACCGATCGTTTGCACGCCCGTGGCCCCATGGGCCTGGAGGAGCTGTGCACCTACAAATTCTTGATCGAGGGCAACGGCCAGTGGAAATAACCAACGCCTTGCCCCCATCCCCCCCCTCTCACATCTTTGATTCATGAGCGACTTACTGATCACCGGTGGGACCCTGATCTCGGATGGCAGGCAGGAACAGGCAGACCTTTATCTCAAGAATGGAAGGATCGAAAGCATTGGCCCCTCCCTTTCCCATTCCGGAAATACCCGGGTGATCGAAGCGGATGGCAAGTGGATCCTGCCCGGGTTGATTGATGACCAGGTCCACTTCCGCGAACCCGGCCTGACCCATAAGGCATGTATCGCCACCGAGGCACGAGCAGCGGTGGCCGGCGGGGTGACCTCGTTTTTTGAGATGCCCAATGTATCTCCCCCTACCCTGGATATGCAAAGGCTGGAGGAAAAGCGGGCAATTGCCGGGCAGAAATCGGCGGCAAACTATGCATTCTTCCTCGGGGCGAGCAATGATAACATCGAAGCGGTCAAAGCAGCCGACCCCACCCGTATTGCGGGGGTCAAAGTATTTATGGGATCATCGACAGGTAATATGCTGGTGGATGAGGAAACGGCCCTCGAACAGATCTTCCGTCATGCCCCCACCCCCATTGCCACCCATTGTGAGGACACCCCGACCATTTTAGAAAATGAACGCCTCGCCCGGGAAAAATATGGAGAGGATGTGCCTTTCCAGGAACATCCCAATATCCGCTCCCGGGAAGCATGCCTGCACTCCTCCTCCCTGGCCACTGAGTTGGCAAAGCGGGAAGATGCCCGCCTCCATGTTTTGCACATTTCCACTGAGGAGGAATTGGACCTTTTCACCCCGGGAGACTCGCGAATAACTGCGGAGGCTTGCGTACATCATTTATGGTTTGAGGAGTCCAGCTATACGACCCTAGGCTCGCAGATAAAATGCAATCCCGCGATTAAGCAGTTGAGCGACCGGGAAGCCGTGAGGCAGGCCGTGGCGGATGGGCGAATCTCGGTGTTGGCAACTGATCATGCCCCCCATACCTGGGAGGAAAAACAGGGGACCTACTTTCAGGCACCCTCCGGGCTGCCCTTGGTGCAACACACCCTGCTCCTGATGCTGGAAATGGTGAAACAGAATTGTTTCTCGATTGAGACCGTGGTGGAACGGGCATGCCATGCCCCAGCCCGTATTTTTGATGTGATTGACCGTGGGCATTTGCGCGAGGGCTACTGGGCAGACTTGGTGATTGTAAACCCAGACGCCGAAACGGTGGTCCGCAACACTGAGCTATACAGCAAGTGTGGATGGTCTCCATTTGCTGGAGAACGGTTTTCCCACCGGATCGAGCAGACCCTAGTTTGCGGAATTTCCGCTTATGAAAATGGCAAGGTGCAGGAGGGCTGCCAGGGACAGGCCGTTGAATTTGCCAAGGACCGAAGGTAAATAAACCCGATCAGGGGAGCCAGGGGTATTTATCAAAATCGGGCTTACGTTTTTCGAGGAAAGCTTTTTTCCCCTCAGTCCCTTCCTCCGATAAGTAGTAAAGCAGTGTGGCATTGCCCGCGAGCTCCTGCAAGCCAGACTGGCCATCGCAATCTGCATTGAATGCAGACTTTAGGCAGCGGATGGCGAGGGGGCTTTTTTCGAGAATTTCCGATGCCCACTGCACGCCTTCGGCTTCTAACTGATCGACCGGGACCACCTTATTGACCAATCCCATATCCAGGGCTTCCTCGGCCCCATACTGACGGCAGAGAAACCAGATTTCACGAGCCTTCTTTTGCCCGACTATGCGGGCGAGATAGGACGATCCAAATCCGCCATCAAAACTGCCCACCTTGGGACCAGTCTGCCCAAAAATGGCATTGTCTGCGGCAATGGAAAGATCGCACACCACATGGAGGACATGCCCTCCCCCAATTGCATAGCCGGCGACCAGAGCGATCACCACCTTGGGCATGGAACGGATGAGCTTTTGCAGGTCGAGAACATTGAGGCGGGGAACGCCCTGATCGTCAACGTAGCCAGCTTCGCCACGCACACTTTGATCGCCCCCTGAACAGAAGGCATATTTGCCATCGGTATGAGGGCCCGCACCGGTTAAGAGAACCACCCCAACCTTGGGGTCTTCACGGGCATCGAGAAAGGCCTGGTACATCTCATTTACGGTCTTGGGCCGGAAGGCATTTCGTTTATGAGGACGGTTGATGGTGACCTTCGCGATTCCGCCTGATTTATGATACAAAATATCCTCGTACTCTCCTACTTTTTCCCAGTTCATGAATCCTCCTTGTCTTGCTCGGATGCCTGAGGTTCACCCGGTTCGACCTTGCGTCCCTGCATGCCCCACTTATCCCGAAGGTAGAGGCGTTCCTCCTTCCAGTCGGTGAAGGGCTTGCCACGCATGGACAATAAATCATCGAGGTTTTGATTCTCGAAATCTTCGGAGCCCGATGGGCTCACGGGTTCAGTCGGTTGATTTTCCATTGTTCGTTTGTGAGTTCGTAAAGAAAGCGGTCGTGCAGACGGTTGGGCCCACCCTGCCAAAATTCAATGGAGCGTGGATGCAGATAGTACCCCCCCCAATGGGGAGGACGGGGGGGATGCTCGCCATACTTTTCCTGAGCAGCAAGAAAGGATTTTTCCAACGATTCGCGGGAATCCAATGGCTGGCTCTGCTCGGATGCCCAGGCTCCGATTTGGCTAAGGTAGGGACGCGACTGAAAATATTCCTCCGCCAAGTGTTCCCCCACTTTGGTAACCTCTCCAAGCACCGTAACTTGGCGCTGCATAGAGAACCATGGGAAGTGCATACTGACATGGGGGTTCCCTTCTAAGTGGCGGGCTTTACGGCTGTTATAATTGGAATAAAAAACAAAACGTCCATCCTCCAACCCCTTGAGAAGAACAGCACGGGCGGATGGCCGACCCGAGGAATCCACGGTGGCGAGGCTACAGGCATTGGGGTCATACACATTGGCATCGATTGCATCCTGCATCCATTTCTGGAACTGGGCGACGGGATCATCCGAGAGTTGGGCACGGCGGAGAGGCTCCTGATCGTAGCTCTCTCGTAAATCTTGCAGGCTTTGATTAAAATCACTCATAGGAAAAATTAAATTCTAGACAATCCAGTGGATTCGGCAAAACCCTTTATTGAAAATCACGCCCACTCGCTTTGCTCACTTGCTCACGGGCAACACTGGCAGCCAACCCCGGTGAGCGTTGGCGCATTTTTTCCCGCCATTCCATATTCCAGCGAATAAGACGACGGGCCATCCGGCCACGGAGAGACTTGTGAATCCAGTGCAGTTCATGAGCCGGCTCGGAGTAATTGGCATATTTTTCCTTGTAGGCAAAGATGGCCGGCAAAAAATCAAACACCCTGCCCTCTTGCCAGCAGTGTTCCATAGAATAGCGGAGAAGCTGCTTCCCAGGAGAGACTTTTTTCCATGCCTCATCATAGGCAAGGTGATGGAGATAGGAATGGCCGGGCTCGAGCAATTCCAACTGCCAGGCAACGGGATGATCATCCACCCGCAGAAAAGAGAGGCGTGCACGCCCGGAACGGGCAAGCTCGGGAAGGAGCTCAAAAAAGAAACCGCGTTTCCCACGAATCGTATACAATCCGACATTTTCCTGAGTTTTACTGGAGGCGACTTCCACAAGGCAACTGGAGGGCATCGCTGAGCGGACATCCTCGAAACTGGTGAAAACCTCCCAGCTTATCTTCCCCCGGCCGGCAAGGGCGCGTTGATCATACCGAAAGGACTTCCGTGACTTGGCACCAAGAGCTTGCTCCCAGAAATCCCCGAAGGATTGACCCTTCACAGGCACGACCTGGGAGGAAGAACGATTGCAGCGGGTAATGGTGAGGCGGTTCGCCTGTTCCACTCGGCTGGCCATGTATGACCTCCAGAAAGCGTCTGGAATTTGCGGGATCCAAATAAAGAGAAAGGAGCCCAGCAATTCCTCCAGAGCATGAACCAAGGATTGCACAACCACGGAGGAACAGGTGGGGAAATGATAATTGGCCTCGTCGTAGACAAAGGGCCACAACCCCTTGGATCCAAGCAGACCAGGTCGTTCCACAAAGGGCCAAAAGCCAAGAAGTTTTCCCTCTGGATTGTAAGCGAGGAGAATGAGGGGAGCGCGGTCCTGCTTTTGCCGCTTCCACCAGCATTGCATCCACTCGGGCGAAAAGTATGGATTGATCCAGTCTGCTTGCTGGGTAAGAGAATGATAGTCTTGGGCAATGAGCTCAAGCACACCGGGTGCACGGGAAATCTCGACTTTCACTGATTGGGCATTCATGGAAGCGAGTGTAAGGATTGAACACCCCGGCAAATTCCGGGAAAGGAGAAGGGAACCTTAGACAACCAGGTTGGAAAAATCTTCGTACTCAGCACGAAATCCACCATCCACCCCACGGCAAAGCACAGCCACTGCGTCATGAGAATGCAGGGACTCAAAGTGGGAACAGACAATGCGAAAGTCAATGATGCGCGGCTCCTCAATTAATTGTTCGTAAAGCAAGCGGGCAGCATCCTCGACAAATTTAACCTTGGCACCATTAAGCTCAGCAAAGGCTTGCTCATCCTCCCGCTTGACCATGACCTGAGTCTCGGTGCCCAGCCCGTTGATGCAAATATCGCGCAGGTCGAGCATGGAGAGCTCGCGGTCTGGATGCACTTCCACACTAACTCGGGCCAAACTTCTTTGGGAATGTGGAATCGCAAGAAGATCGCGGGTCTGCCGGGCGTGCTCGGAAAGTTCGGATGCGCAGGGACAGGCGGAGGAATATACGAAATCAAAATTGATGATCTTGCGGACGCGGTCTGCCCGGTCGATCAGGCCTTCAAAGCTGCAGTTATAATATTGGTAACCTTCCAGCCCACTGCGTAAACTTTCCTGAACCATGGGATAAGAAAAATCAACCTTGAGACGGGCTTCACGGGAATCGAGTTTATCTTTATAATGGCGAAGTACCCGATCCAAAGTTTCAGGAGAAAAGACTTCTTTTTCGTACTCGTAGAAGATACGGATGATGCGGGACATATTGATCCCCTTTTTGTCTGCATCGAGGCTGACGGTGCCGGTGACCCGGGATTCCAAAGTAAGATCTTCCCCATCGGGACCGACGAAACGCAAAGGCAAACGAAACCCGGAAATTCCCACCTGCAAGATGGGCACATTCGCACCCTGCATCTCAGAAGATCCTGAATTTTGCACATCTGGGAGAGAACTCCGGTATTCCGGAGTGATCTTAAAATTCGGATCGTACTCGCGCTTGAGCTTTTGTGGTTGGTCGGATCGGGTGTCCATGAGTCTTAATTTTGACGATTATGCAAAGAGATGCAAACCAGCCTACTCTTTTGCCTTGCCCTGATTGGCCACCGCTTCCATGGCTTGGGCCACCGCTTCGGGATCTCCCAGGTATTGGCGGTTAATTGGCTTAAGGTCGGCATCGAGCTCATAGACAAGGGGCATACCCGTGGGTACATTCATGCCAATAATTTCCTCCTCTGTCACTCCATCCAAGTATTTAATCAATGCACGAAGGGAATTACCATGAGCGGCAATGAGCACCTGCTTCCCTTCCTTAATTTGGGGGGCAATGGTATCAGTCCAAAGAGGAAGAAAGCGGGCTACTGTATCCTTCAAACATTCGGTCAATGGAATGTCAGACTCATTCAAATTGGCATAGCGGCGATCTTTCCCGGCATATCCTTCGTCATCCTTGGACATGGCGGGGGGAGGGATATCATAACTGCGACGCCAAACAAGCACCTGTTCATCACCGTGTTTTTCAGCAGTCTCCGCTTTGTTTAACCCCTGCAAGCCACCGTAGTGACGCTCGTTCAAACGCCATTCTCGATGAACGGGAATCCAGACCTGATCAAGCTCATTAAGGGCAAACCAAAGAGTACGAATGGCACGCTTGAGCACCGAGGTGTAAGCAACATCAAATTGAAAGCCTGCCTCCTTGAGCAAGCGGCCAGACTCGCGGGCTTCGCCCTCCCCTTTTTCAGTGAGGTCAACATCGTGCCAACCGGTGAAGCGGTTTTCCTGATTCCACTGGCTTTCGCCGTGACGTAATAGAACTAATTTGTGCATGGGTGTATTTGGGAATAAAAGAAAACATCATAGCTGAATGCGTGGATGGGGTCACGAATTTTCCACCCGTAAAAAATGAACTGTTTTTAAGGGGTATAGCTTGTGGAATCTCCGGGGATGTGCTTAGATGATATCTATGTTTGGTAGGATGTTGCTGCTTTTTATATTTATTCCCATGATCGAGCTGTATCTCTTGATCATGCTGGGATCCCGGATTGGGGCGATGCCCACCATTGGACTGATTGTTCTTACAGGTATCCTGGGGGCTTCCCTTGCCCGCCAACAGGGGTTATCCGTGCTTTCGAAAATTCAGAGGGAAATGGCATCCGGCCGTCCCCCCACTCAGGAATTGGTGGAGGGCGCCATGATTGTGGTGGGAGGCATTGTTCTTCTCACCCCTGGTATTCTCACCGATATTTTTGGCTTTGCTCTGCTGATTCCCACATTCAGGAAATCTCTTTGCAAAAAAATATCACAATCCTTTACCCAAAAAATGGGGAAATCTTCCGGGTTTGCCTATTCCTCAAAGCACCATTCTTCCTTTCGTAAAGATTCGGATGATGTGATTGATGTCTAGGCTCTTTTCTCCAAACCTTTTTTTTCTTACTTTCCTCCTTGGACTTAGCGGATGTGCAGGACCGGAGGAGGGATACTATTCCGGAACGATTGGGTCCAAAAAAAATGTAACCATTGAGGTAAGCCATGAGGGCGAGGTGACCCTCGATGGATACTGGAAAGAAAGCCTACATGGAAGGCATGAAACGGGGTCTTTAAAGGGAGAAACAATGGATGCCCTGGTATTTGAAGGACCGGAAAGTAAAAAATTTAAACTTCGGTTATTATACCAGGAAGATGGAGGTGACCTCCTTATCCGTGCGATTCATTCGAGAACTTACGGTCCGGGTGCCCGCTATGTTCCCACCGAGAAAAAGGGGGTCTTTGAACCACCACCCCGCCTATCCCGACAGGATGGTAAACACAATTAATCCCGCTCCTGCATATCCTCAATCATTTGTTCCAAAGCGTCTCGAAATTCCGGCCCCACCCCCTCGCGCTTGGCAATTTCCAGATAAAATGGAACATAATCATTTTGATCCAAGGCCTTAAGAGCAATGTTGTGAAAAGGCTCCTCAGCAGAGATGAAATAGGTGGCGTGGCCAAAGGAAAGGGTAATTCCGGAATCGGACCTGAATACTCCCAATCGTTCGTGATCATCGCTCATGCTGGATCAAGTGGTATCTTGAGTTATTCGCCTGGGCAAGCCCGGGATTGCTCAACGGGCAAAAGGTGCATACCCTTATACCCAACATGATCTTCTTTCCTTACCGAGACGACAACCCCACCACCTCCTTTCCCGTGGTGAACTGGTTTTTCATACTGGTCAACCTTGGGGTGTTTTTTCTCTTTCAATGGCCCCTCGGCCCAGTGGAACAAGAAGCGTATTTTGCCAACTTTGGATTCATCCCTGCGGCATTCTACGGACAGTTTGCTCAGGATGAAATTGGAGTGATGGCCTGGGAATGGGGATCGGTGGTGACCTCAATGTTTAGCCATGGTGGATTGCTCCACCTATTTGGCAACATGCTCTTCCTCTATCTTTACGGAGACAACCTGGAGGATGCGCTGGGAAGGGTGCGTTACTTTCTCTTCTATTTATTCTGTGGATTTTTTGCTGCCTTTGCTCAGTCCCTGATCGACCCATCCTCCAAAATCCCAATGGTTGGGGCATCGGGTGCGATTTCGGGAGTCATTGCCGGTTATCTTCTCTTGTACCCCAAGGCCAATATCCGGGTTTTTTACTGGGTCTTTCTTTTTATCGGAACGGTTTATCTACCCGCTTATCTGGTGCTGGGCCTGTGGGTATTTGAGCAGGTGATCGCCCTGCCTGAATCCATGAAACAGGCCGGAGGGGTGGCCATTGCCGCCCACCTGGGAGGGTTTGCGGCCGGCTTTCTCTTCACTCCTTTTCTTCGCAAGCCCGGTGTACGCTTATTCCAGGATGGACGGACGCGCTCTTTTACTCGCCAATCCCGGCGGTTCCGATAAGGTAACACGCTTTCAAACGAGCAGATGGAAAAAGCATACCAACCCAAAGAGGTCGAGGACCGCCTATATGAATCCTGGGAACGAGAAGGTTCCTTTCAGGGAAATCCGGATCCGGGAAAACCGGCCTATTCAATTGTAATCCCTCCCCCGAATGTAACCGGCGTGCTCACGATGGGCCATGTTTTGAATAACACCATCCAAGATATTCTTGCGAGGCGGGCCAGACAAAAGGGGCATTCCACATTGTGGCTGCCAGGCACAGACCACGCAGGCATTGCAACCCAGACCAAGGTGGAGCAACAGCTCCGCAAAGATGGAAAAAATAAGCATGACTTGGGCAGGGAAGGCTTTATTGAACACGCCAAGGAATGGAGGGACAAGCATGGGGGAATCATCCTCAAACAATTACGCAAGCTGGGATGTTCCTGCGACTGGGAGCGCACGGTTCACACCCTAGATGCGGATTACTCTGAGGCTGTGCTCGAGGCCTTTGTACGCCTGTTTAAAAATGGATATGTGTACCGTGGAAAACGCATGGTAAACTGGTGCCCGGTCAGCCTGACTGCCCTTTCTGATGAAGAGGTCATCATGAAGCCTCAAAATGGGAAACTTTTCAAAATCCGTTACGAACTGACAGATGCACCGGGAGAATATCTCTATGTCTCCACCACCAGGCCGGAAACGATTATGGGGGATGTGGCCCTGGCCATTCACCCGGAGGACGAACGCTGGCCCAAGCTGAAGGGAAGAAAAGTACGCCGCCCACTACAGCCTGCTGAAATCCCCATCCTTGCTGATTCTGCGGTGGAGAAAGACTTTGGCACAGGAATGCTGAAAATCACTCCAGCCCACGACCCCTTGGACTTCGAGATCGGCCAGCGGCACGATCTTCCAATCATTGATGTCTTTCATGAGGATGGCACGCTGAATGAACTAGCAGGGCCTGAATTTTCGGGAATGGACAGGTTTGAGGCCCGCAAGGCCACGGTGGAAAAATTGCGCGAACAGGGAGACCTGATCGACGAGGAGGACCATGCCAACAATGTGGGCTTTTCGGAACGGGCAGATGTTCCCGTAGAGCCACGCCTGTCTGAACAATGGTTCTTACGCTATCCACGGGTGGAAGAAGCCAAGCGGGCAGTTGCCGAAGGGTTTATTCGTTATTTTCCAGAGCGCTGGAAGAAAACCTACCTTCACTGGTTGGAAAATATTCAGGACTGGTGTATCAGCCGGCAGCTCTGGTGGGGACACCGCATACCGGTATGGTACCGGAAAGGAGCTTCGAGAACAGATCCTGAAAACTGGCATGTTTCTGTAGCAGGACCGGATGATCCTGAAAACTGGGAACAGGACGAGGATGTGCTCGACACCTGGGCCTCCTCCTGGTTGTGGCCGATTGCCACGATGGGATGGCCACATAAATCGGCGATGCAGGAAAAGGGGCTGGATTATTTTTATCCCACTTCCGCACTGGTAACCGGGCCGGATATTATCTTTTTCTGGGTGGCGCGCATGATCATGGCAGGCCTGGAATTCAAGGGAGAACCGGTCGATCCGAACTCCACCCTATCTGATGAGGAAATCAAAAAGCGCATCCCGTTTCGCGATGTTTATTTTACTGGTATTATCCGGGATGCAAAGGGAAGAAAAATGTCAAAATCATTGGGCAATTCCCCTGACCCTCTTGATTTAATTGAAAAATACGGGGCCGATGGTCTGCGGCACGGAATCATGAGCATTGCACCCAAGGGGCAGGATATTCGCTTCTCTGAAGAACGAATCGAACAGGGAAGAAATTTTTGTAACAAGCTATGGAATGTTTCACGTTTCCGCCAAATGGCAGAGGACGACACCCGGGAATCAAGCCTAGCAGATATACTTGGCCGGATTGACCAAAACCAGCTGAACCAGGATGACCATGCCATTTTGTTGCGCCTGGTGCAGACCCTGGACGAAGTGGACCGCCTGTACGAGGAATATGAATTCAATTCTGCTCTCCAGGCAATCTATCGGTTCTTTTGGAGTGATCTCTGTGACTGGTATGTGGAAAATTCCAAGGCGAGAATGAAGGGTGGAGAAGACAAG
Source organism: Opitutales bacterium (assembly GCA_038103695.1). GTDB lineage: Bacteria > Verrucomicrobiota > Verrucomicrobiia > Opitutales > Seribacteraceae > Chordibacter. The sequence continues at coordinate 14,013 of JAYNZN010000028.1, forward strand.
ACCACCTGTCTGGCGGTTCAGGATCTTTGCCTTAGGCAGGTACTTTTACTTTTACACCCTGTTACTCCTTTTATCACTGAAGAGTTATGGAAGGTGCTCGGGTTTTCCGGCGGGCAGTCCATCCAATGGACAGTTGCTGAAACTGGGGAAGAATTTTCGATCGCTCTACGGAATGCAGGAATCTCATTGGATGCCAGTGCTCTCGAAGAAATGCTCGCAATTCGTGAATTGGTTACTTCAATGCGTTCACTCAAGGCAGATCGCAACCTCGCAAGCAACAAAAAGGTGGAATTTGTTTACCTCGCAGAGGATGAAAAATCAAAAGTACTGGAAAAGCATCTTTCCTCCATTCTCAGTTCCGTTGGTGCAGCCGCGCTCTCCCGAGTTAAGGAAGCTCCTTCCGGCATGCCCACCTTGGTAACCGATTTTGGCTCGGTCTACATGGATTTAGCAAGTGGAATTGATGTAGATGCTGAACGAACCAGACTATCCAAAGAATTGGAGGGCTTAGGGAAAATTATTTCCTCTATCGAAAATAAGCTCAGCAATGCTTCCTTTACTGAAAAAGCACCTGCCCAGGTAGTCGAAGGTGCCCGGCGTCAACTGGCTGACAATCTTGCCAAACAGCAGGAAACCGAAGAGGCCCTGAACGCCCTAAAAAATTAAATCATCCGCGGCGTAACGGCCCCTCAAAGCGTCGCCGTTGCCGAACGGGAAGCTCCGGAAATTCAGGGAGTTCCCCGGTTGTGGATTTATCCTCCTGCAATCTTCTGGCTACTTCCTGTAACCTGCCCCATCTGGGAATCCCAAGATCCGGACAACTGGCAATTAAATCGAGAAGGCTCTTCCACTCGATGACCAGACGCTCCACATCTCCTGCACCTAAGTCCTCACCCTCCTCATTGGCGGCAGATTGCAAAAGGGCACGCTGGCGAATAAAATCAACCCCGCCCTCTCCATATTCGAGGGGTAATCCGGCACGGAGATATCCTGGGCAATCCCTCAGTCCATATGCCTGGCGACAAAGGGCGGAGAGACGGGACTCCGTCTTGGCCCAGGAGCGGAACCGGTGCCCAGCCCGGAGATTGGCCAAATCATAAATTAATTCCTCCACATCATAACTTGGATCTTCTAAGCCCACCGCCACCGCCAAGCCCTCTCCTCGGGAAAACTGGCTAAAGATCCGTCCCCGCTCGGTTGGCCTGGCCTGTTGATCAATTAATCCTAACACATACCAGGCTTCCACGGGGCTGGCCTGGGCCAAGTCATCTCCATGAGTAGGCCCACCCTCCTGAAATGGAGATTCAAAAGAGCGGGAAATTCTGCGCAATCTGGGATTGAGAAGAAAGCGGCCACGAGAATCTTTCCAACCGAGTGCCTGCGCATTATCATAACTCAGCCGGGCATTGAGGACTTTTCCACGGTCCACAAATTCGACCAGTTCACCGCCTTGAGAAAGGGAGAAAAAAAACGGCCGCAACTGATCCTCCAGCCCCAATCTTTTCCAGGTCTTCCGGGAAAATTTGCGCTTGGCACGGGGACGGTCCTGAGCCACCGCGAGGCGGAGTAACTTGCGAAAAGATTTAATTAGACTGACACGCTCCCCCATTGATTCCTCCACATACACGGCAAGGGGAATCTCCTTTCCATAGGTCGGTGATTTCTTGGAACCAAAGCGGCAGGGATTGCCCAGGGAAATTTTCCCCAGGGTATCATGAAGAGAAAGTGCAGGCACCCATTCCTCTTCCTTCCATACCAAGGCCCGGCTGAGAGCCACCTTAGTCTGACCACTGCGCCTCTCCCAAAGCCCCGCACTATTAAGCATTTCAATGACCTCATTTCTCGGAGATTGCTCCGTTTCTTTTTGAGTATCTTTGGCCTGAGCAAGAGTCGATAAATTCCCCAGAGACTCCCGAAACCCAAGCCTTACATCCTCTTCTGAAAATAACCGGTCCGCAAGTTTACGTGCAGCTTCCACATGATTATGACCGTTTTCCACCCCATCCTGCATTACCTTGAGCAATACAGGCCAGTCGAGGGTGGAGGAACGATGAAGACGCAGAGCTCGGGCATCCGATAAGCGGGCCTGACGCGAGGCCACCACCACATATCCTCTTGTATCCTTACCCCGCCTGCCGGCACGGCCAAACATTTGAAGAAGTTCATCGGGACGGACCTGAAGTAACTGGTCATCAATCCGATATTCCCGGTCCGTCACAAGCACCGAACGCATAGAGAAATTTATCCCCGCCCCCAATCCAGTGGTGGCCACCACCACCTGCAATTGACCGGCCTTGGCCAGAGGCTCAACAATACCAGCCCGCTTCAAATAATCGAGCCCACTGTGGTGATAGGCAACCCGTCTGCGAAGCAAAGAGGAAAGCTCCTTCCCTGCCAAGCGTTTCTGCTCGGTGGTAAGATCCAGCATTTCTGGTTCCGGAAGTTCATGGGCAAGCTGCCTAGCCAGTTCCTCTGCCGCTTTTCGGCGCGGAGCAAAGATTAAAAGCGGACCCATACCGGAGCGCAGGGCACCATCCACCAAGCGTGGCCAGTGACCGCGTAATTTTTCTGCACTTGCTGATTTTTTGAGTAAAGCCTCGCCCAACACCTCTTCCAAAGGAACCGGGCGTCGGGCTTCTTCGATAACCGCAACCCTGCGACCATGCCCGATCAACCATTCGGCCACTTCCCGCGGATTGGCCACGCTGCCACTCATAAGCAAAAGAGTGGTCTGTGGACTCGCCTGGGCTAGAGTAACCTCATAGCCAGGCCCTCGCTGGGCATCGCCAAGCAATTGGTACTCATCGACCACAAAAAGATCGGGGGGATGCACACCCGTCATCACTCCCCTCTGGGTCTCAAGGGTGGCGACCACCACGGAGGCATCCGGGTGGTGGCGTAAGTCTCCGGTAACCAACCCTACCTCCCAGCCCCGTTCCCGCCATTCTCGAAACTTATCATTTGCCAATGCCCGGGTGGGAACGGTGTACACGGCCCTCCCCTTAAAGCCTCCCTCGATCCACTGTTCAAAAACAAAGGTTTTCCCCGCACCAGTAGGGGCATGAAGCACAACATCCTTACCGCCCCTAAGTTCGTTCAATGCCTCCCGTTGCCAAGAATCAGGCAAAAAAATCCGACCTCCAAACTCTTCGCTATTCGTTTGCATTGTTTCCACTCACCGCTTGCATGGTAGCAAGTACTCAATTCCTAACTATTCATGCAACCGAATATGCACATATCTGCCAAAAACTTATTGCCAATTCTATGATCCGAATGATTGCAGCTTGTGCCCGCAACCGGGTAATGGGAATGGGAGGAACGCTTCCCTGGAAGATACAAAAGGACTGGGAGCACTTTTTGAAAATTACCCAAAAGGATGCCTTAGTGATGGGGAGGCGATGTTATGAAGACTTCGTGGAATTCGCCCCTGAACGAAAAGTGGTGGCACTCTCACGCAATCCAGATCTCCAATTTCCCCACGCTGAAAAAGCTGGCAACCTGACTGAAGGAATTGAACAGGCAAAGAAGATGGCCAGGGATGTATGGATTTGTGGCGGAGAAGAAATTTACAGGGAAGCTATGCCCATTGCCAAAGAACTGCACCTTACCCTTATAGAAGCAGACTTTGAGGGTGACACCTTCTTCCCAGACTGGACCCCCCATTTCGCAGAAGAAGTGGACAGGCAGACAACAAGCAGTGATGGATATGACCTGACTTTTTTAGTCTTAGGAAAATAAAAAAATCCGCACGCTTATTTCCCGAAAGCTTGCTAAACAGGCTCATAATCCCTATTTCCTATCCTACAGATGACCGATAGTTTAAGATTTTTAAGCTACGAAGATTTGGACGAAATCCGGATGGAATTCGGGACTCCCAGCTTCGTATACGACGAGACGACCTTGCGGGAAAATGCCCGGGCAGTGATGGGATTCCCGAACGCCTTTGGTTTATTTCCCCGTTATGCCATGAAATCAGCCCCCACCGCTGCCATTCTCCGCATTTTCAATGAGGAAGGGCTGGGCATTGATGCGAGCTCTGTATTCGAGGTGGAACGGGCTATACGGGCAGGGTTTGGCACGGAGTCTATTTCTCTGAGCACCCAGGAGCTTTCCGATGATTTTACATACTGGGCACAGGATGGAATCAAAATAAATCTCTGCTCTCTCAATCAGATCCATAAACTTGGAAAATGGGGAAAAGTGAAACAGGTGGGCTTACGGTTCAATCCTGGCAAGGGCTCCGGTGGAAATAACCGCACCAATGTGGGAGGACCAGCCAGTAGTTTTGGAATTTGGAAGGAAGATTTGGAACAGGCCCTTTCTCTTTGTCAGGAATATAAATTAAAGGTTGAGCGCATTCATACTCACATCGGGTCAGGCTCAGACCCGGAAGTTTGGAAAACCGTGGCGGCCATGACACTCGATATTGCCCGTTCTTTCCCCTCTGTGGAAACCATCAATCTTGGTGGAGGATATAAAGTGGCCCGCATGCCTGATGAAAAAGCTACGGACCTGCAGGAAGTAGGCACCCCGGTGTGTGAATTATTCAAGTCTTTTGCCGCAGAAACAGGGCGGGAATTGAAATTGGAGATTGAGCCTGGCACCTTCCTTCTTGCCCATGCCTGTAGCCTAGTCACACGGGTACAAGATGTAACCTCCACCGGTCCCGATGGCTACCGCTTTCTTAAGCTCGATTCAGGAATGACTGAGATTTTGCGCCCCAGTCTCTATGGGGCCCAGCATCCAATCCATCTAGTCTGTGAACCGGGCCAAACCAAGTTTCGGGAACTTATGGACCAGGTAATCGTTGGGCATTGCTGTGAATCGGGAGATTTGCTTACACCGGCCCCGGGAGATCCCGAAGCTCTATCTCCCCGCAACCTGATTCGTGGTGAAATTGGAGATTTTTGTGTGATTGAAGGAGCTGGTGCCTACTGCTCCTCGATGTCTGCAAAAAATTATAACTCTTTTCCAGAAGCAGCCGAAGTTCTTCGCCTGGAAGACGGGAGGCTTGCCCATATCCGCAAGCGCCAAACCTTTGATCAGATCATTGAAAACGAAGTCGTGCCGTGAAAACTTCGGGCCTCGGTCGATTTACGCTAGGACAGCCCCTTCCCGCCCAAGCTCATGCCGTCTGCGTGAGTCTGCCTGAAGTCAAGGACCTGATTGGCTACGAAGAAAAAGATCCAACCACGCTAGCGGCTATGCCAACGGGCTACCCCCGCTTTGTCAGGCACCGCATGATTGACCAGATGATCAGGGAATTATGCAAAGAGTCTCCCCCATCCACCCGTGGATATCTTTTTACCAAGGAGACTGATTGCGAAGAGGTGATCAAGAGATATTTACTTCAGGATACCAAGGTTCGAAGAACCCAGGAATGTACACTGCTGGAGATTCCCTCCGCATCTCCTGCTAAGGATGGGGTAACCTCCTATTTCCAACATACGGGATGTGGTATATCCTCCCGCCTGGCCGAGGATTTTTTATGGGATCGTGGATTGTTGGAGAAGCGGGAAACCCTTTCAGCAATTGATGACCCGGAATCGATTATCCGAGAAACCATTTCACGGGCTCACGGATCTGAGGTGGGGCCGGATGATCTGCTTCTCGCCTCTTCGGGTGCCAATGCCTTTCATGCCCTGTTTAAATCTGCGGTTGAACATGCCCAAGGTCGCGGAAAAAACATTTGGATACGCTGGGGATGGCTCTATCTCGACACCATAGAGGTTATGAATTTATACACTCCCGAAAACGGAGAAGTGATTGAGGTACTCGAGGTAACCAATGGGGAAACATTGTCTGCCGTTTTTCAAGAGTATGGAGACGAAATTGCGGGAGTGGTTACTGAATTCCCCACCAATCCCCTGCTGCAGGCCGGAGATTTGGAAAAAGCGAGGGAACTTTGTGATCAATCCAATGCCATGCTCATCATCGACCCCACTATGGTATCCCCCAAGAATGCCAAAATTACAAAATTGGCAGATGTGGTGGTAAACAGTCTCACCAAATATGCCGGCTGGGAGGGAGATGTTATGATGGGGAGTCTCGCGTTTCCGCGTTCTTCCCAACTGGGAAGGGCACTTTTTGAACCTACCAAAAAAAGAATCGCCAAGCCATACATTCGTGACCTCATCCGAATGGCTGAACAGATTCCTTTTTACGATAGTTTCATTGACCAGATAAATTCACAGACCATGCAAGTGGCTGAGTTTTTACAACAGCATCCCAAAATAAAATATTTATATTGGGCATATCAAATAGAGAACGATGGAAACTATGAAAAACTTGCTGGCCCACAACTGCCCGGATGTAATTTGAGCTTTGAGATTGATGGAAAATTTGAAGAGTTTTTCAATCGTTTACAGATGTTAAAAAGCCCAAGCTTTGGGACCGAGTTCTCCAACTGCTGCCCCTATGTGTATCTTGCCCATTACCCACTGATCAAATCAGATAAAGGCATGAACATCCTCAGGCAAGCTGGACTCTCTCCTCACCTGCTCAGACTTTCCGTTGGCTTGGAACCGGCAAGCTTGATTATTGAAACAATCGAAAAGGCCCTGAAATAAATAAGCTCCCTGCGTTTTCACAGAGAGCTTATTCAAAATCAACAGGAGGGAAAAATCCCTCCTCAGAATGGGCAAACTATTCGAAAGTGAATGGATCCAATGATTTGCGCACACGCTTGCGGGAGAGACGCACATAGGCTGGCACTCCATTCTCAAAGGGGACCTGCACTTCTCCCATCACTAAGGGCTGGGCATACTTGATAAACTTGGCAGTCATGCTTACTCCATCTTCAGAAATCCAATCTTCTGGAATTTCCTTCACCCCATTTGCAATTTCAGAAAGAGGCGCCAAACCGGTTTCGCAGGAATAAGTCTCCTCTTCTCCACGCACCAGGATTACCATCTTGTCTGTTTCTCCATCCATTGCCGCTTTGACTGCAGCCTGACCAGCCATGAAAGCTTCGTCATTATCGGTTTGGGAAGAACAATGAGCAGCTGCACGCTGTCCAATTCCCAACTTACAGGAGCGTGCCTTAACGGCGAGATTCTGCTCAACAAAGTTAGCAAGGAAATCCCCCACTCCGCCCAGTTGTTGGTGTCCAAAAGCATCCTGACCCGAAGCAGAATTGGCAACATAGTTACCATCCTTATCCACAAGTCCTTCGCCCACTACAACCATGCAGTATTTGTTTTTCTTGAGCACATTCTGTACATCATCAATAAATTTGTCCTTGGAGAAAGGAAGCTCAGGAAGATAAATCAGGTGGGGGGCATCATTGGGGTTTTCCTTGCTTTTCGCAAGCGTGGTACCCGCGGCAATCCAACCGGCATTTCTTCCCATCACTTCGATAATGGAAACCAGGTCATGCTGACCCATCGCCTCATGATCGAGGGCAGATTCCTTGACCACCGAGCATAAATATTTAACCACACTACCATAGCCTGGGCAGTGATCTGTGGTGACTAAATCATTATCAATTGTCTTGGGAACCCCAATGACTCGAAGGGCATATCCCTTGCTTTGGGCAAGCTTAGAGATTTTATCAGCCGTGTCCTGGGAATCATTGCCACCGCAATAAAAAAAGTAGCGGATGTTGTGAGCCTCAAAAACCTCGAGTATTCTTTCATACTCCTGATCTGTTTTGAGCTTAAAACGGCAGGTACCCAGAGCGGATGCAGGAGTGTAACGCAACCCACGGATGTTTTGCTGGGATTCTTCAGCGAGGTCAATCAGGTCTTCCTTAAGGATGCCAAGTACCCCGTTCATCCCACCGTAAATTTCCTCGATACATTCCTGGTTGAGTGCTTCGGAGACAACTCCGGCTACACTAGCGTTGATCACGGCAGTTGGTCCGCCCGATTGGGCGACCAAGCAGTTTCCAATTAGTTCTTCGGTCATGGCTTAAGTAATAAAAATGTAAAGAAAAGGAATGCACCTTGCCCCCCCCTGTTGGCAACAGCAAAATCTTACGGGCTTCAGATGCTTGGCGAGATTTTCGCTCCTAGAGGATGGAGGGTGGAGAATAGTCCTTCGCGGCTGGAAATTTCTTTTCCCAGGTACGGGCCCGCTCGGAGAAAGCCTCTACCTGAGCCCGGGCAGACCCAATCCTCTTTTCCCCGTCCTGGAGGATTTTAGCAAGATCTTCCTCGCTAAGACCGACCCGGGCATCTTTCGCCAAACGGCTGACTAGATTATTTTCTTTAATTTTCCCCGATCTCAAATCATTCACCACGCCTACGGCATGCTCTTTGATGGCTTCATGGGCATCCTCTCTTCCCGCACCCGCTTTCACTGCCTCCATCATAATCGTAGTGGTAAGCAAAAAAGGAAGGTAACGCTCCCGCTCGGCCTCTATAACTGCGGGGAAGACTTCCATCTGGGTAAGAACGGTCAGGAAGGTATCTAGCAATCCATCCAGTGCAAAAAAGGCATCAGGCAGGGCCACCCGGCGTACAACAGAGCAGGAAACATCCCCCTCATTCCATTGATCTCCGGATAAATGGCTGACCATCGTCAGGTAGCCATTAAGAATGGACTGAAATCCATTAATTCGTTCACAGCTTCGGCTATTCATTTTGTGGGGCATAGCCGAAGATCCCGTCTGACCCTTGGCAAATCCTTCACCGAGGAGTTCATGCCCAGCCATGATCCGCAGAGTGGTGGCAAAATTCGAGGGAGCCGAGGCCATCCGTACAAGCAGGGATATAACTTCAAAATCTAGACTGCGTGGATACACCTGCCCCACATTTTCAAAATTTGAGGTCGCCCCGAGATGCCCCATTAATTTCTTGTCCAGTTCCGCGGCTTTTTCCTCACTGCCAAGCAAGGTAACCTGGTCGAGCCGGGTACCCACAGCTCCCTTAAGCCCCCGGTAAGGATAAGTGGCACACAGACGCGTGAGAGATTCCAACGATCGCTCCAACTCCTCCCCCCAGTTGGCAAGGCGCTTCCCGAGAGTCGTCAACTGGGCAGGTACATTGTGGGAACGGGCAGTCAGGGCAAGTTCCTTGTACTCATCCGCACGCTTGGCCAGGGCAAGCAGACAGGCAATTCCTTTTTCCAAAATCATTCCCAAAGAACGATGTACCTGTAATTGTTCAACATTTTCAGTGAGGTCCCGACTGGTCATTCCCTTGTGAGCATGTTGATGCCCGGAAAGGTCGGCAAATTCCTCCAGGCGTGCCTTGACATCATGCTTGGTGACTTGCTCCCGCTCACGAATGGCATCCAGATCAACCTTGAATTTTACTTTTTCTGAAGCCTCGATCGATGACTGTTCAATTTCAACACCCAGGTCTTTTTGAGCACGCATCACCGAGATCCAAAATTCACGTTCCAAAACAATTTTACCGCCTGCAGACCACAGTTGGGTCATCTCTTTGGATGCGTAGCGTTCGGCAAGAACATTAGGGGGGAAATCTTTCATGTAAAGTAGGTCAGATGGTTTCCAGTTTTTCACAAACTGAACGGATAATAAATTCTGGGGTTGAGGCACCCGCGGTTACCCCAACCACCGAAAAATGGCTGAGTTGGGAAATATCGAGATCGTGGGCAGTTTCCACATGAAATGCGGGACGGTTATGAGATGCTGCAAGCTTGGCAAGCTTCAAGGTATTGGCAGAGTGTTTTCCTCCAATGACGACAATGGCCTCTGCACCGCCATCCACCAAATCAACAAGATCGGACTGCCTCTCCTTGGTTGCCCCACATATGGTATCAAAAACCACAAGATCGGGATAAATTAAGGATAGCTTGGCGGTCAGTTTTTTAAACTCATGAGTAAACATTGTGGACTGAGAAACCATCGCCACTGACCCTTCAAATTTTGGTAAATCATCAAGATCCTTCTCTGAATTGACCACATGTCCGCGCCCCTGAGCATATCCAAGCAGGCCAATAACCTCGGGATGCTTGGGGTCTCCAAAAATCACCACATCAAATCCCTGCTCTGCGTGACTTTTTACCTTGCCGGCAATGATGCCAACATCTGGACAGGTACCATCGCGAAAGGGAAGGCCTAAGCCCTTGAGGTATTCTCTGCGCTGAGGTGAAATGCCATGAGCCCTGACCACCACGACCGATTCTTTCTTCCCTTCACGATCGGGCAAATCGAGATCACTTTGGCTCTGATAATCTCCCACCTCTCGAACATCCTCTTTACTCAGAGCACTCATCATTTGTTTATTGTGGATCAGTGGGCCATCCGTGAAGACCGTCCTCTCCCCTCCCTGGGCTTCCTCACGGGCAATTTGTATCGCACGCTCGACTCCCCAGCAAAACCCTGCACTTTTCGCTCGAATAACTTTCATGTGGTATAACCACCCTATGCATTTCATGGATGTGGTTCAATATTGATTTGCCATCCCAGGTAATTCGTAAAAGAAAAACCTATGCCCTATTCGAATTTATTCCCCCGATTGTATCCGATTGCCCTCCTTGCTCTGCTCATCCTGGGACCCTCTTTTTCTGTTAAGTCCTACGGACAAGAAAATACTTATTACACCTCCAAGGAAGCCAGCCCTAATGGAATTGGGAAGTTTTATATGGGGCGAGAAATCTCCAAAGTCATGGGACATCTGGGTGCGGGTTGGCTGGAGAGACCGCAAAGAGAGAGGGAAGAAAGGACCGATTTACTGGTCGGCAACCTGGAGCTTAAAACAGACGACCATGTGGTGGACCTTGGAGCAGGCTCTGGATATTTTTCATTTCGTATGGCGCCCATGGTTCCTGAAGGGAAAGTCTACGCTGTCGATATTTCCACCCAAATGCTTGGCATTGTTCGTGCCAAGATGAACAAACATAATTACAAAAATGTAGTTCCTGTACTCAGCACAATCACCAGCCTAGAAGTGAAGCCTGGATCGATCGATTCGATCTTAATTGTTGATGCCTATCACGAATTCTCGCACCCCCGCGAAATGGGACAATCTATTTTTGAGGCGCTCAAACCTGGCGGGAAACTAAATTTAATCGAATATCGAATGGAAGATCCGCTCGTGCCGATTAAAAGACTCCATAAAATGTCTCAAAAACAGGCAATTAAAGAGTTGCACGAAGTGGGTCTTAAATGGGTGAAGACAATCGACAACCTGCCCCAGCAACATTTTATGATTTTTGAAAAGCCCAACCCATCCAACTAATTTCCCTAATTCCAGTAATGAAACTTAAATCACTCCTCTTTTTTTCCCTTCTTGTTCCTGCCCTATCCTATTCCAATGTGGTTGAAGTCGCGGGCTATCGCTTTGTGGCTCCGGAAAACTGGAAGCAAAGCGAACCGTCATCTTCGATGCGCAAGGCACAATTTGAGTTAAAAAACGAAGCCGGACAAACCGCCGAATTGGTTTTTTTCTATTTCGGCCCGAGTGGCGGAGGCGGAGTGCGGGCCAATGTGGATCGATGGATGAAACAATTCAAGGATATCCAGAGCCGGGACCTTGAGGAAAAAATCGTGGAAGAAGTGAAGGTCACCTATGCACGTGCAACCGGTACTTTTTTGAGTGGTTCCCCATTTGGGCCCAAAACACCAAAGCTAGATCACTCACTCTTTGGAGCCATCGTGGAAGGAAAAATGGGATCAATCTTTTTAAAAATGATTGGACGTACCAAAACGGTTCTTGCTCATGAAGAAGCCGTTGAAACGATGATCAAGGGAGCGCTCAAGAAATAAGCCTATTCAGTTTTTAAATAGAATTTCTTTAGACCTAAAACCACGGAATCTACATATTCACGCACAAGGAACTCGCCGTTCTCTCCTTTCTGAATGAGCTCGTGTGCAGACCGCGAATTGGCCACATAAGGCTCAAGGAATATGACTGGACTGCGGTAGATCCGGTTGGCCAAAAGATTTCGTGCCCAGACTCCTGGAACATCTCCTACTTTAAGTGCATTGGGTCCCTTGTACGAAAATTCTGGCAGGCCAGTGACT
>JAYNZN010000029.1:0-650 GCA_038103695.1 Opitutales bacterium
TCTGCCCTTTTGGGTAGCGGGAAGTGCAGAGCTCTACATTTTTTGGACCGATCAACCGAAGTCCAAGGCAAGGAACTCCACACCCTTTGCTTGGAGATCTGCAAGCGTGAGCAGGCTACCTTTTTCTCTATTGTCGATGCAAAGAAAGTTCGCACTGCTCAAGATTGGTGCTCCCAATTTGCACGAAATTTAAGAACTGGAAATGGTGCCAAGCCCATGGAGTTGGCAAAATTTGCACTGGGTGTCGGGAAATCGCTCATCTCCTTTGATCAAGAGCAGGAAGGTCATGTGGATGTAAATACTTACATAGCCCAAGCACTCACCACTCATTTCTCGAATCTTGTAAATGGCTCACCCAAGATACTCATAGCTGTGCGGGGACTGGACGAACTCAATGAAGAAACTCTTTCCTGGTTTGCAAAAGAACTTAATCAATCCCTGCGTAATGAAAATGCATTCAGAAACGCTCGCTTTCTATTTAGCTCAAAGAAAGAATATGAGTGGATAACCACTTTTTTTAATAAATTTGGGTTCCTAAATTTTGCATCTCGCCATGAAAACTCTAACTCCGCATTATTATTTATTGAATCATAAATCGCAATTATTTCCCTATATGGGAAAAGTTTTTGAATTCCGTTTTGATTTGAAAT
>JAYNZN010000029.1:660-25682 GCA_038103695.1 Opitutales bacterium
GATTTAGCGTCCCCCTAGAGGATGCTTCCGGTGTTGACCAAAGCCAAAAAGATCAATTCACGCAAACAACTGAAGCAGAAAACTTTAGCACAGTAGAGGCAAATGAGTCGAAAAGGTTGATTAATGAGGAAATTCAGCCTAGGTTAAAGGAAGGAAACATTTTAAAGGTGTCAGATAATCAACAGGACGAGCAGAATCTACTAGCCTCCTTTTCGGGGGAGGAGCAAAAGTACTTGTGCCTGTTATCCTATTCAACCCGTGCGAGCCGCTACTCCCTTGAGCACTTCACGGATTCGAGGAATGCCGCACTTTGCTACAACTGGCTCAAAAGAAAACCAGACCTTCGCTCCATTCACCCGACTGGAGATCTGCTCTTAAATGAGAATCTCAAAGAAGCAGCCCGCTTATATCATAAATCTTTGGATGCAGGCCAAGCTACAACATGGGAAGAGATAGGTTCGGTGCTCGATCTATTTTTCGAAAGATTTCCTTACGCTGATGACCATTCTATTGCTATCAACTTACAGGCATTTAGCTCTTTTGATTTCAAATTGCTCAGGAACCTATTTAATACTGATGAACTTTCTGCTATCGAACTATTCATCCAAAGAAATGAGGAGCAAATCATTCAAAACGATAAGAGCCTTGTTTTATCTGATGATGCCAAGTTGGTGACCCGAAGGTATATGGAAATTAGTGAACGTTCACCACTTTCTGGCTTACTTGATCGAGTTCGTGAAATTTGGCTTGAGGACCAAGAAAAATATTCCTCCAAGAAACATCATCTTGATCAGGAAAAGAAGAATTTATCCACTGAGATAGAGGACACTCTTGCGCAGATTGTACAACTCAAAGAGCTCAAGGACAAACTGCTGGATGAATTTAAAAATCCTAAGAGATTTAAGCCCGAGAAGTCCTATACCTTTACCACATCCAAAGCATTAGTTTTGCTTGGGTTGGTTACCTGTGGTGCCAGCGTTTTTTTTGAAACTCTAGGCACATACCATGCCGCCTGTGGCTTAGCGTTAACTCTGTTTGGGTTTTTCTGGCCAAATGTTGAACTGAAGAAAGCAACTGCAGGTTCTGATGGGCCACAATCCAACCTGGCTATCGAGACACAGCAACGTTCCTTAAAGCATAGAATTACTGGTCTTGGGAATCGTACGGGTGTAATGAAAGGTAATTTAGATGAAGTCGAGGAACAGATTGCTAAGCTTGGTGAAACTCCCCCTTCCCCGTATTTAGAACTTACGGAAGAAAGTTAATTTTTGGCTTTCAGGCAAATGTGTTGCCATTCCATCCCCACATGTGTCTCTCAGATTGATGGAATTCTATGTAGATACGCTCGGGGTTAATCTTAAGGTCGTTGGTACAAAACAAGGTAAGTCTTGAACTTATGGACTGCGTCTTATCGGGAGTAAGTTCTCCTACATTCTTAACTTCAAGGTACGCAGATGGTTGTTCTGCATCCCCGGCAAAACTCATCTTACATCCATGATTGATGACGACCATAACATATTGGGTCGATTTATTAAGCTCTTCGGCCAGGATAGAACCACCATTTTTATGAATATTTGTAACCATTTCCTCGGATACGCTGGATAGATTGGTTGTGATCTTAAGTAATGGCATAGTTGGTATACTAGATTAAAAAAAGAAAAATTATGGCAAATTATATGCAACAAAAAATTGTATCTTGGTGAATATAAATAAAGCAAATTTATCTCTCCTCGCTATCTTTCTATTTAATTCCTGCACAGAACCCATGGTTGAAAGCAATCATGGTAACTTGATAAAAGAATCACCGATAGATTCTCCTCCATTCAGAAAGGCAAAGCCAAATTCTGAAAACAAGCAGAACTACGAAAAAAAATACGAACTTAACTCATCTCTCTTGATACGCGCCCGAGCTCTCAACAATTTCCCTGATTATCCAAGCACCGATCCACTGAATGAGTGATTTAAGTAAGTTACCAGCCAGTTCGCCTCTTGACCTGCATCATTTTAAGCCGAGTGATGTACCTTCTCTGGTCGATGAATATGTGTGGAGTTGCCTGCAGGAAGATCGAAACTTTGGGGAGATCATTCACGGTAAAGGAAAAGGGACTTTGCGTGATCTTGTTCATACTTCCCTCTCTAAAAATTCATCTGTACTTTCATTTACCTTGGGCGGTTCTGGGAATTTAGAAAATTGGGGAAAAACAACCTTTCGTTTAAAATAAAATGAAATGGATGTTCTTTCCGTTGTATCTTGAAATTTCTCACATCATGTTTAACGATTGCTGAATGATGCGTTTCGTAAACTTCATTCCCTTCTTTTTTATTCTTGTTAGCGTGCCTTTCTTTGTGTCCTGCCTAGAGGAAGAAAAATCTGTTACTTTAGGAACCTCAGTCGTGGAGAAGAAACTCTCTATGACTACCTACAAATGCGACCAGACTAAAGTTGAGGTGTATCTTGTCTCATACGATGCGGTGGAAGGAGAATTGCTTGCCAAGGCTTTGGATGGACAAGGAAAAGAGATTGGACGCACGAAACAAATGCTCAACCTTGGAAAGGATGATGCTAAATTAATCACCTTCACCTTTGATGCCTCTGTAAAAATTGATCAGGTTTCCCGCTATATTTTAGACTTTAGAAAAAGATAAATCGACCAAGGCTATTAGGTTGCTTGATTGATTTATTAATTTGGTGTATAGATTTTGTCTTTCTTTAGGAAGGATGGCAGAGTGGTCTAATGCGGCGGTCTTGAAAACCGCTGAACCGGAAACGGTTCCGGGGGTTCGAATCCCTCTCCTTCCGCCATACAGCGATAATATTTAGCTTTTCTTTCAAACTTTTTCATAGGATAAATAACTTGTGAATTTATCCTATCTATTCCATTCATTTTTATGTGGTGGAATTCTATTATGCTTACCAAACTCCATTCTTTTCGGGATAGACAATGGTGAGTCTAGGGTTTATCGAGCTTTGCTTGCGGATGCGTATCAAGGCAAGTGGTTTGTGATGAGAAATAAGTCCCTACCGTATGAGGGGTTTATTCAAAAAAATGGCAAACAAAGATTGGACGGTAGTTCCCGGGCCTACACCGGGTGGTATGCTCAGTTTGATGGAAACAATACGGCACGGCTGCTTTGTTCCTTTTACGAAGGCGTACGGGAAGGACCTCTCGTCCAATGGAACAAGTTAGGGGCAATATCGCTTCGTGGTGCCTATCAATTGGGCAGGAAGCACGGAGTCTTTACCA
Organism: Opitutales bacterium; assembly: GCA_038103695.1. Lineage (GTDB taxonomy): Bacteria > Verrucomicrobiota > Verrucomicrobiia > Opitutales > Seribacteraceae > Chordibacter. Next base: position 3,906 of record JAYNZN010000029.1, read on the forward strand.
GTTGGGGTGAAAAGGGAGTTCGAATTTCCGAGCAAGAGTATAAAAATGGCAAACTGGATGGTTGGAGCTATTTTTGGTATGATGGAAATATACTTAGATTACGACTCTTGTTTGAGAGAGGGAAACTGATTGAAGCGAAAGGATGGTTACCTAATGGTGAAATTTGCCCGCATACCAGAGTCGAAGATGGATCTGGCGTTATTATTAACCATGAAAGCGCATTATCACTTCCTAGCGAAATTAACAATTACCTGAAATCTGAAACACAAGAAGGACTCGAAGACTAGGACCTGGGGTTGCCAGGGTGTGCTTCGTCAATTTCCTTTTTACTAGGGGCAAATCGATGAAAAGTTTGGCGGTCCTCAGGTTGATTTAACTTCAGTAGCATATCTTCGTTTTCTCTGTCTAAATAGAAGATTTTTAGAAGCTTCGAGTGCGACTCTCCAACTAAGCGCTTAGAATCGTCAAAGGGAGAAAAGAATTCAGGTTTTAACTTTTTCAAGTTAGTTAGCGAAGATTCCAGTTTGGTGACAATCTCTTTTTTTCTGTTTAGAAATGCCATTTCTGGAACCTTTTTTTGTACTTTTAACCAAGTGTTCTCTTCTAAAAGAAGGGCATGAACTTCGTTACACAAAGCAAGATGGGTTTGTAAGACTTTTTCAGGCTCCATTGGATATAAAACTTATAAATTGTAAGCCCCAAAATTATAACTCAGCCGATCTTGCTGGAGATGAGTATATTCCAAATCGGTTAACTGCTTGTCTAATTTCCCGAGTGTCTTCTAGTTGGTCTCTTCTCCATTTTGCCATACCGAACACAAAGTTTAGGTATTTACTGTTGGCTAAATCCTCCCTCGCTTCCTTGGCGGACTCAACATAATCTTCTATAGAAAGATAGGTTTCTGTGGCTTGCACAAAGTTACCAAGTTTCTCCTCACAGAGGGCAATCTGGTAAAGTAAAGGAACTTGCCAGAATGGACTTACATCAACAGGGCGAAGAGCAGAATAGATACGATAGGCATTAAAATATTTACCATCCTCGTAGTATTTATTAGCGAGGTAATTCCCTGTCTTTTTCTTCCAGAAAGCCCAAACTTTTTTCATTTGATCAACCTTGTATATATCCCGGTCCCTCTCAGGCTTGAGAGATTCCTCAGCAATGTAGGCATCTGGGTTAAACTCAGCCTCGCGTAATAAATTAAGCAACTCTGCAATGGATTCTTCATCCTGGCTCAGGTGTTCGTAGGCAAGTGCAAGGAGGTAATGGGTTTCTGGAATGTAAGAGCTTGCTGGAAAAAGAGTGCCATAACCTCGCAAAATTTCTTTAACTCTGGCGAAGTCGGCTCTTGGGGTTTGTTCGAAAGAAAGAGAATTTTGCTGGGTTCCTCCTGAGGATCTGGAAGATTTCTCTTGCATGCTAAGGTTATGAGAGGCGCGGCGAAAGTGAGCTGAAGCTTTCTTGTACAGCACAATAGAACGGTCTGAATCATCAAGTTGCTCGAGGCGATTCAGGCGGTCGTAAAACTTTATTGCATTATCGTAATCCTCAGATTGAAGAAAGGTTTCAGCTATTTCAAACATTGCTTGGTTGGCCTCTTCGTCTTTGCGAGACTCAAAATCCCTTCCTTTCCTCATTTCAGCTTTTGTAAACGCATCATTATACGGCAAGGTTAGAGTAGCATTTATGGCATCATAAAACTTATTTAGTGCCATGCGAGTTGCTCCAATTTCTCGGTAAATTTTACCTAACCTAATATGCGTTTCAGGGATAGTGGGTGCACCTCTCTTAAACCCACTTATTAATTCTGATGCATTACCTACTTTGGCATGGAGTCCAGGTATGCCAGGTGCATCCTCGTGCTGCTCGAAAGGGTAATCATCATCCGATGAAAATTCTTCCAAGAATCGTTCATATGTCTTAGCAGAGTCTACCCAAGCCTGGTTTTTGTCATGCATATTAATAAGAGAGAGGAGAATATCCCTTCGGTATCGCTTTAAAAAAGGAGCGTTGAGACGACCCAAGACCCGATTGCAATATGAAGTGGCTTTGTGTACAGAACGCGTCACAAAGGGGTTCCCTGACCCTCCCGATGCAAGCCTTGTGGACATAATTGCTTCACGTATTTTTTCTTTTAATTCCAGGTCAATACTTTCACCAAGTACAACATAATCTTCCGCAACTACATTATCGGTCTGCTGTGTGGCTTGTGGTGGGAGGTTAGTTACCACAGGGCTTGTAGGTTCAGTTGTAGAAAACTCTGTGGATGGTGCTAAAATATCTGATGAATTCTCTGCTGTGGTGGCTTGGGGTATGCGAGGAAGGGAATCAATGGGAGTGGATGACTCAAGATTGAGTAGGGATTTGAAGTCAGGTGCATTCAGCATATCCACTTCTTTCAATAACTCCTCAAGGCTCATATTTGTATAATTTAGCGGAGTTTGGCTTGGGGGTATCTGGGCGGTTGCACTTGATTTCAGACTCGTTTCTACAGGCTTGGGAGAATTATCCTGAGATGGTTTACCTCGAAGAGGTTCGGGGAGAAGTTCATCCTCGACTCTGAAGGAGCGACCTAGCCCATCCTTGACGGATGGCTCATTCGCTGAAGGTATAATGCTAGATTCTTCGTTGGTCTGATCGATTTGCTCAAGAAGCGAGTCAATGCCCTGAATTACTTCGTCTATTGACTTGAGTTCGGAGCCTTGAGCCGAGAGGAACCTCAAAGTCGCAGCAAAAAGTGTAAGTAAAATGATTGGTCTCATAGTTAGTCCCTCTGCATTCTTGTGTAAGTTGCCCCTGATTTCATTAGCATGTTTCCACGCTCGAGAGTGTAAGGAGGTAAAAATTGAAAGCCAGTCTGGTTTGTTGAGCGAGTGCTATCCATTTCCTCTTCAAAAACTTTCATAAGTTCATCAGTAGTATTTATGGAACCATAAGATGTGGTTTGAGGAGCAACAAAGGGGTCGGCGGGAGGAAGAAGATTAGGGTTGCTCGACTCCAATACAGGTTCCTCGGAAATCTTCGGGATTTGATAAATAGCAGATTGATTAGTATCTGAGTCACCATATGCGGTTAAGGGGAACTCCACTTGATCAGAAGCATTCACATCATCAGTGGATGATGCCGTCAATGAACTGATCGGATTCCCTAGTCGGAGAAGGGTTCCCCTGTCTGCACTCGCAACTAACGGGCTAAAGGCTAACTTGGGCGGTGAATGAAAAGCTAGGTAACCCCGAACCGACTGCGTCTGGGTGTCCGTCTCAATATCCTTAAAGAACCCAAAGGCCAAGGGGGTTGAAAAAAGCACAAGGGAGATAAAACAAAAGCCCTTGATCACAAATTTGTATACTGAATTTAATTTTTCCATGGAATAAGATGATTCAGATAGAATAGTCGTACCAAATTACCAAATCTTTAATGAAAATTTAAAATTACCACAATAAGGCAGGTTGATGTGCTCTATATGTTTTCAATAAATCATCCATTTCATGAATATCTAGCGGGAAAACATCGGGGGCAGGAAAGGTCTTTGCAGTAATATGAAAGGGGTCTTCATAATTATCCAAGCATGATTTAGTTTGGGCCCAAATTGCATGAGGAATTGAAAGGACTTCACCTTCCCTAGCAACCATTTCTATCGCTTGCTCAAAAACAATTTGAGGGCACTCAGGGAAATTACAGTTATAATTCAAGTGAATGTCACAATTGAAGTTTGTGACTATATGTTGAAATACGGGGACGGAAGGAACTTGATCCTGAGCTAATTCGTCCGGACGTTTCAAAATAGACAATCCCTCGAGATGCATACAAGTGCGAGCGATTAACTCACTATCAGTAGAGAGTACGATATGATCAAATAACCTGGATTGAAGCATCTTCTGCAAAGCATGAAGAACAAGTGGGACACCTTTATAGGGCAGCAGGTTTTTAAAAGTTAATCGCTTGCTTCCAATTCTTGCAATTACTGAACCTACAACGACCATGATATACACTTAAACTCTTGGTACTTCCCAAGCAAGGCGTATCCTTCGTTAATCTTTGCTCGCTTAATTCGCTATAAAATATCAATAATAAATTTATGGATATTATTCCTTATTCCAGGCAGGAGATATTGGAAGAAGATATCGAGGCTGTTCAAAAGGTTTTACGCTCTGATTTTCTTACACAAGGACCTAAGGTAGAAGAGTTCGAAGACCAATTGAGCAAGCTTCTAGATGTCAATTACGCTGTGGCCTGCTCGCATGGAACATCTGCTTTGCATCTTTCCTATGCAAGTCTTGGGGCAGGTCCAGGTTCAATCTCAGTTATCCCTGCTGTTACTTTTTCAGCTACGGCCAATGCTATGCTCTACACAGGTGGAGGTGTTCGTTTTTGTGATGTAGATCCCAAGTCAGGCTTAATTTGCCCAGACTCTCTAAAGTCCACCATCCTTATTACAGAAAAAGTTTCAGGAAATAAGACAAATTTCATTGCGCCTGTTTCATTAAGCGGTGCGACTGCTCCGCTAGAGGAATGTTTTCACCTTGGCCAAAAATTCGGCTATCAATTGATTGAGGATGCCTCCCACTCTATCCTGTCTTATCGAGAAGGTGTTGACGGAAACTCAATTGCAAGCGCAGCCTGTGAATTTTCTGAATCTGCATGTTTGAGTTTTCACCCCGTTAAGCATATCTGTTGCGGAGAAGGAGGAGCCGTCTTAACCAATTCTAAAGAACTTGCAGACAAAATTAAGAGATTGAGGTCTCATGGAATGACCCGTCCTTATGGATCAAGTCATGAAACCCCTTGGTTTTATCAACAAATTGAACTGGGGTGGAATTACAGATTAACTGATATCCAGGCAGCCTTGGGACTTTCTCAGCTTAGTAGAATTCACACTCAAGTTGCCAAAAGGAAAAAATTAGCCCAAACATATAATACTGAACTTAGTCGACCTCCGTTTACCGGAAAAGTAACTTTGCCTAGTATTTCAACAGGACACAGTTGGCACTTATATGTTATACACCTTTCCGAATCAAAGATACGAGATGATCTTCACAGGTTCCTTAAAGAACACGGCATCCTGACTCAGGTTCATTACATTCCCTTGTACAAACATCCTTATTTTAAGGAATTGACCCACATCGAAAGCCTGCCCGGTGCTGAAGAATATTTTAAGGGATGTTTAAGCATTCCACTATTCCCAGGTATGACAACTAATCAACAGCATTCCGTTATTGAGCACATGGCTTCTTTTTTTTCCTAATGACTGCTTGTGGCAAGGAAGGTTACGCAATCCTTGACTCAGGTATCTGGCGGGACTCGGATTACAATATTTCATCTATACATATGGAGGATGCAGAATCCATTAGACTTTGGCGAAATGACCAAATGGATGCCTTGCGTCAATGTAAGAAAATTTCTGAAATTGAGCAGAGAGAATACTTTGAAAAAAATGTGGTTTCTGAGTTTAATAGCAAAGCCCCAAAGCAAATTCTTTTTCGATTTTGCATGCAAAATAGTCTTATAGGTTACGGTGGTTTGGTCCACTTAAACTGGGAGAATAAAAGAGGGGAAGTCTCATTCCTTCTTGAGACAAGTCGTACTTCCAATGTATCAAAATACTGTGACGAATTTGCTATATTTCTTTCTCTATTGAAATTCGTCGCATTTGAGCACCTTCACCTGCATAAACTTTCTACTGAAGCCTATGCACACAGGATACATCATGTAGATACAATTGAAAAAACTGGATTTACACGTGATGGAATTCTGCGTGATCAAACTTCAATTGGAGGAAAATGGGTGGATGCAATAATTGCATCGTGCCTGAGTGAAGAATATTTCCAGCAATCTGAGTAAAATACTGTGCATTCACCCCCGAGAATCCTTTTTCCCTCTCTTTCGGCTAAAATCGGGTTATATGAAAAAGTTCTTGCCCAAGCTAGGCAGTTTAACCCTGATTCGAAAGTTATAGGCACAGACTCAGATCCTGAATGTTTCGCAGCAAAATTGGTAGAAGAGTTTCGCTTAATGCCGCTCATCGATCACTTGTCTGACACGCAATTAAAAAAGTACCTGGAGGAGCTTGGGATCACCCATGTATTGCCTACGCGTGATCAAGAACTCGGATATTGGTCAGAGCGAGCGAAACTCCTGCAACAATGCGGAGTAAAGGTCTGGATTTCACGATCCAACTTTATAAAAGCATGCTCAGATAAATTCCAGTTTTATAAAACATGGAAACACTCTGCAATTTCACCAATCGAAACCAAGCTCTCGATTGAAGATGAGAACTCAGGTCAATGGGTAGTCAAAGAAAAGTATGGGGCTGGTGCTTGTAATATCGGCTTGGATCTTAGCGTATCGGAAGCAGAAAAATGTGCTTATTTGCTTAAGAATCCAATTTTCCAACCCTTTATAAGAGGTAAGGAATTTACTGCTGAAACTTGGGTGAGCAAGCAAGGCAGGTGTCATGGAATTGTGCTGCGATGGCGAAACCGTGTAGTTGAAGGAGAGTCTCACGAGACAACTGTTTTCACCCACCCCAAGTGGGAGCAAGCAATGCAAGATGTTTTTCTTCATGTCAAGGGTGCTCATGGCCATATCCTTGCCCAGGTATTAGTAGATAAAGAAGAGCAACTCCACCTAGTGGAAATCAACCCGAGGCTCGGCGGAGCTAGTCCACTAAGCTTGTCTGCTGGTTTATCATCCATTGCCTGGCACCTAATGGAAGAGAATGATAATTGCTCGCAAATTCCATTATCTCCCCCGATCCGGAATGGAATGAAATTAATTAAAGAACGAAGCATTCAATGGATAAGTGCCTAAAAATGCTTGCCTTAGGTAAAGCAAATACTTTCTCATCTCACTGGTAATGCCAGCAATCACAATAGCTATAGCAAATCAAAAGGGAGGTGTCGGTAAAACGACTACTTGTATTAATTTAGGCCACGCCCTCTCACTCATGGGAATCCCCACATTACTTGTGGATATGGACCCACAGGGCAATGCAACAAGTTCCCTTGGATTGGAGAAAAAACCAGGGTGTGGGGTTTATGAACCTTTCATTCGTGGTGGAGACCTGGCAACCCGTGTAATCTCAACTAATCGAAAGAACCTTTGGATTGTGCCATCTGAACTAGATCTTGCTGCTGCTGAGTTGGAATTGAGTGGACAACAGGGATATTTAGTCAAGCTACGGGAATGCCTCTTGTCGTTAAAGAATCATTATGGACTAAAGGTCATTCTGATAGATTGCCCCCCTACCCTTGGTCTATTATCCATGAATGCTCTTTGTGCCGCAGATCATTTGGTTGTTACCTTACAATCGGAATACCTTGCCATGGAGGGGTTGGGGCAAATAACCGGTGTGGTCAGTACTATTAAAGAAAATAATATTAATCCCGAATTGGAACTTGGTGGGATTGTAATGACCATGTACGACCCAAGGACTAAACTTTCTTTTGAAGTTTGGCAGGAAGCAAATAGATATTATCCGAACAATGTATTTCGCACCGCCATACCCAGAAATGTCAAACTTAGTGAAGCCCCCAGTTTCGGCCAAACCATATTTGAGTATGAACCCCAAAGTCCCGGTGCTCTGGCCTACCGAGCATTCGCCAGGGAATTCGTTACTAAGTTTATTCAAGTTTAGAGCATTAACCCAGTTTTGCCCGTAATGGTTTTTGAGGAATTGTACCAATTGGAAGAATACTTGGGTTATACTTTTTCCGATAAGTCATTACTGCAGATGGCACTCACGCATCCTTCTGTCTGCTCTGAAGACCCAAACCTTATTCATAATCAGCGACTCGAGTTTCTTGGGGACTCGATTCTAGGTGCAACTTTATCTAAATGGCTTTACGAAAAGTATCCAACGAATAATGAAGGAGAATTAAGCAAAAAAAAAGCTATTCTTGCCCGTGGAAGTAATCTTGCCGAAATTGGAAAATCATTAAACCTTGAAAAATTCATTTTTGCCGCAAGATCTGAAAAAAATAAGGATGGATGCTATCGTGCTTCATTAATAGAGGATGTATTGGAATCTGTCATTGGAGCAATTGTTTTGGATAGTGATTTCGATGCAGCACAAAAGGTAATTTTAAGTTGGGTGGAACAATTTGAGAAAACACTAAAAAAAGATCATTTTAAATTTAATCCAAAGGGACGACTGCAAGAGATTCTTCAGGCTAATTCAAAAACTTGCCGAATATCATACAAGATCCTCAAAGAAAGTGGTCCCGACCATCAAAAGGAATTCTCGATAGAGGTTCACCACAATGGGAAACCACTTGCCAAAGCCCATGGTTCCAGCAAGAGGCAAGCCGAGGAAAAAGCGGCGAGTATTGCTATTAATTTAATCAACAAGGAGTAGGTTTTGGTTGCGGATCAGTGAAGAGAATCGAGATACCGAGTTCAGAACCCTCCCTGTTTCTCCCAAACTTCCCCCAGCAAGCCGTTGCCTCTTTTATAGCAGATACATGGTTGGGAAAAGAGTACGATGTTTGCATAATCATTGGTGATTCAATAAGTAACGCCGAAGAACTAGGGGAAGATGTAACCGCTCTAGCTGAACACTTTAAGCCAGATGGTGAGTTTGAATTTCACCTCTACGACTCTCCAGCCACTACAACCAACCCCGACTTTCATGATCGGGTATGCGATCGCTTGGCCGCTCTATCCGCCTTAAGAAATTCGGCGGGGGTGAGTAAGTCTAAAGAGAAAATTATAATCTCGGCCACATTTGATTCTATCCTTTCACCCTGTCCAATTCTTAAGGATCAGAAAAAAAGTGAAGTTTTCTTACAATGCGGAGCTTCATATTCATTTAGTGATTTAATTGAACAACTAGGCAGCACTCTTGACTACTCATCTGAGGTCGTTTGTGAAGAACCGGGACAGTTTGCAGTTCGCGGAGGGTTGATCGACATCTTTCCCGTCAATTGCAATTATCCAGTGCGTGTAGACTTCTTTGGCGATGAAGTGGAGGACATTCGGGTATTTGATCCATCAAATCAGAGAACGACCCATAAACTTGAAGAACTACGAATATCTTCTTTGGACCAAAATGATAAACTAAAGAAAGAAGGTGAATTCTTTAAGTACCTGCCAGATTCCGTATTTTGGTATATCCATGAGCCAGAAAATGCACTACAGCGACATCCTCTTGCCATGCATGACTCAACTCTCGAGACAGCGAGTAAAGCAAGTTTTTCCTTGGCTTGGCAAAGAAGTTACCAAGCAAAAGATTTTTACCTTGGGGTAAGTGAGATAAATGGAGGAAGTGGGATATTCATAAACAGTGAATCGCCAAACATAAAAGTGGCCCCCTTCATCGATCCATTATCAATAACGGGGAACTCTCTATCCCGAAACATTGAAGTAAATAAGGCGAGGCCTGAAAAGATTTTATCCAGGTTAATCAATTACTCGGACTCTGGGTTTAATCTGATATTCGCTATTGGAGCACCATCAGAAAAAGATCGCATACTTTCATTCCTTGATGAGTTTGGTGCAAAAAATATTGCCCCAACCATCATTGAAGTGGGCCTCAGGGACGGATTTGTATACGAAAAGAATAGTGAATTTCCCAGTTTTTCTAACTGGATGACCAAGGGCATGAATGGGTTTGTTCTTGTAACTTCTCGAGAGATATTCGGGAGAGATCGAAGCAGACGTCCGTTGAGGTCACGCAAATCAAAAGTCTATCGAAGAGAAGTTGATCACGCGTTGGATTTTTCAGAATTGGTGCAGGGGGATCACCTTGTTCATTTACAGCACGGCGTTTGTATTTTTCAAAGTTTAGGCCAGATTGACCGAGATGATTCCAATGAAGAAGCTATCACAGTTGAGTTCGCTGATGGCGTTTTGCTTCATGTTCCACTACAGGAATCCCACTTGCTTTCAAGGTATGTAGGACTTAAAAGATCAAAACCTAAACTTGCTAAGCTAGGCGGTAAATCTTGGTCTAATGCTAGACGCAGTGCAGAATTAGCCGCATTAGATCTGGCGGCTGATCTTTTGAGGATGCAGGCAAAGAGAGATTCGGAAAAAGGACATGCCTTCTCTCCTGATGACAGATGGCAAAAAGAATTTGAAGATTCTTTTCCCTATACCGAAACACCAGACCAACTTAGTGCTATTCAAAATGTCAAAACTGACATGGAGAGTGACAAGCCCATGGACCACCTGGTATGCGGTGATGTAGGGTACGGAAAGACTGAGGTCGCACTGCGTGCAGCGTTCAAGGCCGTTATGGATGGCAAGCAAGTTGCCCTCTTATGTCCTACTACCATTCTGTGTCAGCAACACTTCAGGTCATTCACCGAACGAATGTCAGATTTCCCAGTTTGCATAGAGATGCTCAGTCGGTTTAGATCCAAATCATCCCAAAAAGAAATTCTTTTACAGGTAAAATCTGGTGCGATCGATATATTGATTGGGACTCATCGACTCTTAGGCAAAGATATCGAGTTTAATGATCTTGGATTGATCGTGATTGATGAAGAACAACGATTTGGAGTCGAGCATAAGGAAAAACTGAAACAGTTTCGTGCCCAAGTGGATGTTCTTACTCTAAGTGCTACCCCTATTCCAAGAACCCTCTATTTTGCGATGATTGGTGCTCGGTCTTTCACTACCATAGAAACACCTCCATCGAACAGAAGACCTATCCGAACAGAGGTTCTCAAGAACAGCAAATTGACGATTTCACGAGCAGTCGAAACAGAAGCACGTAGAGGCGGACAAATATTCTACCTTTACAATAAGGTAAAAACCATAGAATCCGTTGCCAAAAGACTGAGCATCCAATTCCCGAACCTTAGAATTTGCGTGGGACATGGCCAAATGGCTGAGGGGGAACTTGAGCAGGTAATGACTCAATTTGTGGCTGGAGACATAGATATTCTCGTGTGTACGACAATTATAGAGTCTGGCCTAGATATTCCTAATTGTAACACCATCATTATTGATGGGGCTGATAAGTTTGGACTCTCCCAACTATACCAGCTACGTGGCCGTGTTGGAAGATTTACCCGCCAAGCATATGCCTATCTTCTTGTAAATGAAAACATGCCCGTTGCCAATAAAGCCAAGAAAAGACTCTCTGCACTTAGGCAAAGTAAAAGTACTGGAGCCGGTTACAGAATTGCACTTAGAGATCTAGAGCTTCGAGGGGCAGGCAATTTACTTGGGAGTGAACAAAGTGGTCATGTTGCCGGTGTGGGTTTTGAAATGTACTGTAGATTACTGAAAGAGAGCGTCTCCAGGCTTAAAGGTGATCCTAAGTCTCTCAGGCCAGTTGCAACGGTTAAGCTAGATTTCACATGCGATTGGGACAACTCAACTGAAGCTTTCTCTCATCAAAACAGGACGCTTACCGAAGCTTTTCTCCCGGCTGACTATATTCCCGAAGCTAGGCTGCGAATTGAAGCCTATCGAAAACTGGCTACTCTTTTAGATGTTGAAGAAATCAAGGAATTTGAAGAGGAATTAAACGATAGATTTGGATCTCTCCCCAAGTCAGTCCAGGCATTACTGATGGAAAATGAAATTAGGTGTCTTGCCGAACAGGCCGAACTTGACAAGGTTGAGGTCTCCGAAGACAAACTTTTTCTCAGGCAAGTAAAAAGGGGGCCCAATAAAGAACAGAGTTTCCTCAGGAAAGCTGGAAAAATTCCTCAACTTTCTAGCAAAGATGGTTTTTTAAAGTTGAAGGAAATCATCTCCTTTCTCAAAATTCACCAACATGGGAAAAATTTTCGGTAATATTATTTTTATTTCTGCCACCGCTTATCTTGGTCTTTGCTCATCACTTTTAGGTAATGTGGACAAACTTCAGGAAATCAATCGCGTGGTAGCCAAGGTTAATGGCAGGATCATTACTTGGGGAGAAATTGAACGAAAAATGGATCAGCTCAACTTCAGCGAAAGGGAAAAAAAGCAAAGGGCTGAGGATTTCGTAAATGGTGAAGTAGACAAATTTCTCTCCATTGATGCATTTGATGAACAAGGCATGGCCATTCCTCAAGCTTACATAGAGCAGGAATACAACAAAAAGCTTTTGGAGAATTTTAATGGCAACCGCAGACTTTTCAGGGATGTGCTACAGAGTAATGGTCAATCTCAACTAGAATATAGAGAGCAGATAAAGCAAAACATTATTCACATGCACATGCTTGCTAAAAGGAAGCGTTCAAAAGAAGAAATTAGCCCAGCAAAAGTAGAAGCCTTTTATTTAGCAAATCAAGACAAGTTCCGAACTGAGAGGAAAATTCGTATTAGTGAGATCGTTCTCTCGGATGATGGAAATAACCTAGCTAAAAAGGAAATTGAAAAAAAGGCCTTATTCTTACGATCTAAAATTAAGAACGCGCAAGATTTTACCAAGATCGCCAAAGAATATGGCCAAAGTACCTTTAAAGAAAATGCAGGCGATTGGGGAGTTATGATTAAGCGGTCCGAGTTACGGAATGCTGTGATTAGGGATCGTTCATTTGCTTTAAAAAAGGGAGAAATTTCAGAACCTTTTGCAATCGAACAGTTGGTTCGGCTCGATGACGGAACAGTTGCCAAGTCTGGGAAAGTCGCCTACTACATAATTTTGGTCTCTGACGAAAGCCCAGCTGGTGTTTTACCCATAGAGGATGTAAGACTTGACATCGAAAGGATGTTAATCTCTCAAATCGACACTCAGGAACAGAACAAATGGTTGGCCCAAAGGAAACGCGACTCTTATGTCGTAATTGATTTACCTGAGTAACTTTTCAATTATTGGTTGGACTAGTTTGGATACTCCGAGAGATCGAATAAATAAAATAGCTGACCTTCCACCCAATGAGCGTCCACAAGAGAGACTGGAAGCTCTTGGGGCACAATCTCTATCGGACCGGGAACTGCTGGCTATTATGCTACGTTCTGGTACAGCACAGAAAGATATTTTGGAAATAGCAGGCGATTTAATTTGTGATGCACACTCTTTAGCAGGTTTACTGAGATGGGATGTAACCGATTTTCAAAAAGTTAAGGGAATCGGAAAAATCAAAGCCCTACAGCTTTCGGTACTTATCGAAATTTCTAGGCGTATCATGCAAAAACCTAGGGTGTTGAACCCGCCAATTGATGATCCTTTTAAAGTCTGGGAAATTTTACGACTGGAATGTCGTTATCAAACCATTGAAAAAGTTTGGGTACTTTGCTTAGACAGGAAAAATAAACTTATTAAACTTGAGGAAGTTACCTCTGGTACCGCCACTGGGAGTATGGTTCATTCAAGGGAGGTCTTTCGTCCTGCAATAAGACATGGTTGTACGGCCGTCATTCTCGCTCACAACCACCCAAGTGGTGACCCTACTCCAAGTGCATCAGATTTAAAAGTAACCAAGAAAATTTCCGAAGCTGCTCAGTTAATTGATATTGAATTCCATGATCATGTAATTATTGGGGAAATCGAGAACTGTCCCCACAAGGTAGGCTACTACAGTTTCGCCAATGCAGGGCTTATTTAAAATTAGTCATTCCCCTGAGATAATCGAAGTATTCTAACACTCCATCGGTTAACAGAAAAAGACAGTCCATATGGCTGTTGATTTCTCGCTTCATTGAAGGAATCAAAGTTGACCCCACCTGATAAACCCTGCCCGGCATAGCAAGAAGCGTCCGTGTCAAGTATCACTTCCCAGCTTCCGGGGTGCGGGCACCCCCAATCTCGATGCACCAAGTGACCCGAGAAATTGCAAGCTACAAGTAATGTATCCTTTGGATAACTACCATATTTTAAAAAGGAAAGCGTTTGCCCATGAGCATCATTACAATCAACCCAAGAAAACTTATCGGGCTGATGGTCAAAGTTAGCCCATGAAGGATGACCTGTATACATGTGATTTAAATCAGAAACCAATTTCTTTAAGCCTTGGTGAAGAGGGAAATCTAAGAGTGCCCAGTCTACAGAGCCCTCAAAGTCCCATTCAGACCATTGGCCGATTTCACAGCCCATAAAAATAGTTTTTTTGCCAGGCCATACCCATTGTAGTGCGAGCAAAGCCCTAAGGTTGGCAATTCTGTCCTCCTGATAGGCTAAGTTCATTTTATTGACCAATGAGCCTTTACCATGAACAACCTCGTCATGGGAGAATGCTTGAATGAAGTTTTCCGAAAACTGATAAATAGCACCAAAGGTTAATTGATTGTGTGCCCGCGAGCGATCAGCTGGAGCAGACGAAAAATAACCGAGCACATCATGCATCCACCCCATATTCCACTTGAAGTCGAATCCCAGACCACCAGTCTCAGGAGGCATAGTGATTTGAGGGAATGAAGTAGATTCCTCAGCAATACTTATAACATTTGGAAATTCTTCATGAATAGCTTGATTAAACTCTTTAAGGAACTCAATAGCTTCTAAGTTTTCATTGCCTCCATATTTATTAGGACACCATTCACCCTCTTTCCTTGAGTAGTCCAGGTAGAGCATGGAAGCGACGGCATCGACCCGAAATCCATCGACTCCAAACCGCTCAAGCCATGCAATTGCACTCCCTACGAGAAAGCTCTTAACCTCTGCCCTGCCATAATTGAAGCAAAGAGTTCCCCACTCCGCATGCCTACCCATCCTTGGGTCCTGATGCTCAAACAGGCAGGTACCATCGAATTGAGACAATGCAAATTCATCGGACGGGAAATGGGCTGGAACCCAGTCAATAATTACCCCAATCCCCTCGGTTTGAAGACAGTGTAAAAGGTATGAAAATTCAGCAGGAGTACCATACCTGTATGTGGGTGCAAAATATCCTGTTACCTGATATCCCCATGAAGCCCCATAGGGGTACTCACTGGGTGGAAGGAATTCCACATGAGTGAAGCCCATTTCTTTGAGGTACAAAGGGAGAGCATCCGCTAATTCTAGATAGGATAACGGTTGATTGGTGTTCTGGTTCCTTTTCCAGGAACCAATGTGCATTTCATAAATGGAGATTGGCCTCTTTCTGGGGGCACTCTCGTTGAAACTAAGTAAGGAGGATCTTTTTTGTGAACGATCCTCAATAATCGAAGCGTTTCCTGCTGGAGACTCAAATCTCCAACCGAATGGGTCGGTTTTCTCTCTTACAACACCATCACAACCTGCAATTCTGAATTTGTACAGATCTCCAGTTTTGGCACGGGGCACAAAAAGTTCCCTGCAACCCGAACTACCAAGAGAACGCATAGGTAAAGAAGTTGTGTTCCAACAATTGAAGTCTCCAACAAGGTGTACAGAAATAGCTGAAGGTGCCCATACCACAAAACCTACTCCCTCTACTCCGTTCATCGATCTTGGAATCGCACCCAACTTCTCAAAGGGTCTTCGATCCCATCCGTTATTAAACCCCTCTATCTCCTGATTTGTAACCGAAGGAAGGAAGCGGTAGGGGTCAATCCATTCCGCACGACTTTCTTTGAAGGTGGATAAAAAAGAATAATCAAAAAACTCTCTGCAATCTTGGAGAATCACTTCATAAAACCCTGCTGGATGGAGGCAATTCATCGGAATGGATTTAGCTGTCTCCTTATTGATCAAATCAACTGAAAGCGAACCAGGATCCCAGGCACGAACGACTAAGCCGCCTGACCTGCCCAATTTATGCATACCAAGCCATTGGTGAGGGTCATGGGTCAGTCCGCTTACTACGGACTCGATCTCACTGGCTTGCATCTTCACTTCGTTAATCATTACGGCTAGTGAGTTTTAAATAAAGAAAGAACGATAAATTGTTTTTGATATTTCTTTTTTATCGCCAAAGAAACCTATCATATTTTTTCTCCAAGTGGTGTTTGGTATTATATTTTTAACTTTCTTGGCGACCCCCCTCTTCTGTCTTGAGTGTGTAGGTGGCAACTCTTTGACCGATTACTCATGGGATGCAGATTCTTTTTCCTATTCTGAAAATAATTCGACCATACATGCTCAAGGAAATGTATGTCTAAGCTCTAGCTCGCTTCTTCTTGTATCCGATGTGATGCGATGGACTCGTTCAACCAATCATATTGAAGCGAAAGGCTCGGTGGTACTAACTCAAAACGGGATGAGAATTCTCGCAGATCAAATTTCTTATTCATTAAATCTCGGAGATTACAATGCGAGTGATATACGCATGGGCTTGGGCGATCTTCTTGTTGAAGCCGGAGAAATTAATCAAAGAGGCGGGAATCTTAATGCTACAAATATCAGCATGTATCTGAATGAACCCCATGCTCTTGATCCGGGAATTAAAATTGGAAAGCTTTCATATGATTTCAATTCAACTGTGCTAGCCCTTACAGAACCGAATCTTGTTTTTAACGAACTCTCTATCTTAGAACTGCCTAATTATTCGTTCAAAAATGATGAATATTCATTCTCGCCAAAACTTAAGATTGGTAAACAAGGGTCGCTTGGTTGGTATTCCGGTTTAGAGTTAGGCAGGGAATTAACAGAAGGAAGAAAGGCAGAGCTAGAAATCTATGGATTTGAAAAACGTGGACTTTTTCTTGGTCCTAAATTCTCCCACTATACATCAAGGCTAAATGGTTTCTCGGAAACTCAATTTCATGGTGGCTGGATTCGTGACCAAGCTACCGACATTGGTCTGGATTCTGGTGGTTATCGAATTAAGGACAACCGTGCTTTTACTCGATTATCTTCTATACATCGGATTCAAAACCACGTACGGGTAGCCCTAAAGGCAGAATGGGACAGTGATTCTGAAGTTTATAGAGATTATAAACGAAATCTCTTTGAGCAAAACCAGTGGAATGATTCATTTGCTGAAATAACCCATAACGGAGAATATTATTCTGTTACTTTTTTAGCAAACGAACAGATCAACAATCATGAAGGCATGATTAAAAAGTCTCCACAGGTTGCTATGAGAACCGGTCCCAATCTTGCATTAGGTTTTTATCATACTTCATCTATACAGTATTCAAATTCAGAACTAAAGAACAGTGAAGGGGCAACCGCTCAGTCATTGGAAGAATTTGATTTAGGTTATCGAATGCAGAAAAAATTGAAATTAGCAGATGGCATCTATTTTATTCCCTCCATCGCTTTTAGGCACAACGAGTACGAACTAGATGATTTTACGCAAAAAAGAACACTTGGTGAGTGGAGTAATGATTTGATAATCAATCTAACTGGTACCAAGCAGGTAGGATCTGAAATGCTCGAAGTCGATCAGTTGATTCACTCCATGAATTTTTCTATGGGGCACCGAAGGATTGTTCACTTTAACGGGGACGCAGATCTCCGTGATTATTCTTCCTTTTATTCGAGCGAAAATCTCAATTTAGACCCTCTGAATCTTCTTGATAATTCAAAAACTGCTGAAATATCTCCATCTGAGGTAGTAAGACTCGGATGGAGGCATAACTGGTCAGGAGAATGGGATAAAAAATATAGGCGGCTCGCAACCGCTCAATTTTTCTATGACCTTGTGGAGATTAAAGGGGGAGACGCTATGAAGTCGCGACCTTTCTATGGTAATCTCTTGTTTTTACCAGACTCGATGGTCAATATAAAAGCCCGCTCAAAAGTAGATTTAAGGTCGGGAAAAAGCCACAGGCATGCATTGGGGATTGGTATTCGAGACGGGCGATTCCATGAGGCAGAAATTATGTACCATCGATACTTAAATACTGGAGAATATATAAAATTTGAGTCAAAAAAACTTGTTAATGAAAAAATGACGACCACCTTTTTGGCAAGCTATGACCTTAAGTACAATCGTTTACCTCTATGGAGAATTGCTCTGCAAATAAGACCGGGTTGGTCATGGATATGGGATTTTTCATTAAGCGAGTACAGAAATACTGCAAAAGAAAACAACCTAAGTTTTAATATCGGAGTTAAATTAGCTAGGTTTTGAACTTTGATATATTCATCGATTTTGATAGGTTGACTCTTACATTTCATCCGAATTATATAATATTATGAACAAGAGAGATTTCATGCCTCAAATTCCGTACAAAGACCCTAAGGTTATGGCACACCTGCTCGGCCTTGGTTTAGACTGCAAAGACGGTCATAAAAGGATTACACAGGCTGATAAATTCTCAATTCTTGGAGGTTCTGAAGAGACTCACGACCGCATGACTGAAACCTTACTCAAGACCATGGAAGACCTTTCCATAAAAGGGAAAGCACTTGAAGAAACCTCACAAGAAGAGATCTCAGATCTAATATCAAAAAACTCCTCAACCTGACGCATTTAATTAGCCGATTATGAGTCAGCCCACTCCACCACCCTCTCCTCAACCTGCACTTAAATTGAAAGTCCCTGGAGCACCTGCAGTCGGGGCAACCTCTGGAGGGCCTAAATTAAAAGTAACCACTTCCCCCTTTGCCGGGCCAGGAACACCACCTCCTCCCAGTCCACCTATTGCACCCGTATCACCAGTCCCCCCTCCGACCTTAAGTTCATCAGTGACACCCCCCATGCCTTCTCCTGGTGTTGCACCTGTTCCGGCGACTCCCACTACTACTCCTGCATCACCTCCTGCCCCACCCGTTAGCTCTTTACCTGATCAACCAAGTGAAAGCCCTGAGGATGTTCCTGCTACAAATTCTACCAAGAAAAAAGACAAAAAAGGAGCATCAACCAATACAGCCAGTAAGGCAAAACCGAGCATCTTATTTCTTCTATTTGATCTTCTTATATTTAGCGGTTCCATAGGCTTAATCGTGCTTATTCTTCTTAACTACTAGTATTTAATCGAATCATGAGTAACATAATTAATTTAAACAAAGATAGCTTCGAGAAAGCCACATCTTCATCATCCAAGGCCGTCCTTGTAGACTTCTGGGCCCCTTGGTGTGGTCCTTGCAAAGCCATAGGTCCAATTCTTGAGGAACTACATTCTGAACTTTCCGAGAAGGTTGAGATTTATAAAGTCAATGTGGATGACAATGCTGAACTAGCTCAGGAAAACGGAGTGCAGTCCATTCCTACTCTCTTACTTTACAAAAATGGTACTTTGGTTCAAACGATTGTCGGCTTAAAATCCAAAGAGGAGCTATCCGAGGCTATCATCGGCTGATTTTAACTTGTTCCTTTTACGACATTTTATTTACCCACCGCACCGCCGCATATTCTACAATCTTCCCCAGTAGGTCTACTGCTTAGTTCCCCTCTGCCTCTTTCATAGAAAGAACATCCCGGGCGGTGAATTTTCCCAAATCCTGTCACCCAATAGCGCATAGTAGGTAGTGACAACTGCTTCTTAATTTCTTTGGGAATAACAGGGCTATTAAAAGGTGTATGATTATTTAGTCTTTCAGAAAAATAATTAAAATCATCTGCCCACACGCCTAAGTTTTTTCTTTTAGCCCTTAACTGTGCCATGACAAAAGGGCCATACCGACCGCTCTCTTTTTCATTATGCCAACCCACTCCTTGAATAATTGAGAGCTTACTAAAAGTAGTAGAAATATTCGGTAAATCGATATCTGCAACCTTGAGGTTTTCAAGGTCAAATTCTTGTTTAATTACTACACTGTTTGGAGAACCAATTAAAATTCTTTCAGTAAATGCAAGGGCATCATTAAAACCGGGTTGCCCTCGTTTCGGAAATCCCACTCCCCAAGCTCTCAGCCTTAAGATGTACCCATCTACTTGGTAGTCGAAGACTCCCGGTTTAATCACCCTGATAATTTCGCCACGAATTCCCGTTCTATTGTCATCCTCTGCAAACACTATAACGGGTAAATAAACAGAAAGACAGATTATGAGTAATAGCCAGCGAGTCATTCTGATTGCAACTTATGCACGAAAGGTTGAATTAGTTACTTGAATAAAGATAATCACCTATTAGAAATAAGTACATTTAACTTTGCATGTCATCGCTTTCAACAACTAAGAATAAGTTAAGTGCCTCTAAACTTGGGGTTCCTATATTTCATCGGCGGAGGCGAGATTGGACTGATGACCAAAAATTAATCGAACAATTTAGTAGTATTATTAATAGTCACCCCTCCCTTTATGATCCTAGTGCTGACTCAACAATCAACTTCCTAAAACATCTTAACGGGATTGCAGGAAGCGGTTATCGCGATAATGCGGATGCCTTGTTAATTGCAAACTGGATGAGAGAAAGTCTGTTAGCACTTTCAAGGAAGAATGGAAATTACGACCTAAGGATACATGCAATCCAATTACCTTCAAATTTGCAGGAGATTTTGCATCAGCAAGAAAATAATCTTACTAGGAATGGGTTCAGTCGTATCACCCCTTCGCTTTCAACACTATTTCCTGATCCTAAAATAAGGGGTTTTGCCCTTGAGCGCATACAGGTATTACATCGTGGTGATATAGTTGAATATCTTAATTCTTTAGTTTCAAGAGAGAAAGAATCACTCATGGGGTATTCTGCCACAATCATGGACTTAATTCATATTTGTGAGCACAAACTTAAATTACGTAAGATCCCAATCGTATGCCGATTTGAAACAAACGAGTGTGATATTTGGGTGCCATCACTAAAACTAGGCGTAGAGATTAGAAATTACTGGGATGATAATTCAAGAGATTCCCTAATTTCTGTTTTAAATACAACGAACAATAATTTGAAAGCTGACTTCCTTACGGTTGTTTGCCCAGATGACCTATCAGATTTAGCGTTTCACTCACTAAGGGAGATTGAGCGAAACAAGTCAGTGAATAATTTATCAGTCATTCGAATCGGAGATTTCGGTAAGTTTCTCGATAAAATAATCGAAGGAAACAAAGTTGTGCCTGCTCTTAAAAGTTAGGATTTCGGAACAACTTCCCTTTTAATCAATCGTCCACTGTTATCCCAATTTGTTCTCCCCTGATACTCCCCATCTCCCCAATACTCTTCTTCCTTGAGTTGGCCGTTCTCCCACCACTTTGTTCTGGTTCCCGATAGAACCCCTTGCACAAATAAGGCTTCCATCAAAATATTTCCATCTGGGGCAAACCTGTTCATTTTCCCATGAGGCATTCCATTAAGAAAAGTGCATTGCATCATTAAACTGCCTCCATCACTTACCTCCTTTACAAGTCCGGTAAACGGTTGGTCAAAACCAATCCTATAAAGTAATCCGTTTTTTTGGTAAGCAGTCGTTGATGACTCAACGATTGGATAGCTATCAACTGGTTTCGGAAATTGAGAATGTATCTTCAGTAGTATAAGACTATTCTCTTTAATCTTAGGAGACAGGGTTACATTGTTATCTATTTTTTCCCTATCAGACTCTCCATGTGCTACCTCAATGCCGTCCTCATTATGAAAAACACATGAGGAAAAAACCATCCATAGGCATATGGATGTGGGCAACCGCAGTTCAATCATTGCAGCCTACTAAACCAACTCATTTTCAATAAGAACCTCAGCAAGGTCGGAAGACATTACATCGGGCAGAGATTTGAGTACATCCTCATCTGGCATTTGCAATAGACGATCCACCCAAAACCCGACTTCTTCATGAGAGCAATAATCCTCTCTGCTTGATTCAGGGAACTTAATGATCTTGTTATCGAAAGATTCTACAGAATCTGAGGGGCAATTATGTGATTGGTTTTCTGAATGAAGGTTAAATATATCTTTCACAGCTTATGTGATATGCCAACGACTGGCAGTATGCTGATTCCAATCAACCTCCTGTGGATCGAACCAATATTTTGAGGCCACATCCTTGTGGCTACTATGCATAGTCGGCACGCAAAATTAGAACTTTAGTATAAATTTCTATTTTTCTTTCCAATTGCCCCCTTAGGAACATGATTCAGTTCATGCCTAATAACCCAAAGAAAGCTTACGATA
>JAYNZN010000062.1:0-5107 GCA_038103695.1 Opitutales bacterium
CGTCCTCTCCACGAAAGCGGATATTTGCCCGCCTTGCCTGAAAATCGGTAAAATTACTACAGCTCGACACTTCCAGCCAACGCTTTTGCCCGGCTGCCCACACTTCTAAGTCGTATTGCTTGGAGTGAGGAAATCCAATGTCACCAGAGCAGATTAAAAGCACACGGTAAGGAAGTCCGAGTTTTTGAAGGAGCCCTTCGGCATCAGTTCTAAGTTTTTCGAGTTCTTCAAAGCTTTCGTGCGGGTGAGTCCACTTTACTAATTCAACCTTATCAAATTGGTGTAATCGATTTAAACCTCGAACATCTTTTCCCCAACTTCCTGCTTCCCTGCGGAAGCAAGGAGTGTAGGCACATCTTTTCACTGGTAGTTCCTCGGCGGGAAGAATTTCATCCCTGTAAAAATTAGTCACCGGAACCTCTGCAGTCGGTATCAAGTAGACCTCTTCATTTTGATCGAGGTACATCTGCCCCTCTTTGTCTGGTAATTGCCCAGTTGCAGTGGCACTAGCGGCATTCACTACAATTGGGGAATGTACTTCCTCATATCCATTTCTCGCCGCCTCCTCCAAGAAGAAATTGATCAGGGCCCTAACAAGCTGTGACATCTCTCCAAGGTAAAATGGAAAGCCTGCACCCGTAACTTTCACACCCCGGGGAAAATCAATCATTTGTTCAAACCATGGAATATCGTAGTGAGGAATGGAATGAGGGAAGTCTCCATCCACCTCTCCCCAGGTGGAAAGAGTTTGATTATCCACTTCTCCCTTGCCGTCTGGCACTGATGGATGGGGAAGGTTTGGGATGGTCATGAAGACCTCCTTGAAATCATCATCAGCTTTCTTGGCCAAAGCTTCAAGCTCCTTAACTTTCGAGGCCAATAGCTTCATTTCGGCAACCTTTGCTAAAAACTCTGGAGAGCCTTTTGGCAGTTGAGCCATTTCGTTATTTGTAGCTTTCTGCCCCGCTCTTGCCTTTTCAGCTTCAGCTATTGCTTCCCTTCTTTTTTGATCAAGCAGAATGACTGCGTCCAAGTCGCACTCAAATTTTTTCCGCGATACCGCAGAGCGTACTTCTTCAATATCCTTTCTGAGATGTGAAATTTCGATCATAATAGCAATACCCTATAAAACATTATCCTTAATCGTTGGAAAGGAAATTGGCTGTCATTGGAGATGTACAGGACTGAAATTACCGAGTTTATGCATAGCGATAAATCATTCTTGTTAGAAAAGAAAATTTGGTGAATAAAGAATAGATGTCACTCACTTCTAAAAAGGTGCAAGCTTCTCGTCCCTGCCCTATCTCAGGCGCTACGGATGCCATTGAAGTTTGCTCAACAGATCGACATGGCAAGCCTTTGAGAAATCTTATCTCTTCCGAGTCTGGCTTGATATATGTAGATCCAGTTCCCTTCGAAAATACTGAAGAGTTTTATAAAACTGAATATAGGAAATCTTACAAAGGCGTTCACCGGCCGAAGCCCAAGCATGTTTACCGTGCTGGGAAGATCGCCATGGAAAGACATTTTCGATTGTCACAATACCTTCCAGATGAGGCTAATTGTTTGGATGCTGGTTCAAGCAGTGGTGAGTTTGTTTATCTTTTGAATCAAAGAAGTTTCAGGACACAGGGAGTTGAAGCAAATTTACCTTACGCCGAATATAGTGAATCAGAACTTAACCTATCTGTAACTAAATCACCTTTCTCCGAATTTAAGACCGAGGAGAAATTTGATCTCATTACCATGTTTCATGTTCTTGAGCACTTAGAAAATCCAGTTCGCGACCTATCCCATCTAGGCCAATTTTTGAAACCTGGAGGAAAGCTTGTTATCGAGGTTCCTAATATACTGTATCCTGACATGGCTTTTAGTCACAAATGGCACCCTGGACATCTTTTTTCATTTACCGATCAAACCTTGCCTCTACTTCTTGAAAAGGCTGGTTTTTCAACAATTTCTTGTGCCCCGATTGGCGATGGTGGAAATCTCTGGGGAGTTTTTGAGATTTCAGAAGGGGGACATTCCAAGCAATTGATAGAAAGCCAAAGATCTCTCTGTGTTAGCAATTTGCATGAATTAGAAAAAGGGAAAATGGACTACAAACTTAATATAAAAAATTATTTTAAGTTCATCCCAAAACTGTTGAATCAGTTAGTTGAGAAAAAGTTTGCGAATGCAAAAAGTGGTAAAGAAATTTTGGATCAACTCTACTCGACCTGATGTTTCCTTTGATTGAAAGCACATTCAACTGCCTCGGCTACTTGTTCAACCGAAATTAAATCCAGGTTTTTTTCTTGGGCAGTGAAAATGGTACTATTTTCACAATTAAGGGGATATGGACCGTATCGGTTAGCCGATGTTGGCCCAAATAAAGCAACGATCGGTTTATTTAACGAAGAGGCAATGTGTAATGGGGCACTATCATTAGAGATCACAACACTTGCCCGTTTAATAAGGGCAGGGAGTTCAATTAGGTTAAGACGATTTCTTAGGTCAATTGCTTCTGGGTAGTGCTCATCTTTATTATTTCCACCAATGACAATACTGAGTGACGAGGTTTTGCTTAGCAATTGACTAAGTTTAAAAAAGTGAGGCCAAACTTTTTCCTGCCTTCGACTCTCTGGGAATAACAGGATAAACTCTTTTTCTCCGATATGCTTTAAGGTAGATGGGGATAAATGTGAGTTAGGAAATTCAGTAGGTAATTTGGGATTCCAATTTTGAATGTTCAGTTGAGACAAGAAAGGTACTAGGCGATCAATCGCATGAATTTCTGTTTTCCTGGAACTCTCCCCGACAGACTTGTAAAAAAAAGTTGAACACTCCCTGCCATCTGCCACGCCTATTTTATGGTTGGAATGAGCACAAAATGCTAAAAACGCGCTCCTGAATAAACCCTGTAAATCCAGTACAAAGTCATATTTCTTTTTCCTAACTTTTTGTAAAAGAGTCAGGTAAGATCGAATGCCCCTTCCCCTCTGATAAAGGAAATTTGTTTGAGTAATTCCACTAGCCGAAAGAATGGGTTCGAGTTCAGCTTTTATTACCCAGTCTATGGAAACCGAGGGAATATTATCAACTATTTGGTTAACCACTCGAAGTGCATGGATAACATCTCCTAGCGAAGAAGGCTTGATGATTAGAATACGCATTTAAAATGGCATTTGATCAGAATGCCTACCGAATGTAAAAAGGGAACTTATTTTAATGTGGTAATGGTATTTTTGATAAAAGTAATTGGTCTTGTTCTGTCAGTCCTTCCGTATTCCTTTCTTGAGAAGTTATCCAATTTGCTTGGAGTTCTATTAGTTACCGTCCCCAATAAGAGAAAAAGAATAATTTTTTCGAACCTTAAGTATGCATTTCCCGATTGGAGTAGTAAGAAGATAACCCTTAAGGGGCGAGAGTCCGCTGCCAGACTTATTGAAATGGGCCTTTTATCTTTATCCTACCCATATTTCTCGGCTTTTAGAAAAAGAAGTATTCTTCTGATTGATCAGAAAAGCGAAGCAAGCCTAGCTGATTTCAGAACATCTGGTAAGCCTGTTATTTTTTTAATTCCGCATGTTTGCCTTTTTGAAACCCTTGCGATTTCTCCTAATTTTAGGCCATTTGCAGGCAAATCACTTGGTGCAATTTACAGACCAAACAGGAATCCTAAATTAGATCAACTTATCATAAATTCAAGAACCTCTGTTGGAGTCGAAGTCTTTTCAAGAGATTCCGCACTTTGGAGTGCCCGAGATTTTTTAAAAAGAGGAAATTGGCTTGGATTATTATTTGACCAACATTCCGGGATTCAGGGATGCCATTCTTATTTCCTAAATCGTTTCGCCTCCATCACCACGATGCCTGAATTATTAGGAAAAGCCTCCAATGCAAGAGTTGTTTTCTGTTTCCCGAGAAGGGTTGGTTTCTTTAAAGCCAAATTGGAGCTTGAAGAACTCACTTGCGCACCCGCCGACTATCCCTTTAAAGCTCATGAGATTTTGGAAAACACGATTCGCCGTTCAGATGGGCTACCCGAGTGGTTGTGGGCCCACGAAAGATGGAAGACTCAACAAAACTATCGTTTTCATTTAAGGCACAGGCACAAAAGAGAGAAGTTCCCTAATTCCGAAATTCGCACGACCAAACTTTGGATCAGAATGCCAAACTGGTTAGGTGATGTGGTCATGACTTTTCCATTAATTGATGCAATAAAAAGAGGGCGACCAGATGCTGAAATTACCCTCGTTGCCAAACCTCAGTTTAAAGACCTGCTAATCGACCGTGGAATTTGTAATAAGTTTATCTCTTTGCCATACGGAGGGTCGGTTCGTGCTTACAAGGATTTTTTCAATAAAAAATATGATTACCCCTCAATTATAATCAATTTTGCCAATTCTTTCCGTTCTGACTTGGAGTGTTTTTCAATGGGGGCACCAGCAAGATATGGACTTATGCTTCCTGATAGAAAAAGGCCCCTACTGTCTCATTCGTTTAGAGTACCTTCCGATTATTTGACAGAAGATACCAAGGTGCATCAAACACAAATGTGGGAGAAGATGTTGAACTATTTTGGGCTTATCGAAAAACCACTATTTACTCCCCCTAACATAAACATTAAACGCAAAGATAAACAAATTGGCATTTTGCCTGGTTCTTCAAATAATCCGTCCAAAAGGTGGCCAGTTGAAAATTGGATAAATCTAATAATAAAAATTTTAGAATTTAATACTGAATACCATTTTAAACTGTATGGTTCTGGGGATGAGAGGGAAACCGGTGAACTGATCCGAAAGAGTTTTAAGATCGGCAAAGTAGAGAATCTTTGTGGTAAGACAACTCTTTTGGATTTGAGCAAAGAATTGTCTTCATGCTCTACTGTTATTGGTAACGACTCTGGAGGAATGCATTTAGCAAACTTTCTTGGCGTTCAGACTGTAGTCATATTTGGGCCTACCAATCCCGATGCTACACGGCCTATATTCGGAGAGAATTCTCACATAATAAAGGCAGATTTTCAGGCCAAAAAAAATAAAACTATGGATGTCTCAAGCAAAATAATTAGTTTGCTTTAAAACACTCTTGCTGGTTGATCAAATGTACAAGTTCAAGTTTT
>JAYNZN010000063.1:0-5077 GCA_038103695.1 Opitutales bacterium
TAAGATAGGCAAAACCCACGCCCACAAACAAACGGCGGCCTCCTCTCCAGGGTGTACTGCCGTAGGTGCTGTAAGTGGTCTCCTCTATCGTGCCATCACCATTTGTCTCAAAGAACCCGTTCTGAGCTTGAATCACTTTTAGGTTATATCCGGTAGATACATATAGGGTACCGTCCATGAAAATAATTTCTTCAATCTTTGCAGAGAAATTCGTTTGGTTGATTTTGTACCCATGAACCGCATCCATGCTAAAGAGGGAGCCGTCATCTAAGCCTACCCAGGCAATACCACCTGCCAAAGAGATAGCGTTGGCGGGAGAGTCGGTGAGATGTTGGGCAACAGTCGTTGGATTTCCAGGATCGGAAAAATCAAAGATCACGACCCCTGCATCTCCATCCGCCACTGCTAACCAACTATCGGAGAATGAAAAATTGCGAACGATACCATCAGTATCTTTGTTCGACTTGTGTACCGGCAAGTCGGCATCTCCAGATACTTCAAAACAGTCAATGCCGTACTCTCGACTGCCCAAAAAGACGAGGTTGTCCTCTGCGATCACCCGATCCGAGAATCCACCGTGTGTTGTTGTTGCCGTTGCAATAACTCCAGTGATTACCGGGTTCCCTCCGTTGGGGTCGGATCCATTGATCACTTCAAACCCATCGGTCAAGGAGTCTCCGTCGGTATCGTTTTTGTCGGGATCTGTTCCGATTACCCGCTCCGAGCGGTCGGAAAGCAGATCATTATCGCGATCTCCCAAATTATCAGGGCCTAGGGAAATGTTGGATATCCTCCGGTTTCCCCCATTTGGTGGGGAGACAAAAATAATTCCTCCAAGTTGCAGCCGTCTCGGTTCAAGCATCCATGCCTCGTAGACACTGTCTGGGCGAAGAATGGCGTCGTAAGAACCTCCTCTGCCTACGCGAATTCTTTGCGTGGTGATGGGAGGAGAAGCACCTTCCTCAGCCGGTGAACCGATTCGTTTAAGAAAAACGAATGAATTGGTATTTAGATGGGTGAGGTATGGGGACAGGGCTTCATAGAGATATTTATGCCAATTTTTCACCAATTCCAGAATCTGATGGTCGAGTCTTTTACCCCCTCTACCTGCTGGAAGTGTTCCTATTGCAGACCTATAGCTGGAAAAATCAGCAGTGAAGGTTTTTAAATTTGGAGAGAGGTTGTTTTGCAGATGAGAGTTCAGGGCTTGTGCGGTAGTTACGAAGCTTTGGTACTTTTCTACCTGTGCCCTCATCGCTAGTTTTGAGTTTTCGAGAAAATTCGTGAAGTTATCAAAGGACCGTTGGATCAATTCTTGTGAGCCAACTATGCGTTTTTTATTTGCACAGTGGGTGGCTGCTTTCTTGATCGCATCGGCACGCTGGTAGAGATCCACCCAAGTCTTATCAGCTGAAATAAGAGAAAGAGCACCATTCACATTATCGGTCTGGTTGGATAGTGATGCCAAACCGTTGTTTTCGGAGAGTACTTCCTGCCATGAATCAAGGGACCCGCCCGAGTCGATATGGTTTTGGGCCAAATTGATAAACTTCCTGTTGCCCAAAAAGAGAGATTCTTCGATACCGCTAGCAAAGCTAGCAAAATCTTGCAGCTCTCCCTCCACTGCTCCCACCGATTCTAATGTGGCCTGAATCGACATGCCACTAAGTTGTTCTGCACTTGATCCACAAAATCCTCCCCGGCCAAAAATCTGGGCCCCCGGTGCCGAACCATGCCAGCCTGGTTGTCTGATTCCCACACCAGGGTCTGTGGAAATGGACAAGCCGTCTTCACTCACGGTCATTGGGCCCGCAATTTCCCACTTCCCTTTATCGTGATCAAAGCTCCATAAGGCGGACTTGGCACCTGGTTCCAATCCATCGACATTTGGAAATGTGGCCGGTATTGGGCTATCGAAATTAGTGGCACCATCTGTCTGAATCGTAATGACAAGGGGGAGGTCAAGGCCATCGGGGAGGGGTTCTGGGAGTCGGTTCACGGGGACAGGCGCAATACCAACACTGCCCCCTGGAATGCCACTGTCCGAAACAAGGGATCCGCTAGGGATTGATAATGATGTTGCAGCGAGCATAGCTCGTACACTCTCGTTTACGTCATTTAAATAACCATCTACAAAACTAATATTGGTATCCGCATTCGGATCCACAACCTGTAATGCTCCGGCTTTAATGAGAGGTAGGTATATTTTTCCATCCCTATCATCTGGTTGATAAATTCCATTTTCATCGTAGGAACCGTAAAGAGTAGCATTTACATCTTTGCCCAGAGTCGCTTCCCATGCTTTCCCAACAAAGGCATAATAGGAACGGTCATTCCAAGGCAGAGTGCTGTCTTCGCCCGCAACAGCAACCTGCCGACCATCGACATTTACAAAGAAGCGACCGACGGGTACACCAGAAAGTTTAAAAAAACCATCTTGATCAGTCGTTGCGTTCAGCTCTTCCTCTCGACCGGGTACAGATATAACAACGCCTTGGAGAGGTGTATCACCGGTGGAATTATCTGAATCAAAAACATAGCCTGAAACACTGGTACTTGGATCGCTCCCAAAAGTAGATACGGTAGTGAAAGACCAGGTAAGCTTTTCGTCACTTGAAAAAGATCTCCCGAGAACATCTTGAAGATTTTCGGTTAGCAGGGTAATC
Source organism: Opitutales bacterium (assembly GCA_038103695.1). Classification (GTDB taxonomy): domain Bacteria; phylum Verrucomicrobiota; class Verrucomicrobiia; order Opitutales; family Seribacteraceae; genus Chordibacter. The sequence goes on from JAYNZN010000063.1 coordinate 2,667, forward strand.
GTGATCTCAGAATTTGCAGGCCATCGGGAACCGTTTAGGAAAAGCGTGGCTTTCATCCTGTTTCCCGATAGTTTGGCGGTAGTGGGAAATTCCGCATTACAATAAAAGATATCGTTTAGATTTGCACCATATTCAATGGGCATGCTGAAATGAACAACAAATTCCCTGGTAAGCGAAACATCGGCTTCTCCACTGTAAGGTGATGTGTTGAGGACATCGGCTTTGGGAAGTTGGGGCAAATTTGCTTTACCAAACCGGTACTTCATAGATTCCTCCAAATCGTATGAGTTCACCAAACCGTCTCCGTTTGAATCTGCTTGGAGAATTTTGGTAGTGTCAGTTAAAAATTGAGTGCCCTGAATGTGGTTTACAATCATGACAAAATCTTTGATGTCGATTTCCTCATCTCCATTAACATCGCCCAAAATATTGAGGTCGGCATTTAGAGCAGAAGAAACTAGAAGATAACCAAATAGAAACTTAAAGAGGTAGCGAACTAAGGGTGACATGTATTGAACTATTCTTCTAGCAATGTACAAAAATTTTGGCAAATGTAATTAGCTACTTGGTTTCCCATATTTAAGCCGACTTGATTAGAAAATCTAAAGTGAATGCCTCCCCATAGCCTACTCATCGCGATTTCTTCTGCACAAGAGGAAAAGGAAGAGTATGATCTTACTGAGTTTTCTAATGTATCACTTCGCGCAGAAAAATTGAAAGAGTCGGAGCCAAAGAAAAAGCTAAGAACTTTTGATGCGGCCCCCGAATAAGAGCCGTGTCCAGAAGGATATTCAGGATGTGGAGGAGATTCTAAGAGTGGTCGCCATTTTGAAAAAACAAGTTCTCGGGTTTTAGGGATTTGATTAGCTTGCCGAATTGCATTTTCTGGGCGCCATAGTCGATACTTATATTTAGCAAACCATGCCAGGATACCGGCATCTGCCATCGCAAGGTTTAGCAAGGCAAAGAGACGGGATTCTTCAAGTAAAGAAAGATGTTTCTGCTTGGATGCAAAATGAGCAATTTCATTCCAATGACCCGGGGGAGTCGATGAATAGGAGAAATCCTTCCAGAATTTGGCTAACATGGTTTCTTCCTTAGTTCTGAGAGATGAGTTGATCATGCCATAAATTTTTACCTCTTTGACCGCATTATAATATTGCTGTGACTCAAGAGCGGGCGGTGGTGGTGGAATAAAATTTGACTTATTTTTAACGCAGAAAAGATTTACATTTCCCCAGTTTGGCAGTTCTGAAGGACGGAAATGAGGCGGGGTTCTCCTCCATTGCCCAGGAGCTAGACTACCAATGTGATTAATATTTGTAGACGCTCCATCTTTAGACCTAATATTTAGAATGCCTGCAGCAATTTTTTGCCCAAAACGATAAGATTCATTGTGGGCTTGCACCCCAGTTGCAATTGAATCGAGGTGAGCTAGCCTGACAAACCGATTTCTTTGAGATGGGTGTAGAAAATAACAAATTTCATATAGGCAGCCTCGAATAGCAGATAAGGCGTCGTAATTTTCAGGTTTCTCGATACTAAATTTATAGATAGAAGAGTAAGTGTTCTTCTCGCTGTTTAGGCATTCGAAAGCACCGGTACACAAAATGGCTAAATTTCGTACAATGATATTTGGTGCCAGGGCCTCATCTCTAGCTGCGTCAATAACTACTTTTCGCCATGCTGCCAGACTCGATGCGCTTACATTCTGGTATAAGCCAAATAACAAAAGCAAAAGAATGCGAAACCTCATGAACATAAAATCTCTATAATGGCACTTTAAAATAAAGAGAAGTGCCAATCCTGTACCCCTAGTTCATACAATGGTTGGAGAAATTAACTCAGAAACATTGGTGGAGGTGGCTGGCATTAAAAAAATTAGAAACTCCCTGAGGATCAAATTTTAACTTACTTAGCATATTTATGATTTTACTTTTGTCATTAGAAGTCATCATCTAGTGGTTCGTAAGTGTTTTTAACATGGAATGCTTTTATTCTCAGAAATACTTCTGGGTTTCCTTGAAGGATAAATTAACCAAAATTCCAGACTAGACATCATTTGTCCGGGTAATGATATACAATAATCTATCAAAATTTTGAAAATTGACTGATTCATCACAACAAGAGCTTAATTTTTATACCGATTCAAAGTTGGAAAAAGATGTTGTTCGATTAACAAATGGGCAGGGGATCAGGTTGTTTACCTCCAATGATCCTGAGGAACTGATTAAACGGTGTGGTCAAGATTTGGGGAGTCCACTTTCAAACCCTTTTATAAAGGAAGAGTTTCTGGTGCAAAGCCGAGGGATGAGTTCTTGGTTAAAATTGCAGATGGCAGATCAACTGGGGGTGTTTGCCAATGTTAAATTTCGTTTTCCAGAGGAAACCATCTGGATGATTCTCAGAGG
>JAYNZN010000030.1:0-23581 GCA_038103695.1 Opitutales bacterium
TTACTCGAATCTTGGCTCAAATACTCAAAATCATCCATGCATGGGTGATCGCACGCCTCTACAGGTCCTTGTTCGTTGCAAGATGAGCAAAAGTCCAAGACCTCCGAGTCGTGCACACAATTACATCCCAAAAGTGGCAATGCAACTAGGGTAATGATCAAGTACAAACACTTATTCACAGATCTTACTTAATCTTTAATAATACCCTGAGTCAAACAGATCATTACAGGAGATTGTTTTGATCTCTTCGATCCAATGGATATCAATACGATATTTCAAAGTCTTCAGGGTAAGATGATCGTTACTGATACTAGAGGCTTGCAACTACTTCATTCATATAACATATTGGATCGTTTGATTTTAAACCACCCCTATTGATATGTCTGATGTAACTGACTCAACTCTTATTGTTCAATCTCGCGACCAACACGGTAGCAGCATTTCAAAAAAAATTCGTTCTGAGGGACGCATTCCCGCTGTCTTTTACGGGAAAAATGTATTAAAGCACTATTCCGTTGAAGACAGTCAGTTTAGAGTGCTGATGCGTAAATCAGGGGGTTCTCTGTCATTAATTGAACTGGACGATGGAAACGGCGACAAAGAATTGGCACTGCTTAAGGATATGCAGATTGATTCCGTCAAAGACTCAATTCTTCATTTGGATTTTGTTCAAGTAACACGTGGCCAGTCTCTTGAAACTAAGGTACCTCTTGAGCTCGTGGGAGAATCACCTGGTGTTAAAAATATGGGCGGAATCTTGGAGTTTCATCAAAGTGACATCGTTGTACGATGTCGCCCTAGTCAACTTCCCCAAGGTCTGCAGTTGGATGTCAGTGGGCTTGAGCTTGGTGAAAGTCTCCAGATTAAGGACTTACCTGCTATCGAGGGAGTTGAGTACTTGGCAGATCCTGAAAACAATTTAGTTACTTGTGTTGGAAGTGCTGGTGGCCGTGCAGACGCCGAGGGTGCCGAAGAAGATTCTTCTGAAGCGGTTGCTGATGAGGGTGCTTCTGGAGACTCGCAGGATGGTGAAGAATCCGCCTCTGTTGAATCCTGAATTTTAAAAAGTAATCATGCTTGCCGGAATAAGTGAATTTGATTCTTTTTGGCCTCGGTAATCCTGGACCTGCCTACTCTAATACTCGGCATAATATAGGTCATTGGTTTGTTGATAAATTTGCACTTAAACAAAATGTCACTTTTAAACACAAGGAGAGTTTTTATTTTTGCGAAGTACCCTTCATGGGCGGAAATATTCTTTTGTTGAAATCTTCAAAATTTATGAACGACAACGGAAAAGGTTTGCGACCGTTTCTCCGAAATAATTCGGCCAAAGATCATAATTTGTTTTTGGTTCACGATGAACTTACCTTGCCGTTAGGCAGAATCAAGCTTTCCGAAAAAAAATCTTCGGCGGGTCATAAGGGTGTATCCAGTGTTCATTCTGAATTAGGTTTTTCTCCACCGCGCTTACGCATCGGAGTAGGTGGAGAAAGAGCAGAAACTGTTCCTGTGTCTCAATTTGTGCTATCTAAGTTTACTTCTGTTGAGGCGTTAACTTTAGAAAATCTTCTTCCTAATTTATTTCACTCAGTCAAGCTCATGGCGGACCAAGGTCTCTCGGTTGCGATGAATTACACAAATACTTACCCTCTTCCATTACCCAAACATTATGACAACTAGAAACTATTCAGCTACTATAGTAATTGACCCTAGCGGCAGCGAGGGCTCTTCAAGTGAAATGATTCCTAAACTTAGTGAGATAATTGCCCAATCTGACGGCGAAGTTAGTAAGGTTCAGGAACTTGGTCAGCATGACTTTGCTTATCCATCCAAGAAAAAACTCGCACGCGGAACCTTTCTTCATTTTGAAATTTCTGGTAGTCCGGATACCCCATCCAAAATAAAAGAGAAACTGAAACTCGAAAAAAAGGTTGATCGCATTCTCATCGAATGCAGTAGTTAACATCTTACAAATGGCTTCCTTGAACAGAGTTTTATTGATTGGTAATTTAACCAGAGATCCTGAGGTCAAAATGATGACTTCCGGGAGACCTGTGTGCAACTTCGGTATAGCACTCAACCGAAATTATAAAGACGCAGAAGGCAATAAACGTGAAGAAGTCACTTTTGTGGAGGTTGAGTGTTTTGGCCCGCGTGCTGAAGCGGTTGGGCGTTTTTTCTCTAAAGGACGGCCTATTTTTGTTGAAGGTCGCCTAAAACTTGATCAATGGGAATCTAAAGAAGGAGAAAAGCGAAGTGCACTTAGAGTGGTGTTAGATAATTTTGAATTCGTTGACTCAGGAAAAGCAGATCAGTCGACTGGACTGAATTCACCAACCGCATCTTCTAGTTTAGAAACTTCAGTGCAGCAACCTTCAGCTACAACTCCCCCCCCTCCTACTCCTGATACAGATAATGATCTTGATGAGGATGTTCCTTTCTAATCCCCCCCCAATTATGGCTCACAAAGAAATTCTACTCCTTGAAAAAATTAACAACCTTGGCCTTGAAGGTGATGTTGTAAAAGTTCGTCCCGGTTATGCACGCAATTACCTGTTGCCCAAGAATAAAGCCGTGCCTTTGAATCAATCTAACAAGAAAAGGTTGGATTCCTTAATGATGGCAAGAGCGGCTCGTGAATCAGAGGAACTCAAGAATGCTCAGCAAGTTGCCACTAAACTTGAAGGCTTGTCCCTTGCTATAGCTGTTAAAACTGGGTCGGGTGGAAAACTTTTTGGTTCTGTGACATCTCAGCAAATCGTTGAAAATTTAAGCGAAAGAGGATTTACATTAGATAAACGTCATTTAAAGAATTTCAACACGATCAAATCTCTTGGCCAAACCAATGTATGTGTAGAATTGCATCCGGAGGTTTCCATCGAACTTTCAGTTGAAGTTGTTTCTGAAAATCCAATCGAAGCCGAATAGACGATAGCTCACTTTCTTTGTGGAAAAGGAGTAATCGTGGTTAAATCTTCGTTACAAAATACAAATACAGGACTCGCCTTATCGGGTGTTACCAAACCAAGCGAAAGTCCCAAAATCGAAGGGAAGCCCTTACCTAACAACCAAGACGCGGAGCAGGGTTTACTAGCTGCTTGCATTGTAGATACATCTGGAGAAGTTATTACTTCTTGCATCGAAAAGTCTCTCAGACCAGAAGACTTTTATTTTGTTAAACATCAATTAATCTACGATGCGATTATTTCTCTTCACAACAACACAGTTGAAATAGATGAGATTGTACTGATTGAGAAGTTACGCACAGATGGACATCTTGAAGAAGTTGGAGGCAAGGACGGCGTCACTTCTTTATCATCAAGAATTGACACTTCCGCTCATGCGTCTTTCTGGCTCGATATTGTTAAACAAAAAGCCTTATTAAGAAAATGTATCTATATCGGCTACGATATCATTGACGGTGCGAATCAACAACCTTCTCAGGTTGAGGAGTTCCTGGCAAACTTGGAGCAAAGGGTTTGCTCCTTGGGTGATGATCAGAATGTTCGAGCATCCATACCCTTTAGCGAGCCGATCCAGCAGGCCATGGAACAAATCCAGCGGATGCTCTCGAGAGAAGAAGTTGATGGGGTAATGTCAGGATACTCTGATTTGGATGCCTTGACCAATGGGTTTAAACCAGGTGAAATGATTGTTTTAGCGGCTAGGCCCTCAGTTGGTAAAACCAGCTTAGCTATGAACATTGTTGAGAATATTGCCTTTTCTATCTCTAGAAATTCACCCCCTAAGCATTCATTGGTTTTTAGTTTGGAAATGAGTGCTACTTCTTTGGCTATGCGCTTAATTTGCGGACGAGCTAGAGTTAACATGAATGACCTGCGCAAAGGTTTTGTGCCTAAATCAAAAGCAGAAAGCCTTCATAAAACAAGTCGAGAATTTCAAGAGGCGGCCCTTTGGGTTGATGATACGAGTGGTTTGACGATCAACCAAATTAGGGCCAAAGCAAGGCGGTTGAAGATGAGAAAAAAACTAGACCTAGTTGTGGTTGATTATCTACAACTGATAGCAGCTGATGGCCGTTTGCAATCGCGAGAAAATCAAATTTCAGACATTTCAAGAGGTCTAAAATCAATGGCAAAAGAGTTGGATGTTCCCGTTTTGGTTTTGAGTCAATTGAATAGAGATTCTGAGAAAGAAAAACGTGAACCCAGACTTTCCGATCTTAGGGAGTCAGGAGCAATTGAACAAGATGCGGATGTGGTGATGTTGCTTGGGAAGCACAGAAAGGGAGAGGATGTACGTGAGATGGATGCTGGAGGAGAGAGTGACGAGCAGTCGGAAGATTTTGAACCTATTGTTTTAATTCTGGCCAAACAGCGAAATGGTCCAACTGGAAAAATCAATCTTGCATTCCGCAGGAAATTCACTCGTTTCGAGAGTATGCAATCTGATCACAGGTTGAATTAAATTAAATGAGAAATATTTCTTTCACTACATTAATCTTTCTATTAGTTGGTGCACTTTATGTATTTGCGAATACTGATTTGAGAAAAATTGGATCCATCGAGGTTATCATCGAAGGAGCAGAAACAGTAAGTGAATCTTACATTAGGCAAAATTTACAAGTCGAAGAAGGTTCACTGTATCATTCTCCTGCCATCGATAAGTCCATTCGTAATTTGATGGAATCTGGCAGTATTCAGGATGTAAAAGTATATTTGGATCCAAGCAAAGAGAAAGAAGATCGAATTGGCCTAGTTTTTAAGGTTATCACAAAGGCCCGTCTGGGGAATATTTTGTTCAAAGGTAACAAAAAATATTCGGATAAGAAGCTATCAAAAATTGTTTCATCCAAGCCCGGTCAAATGCTTGACAGATCTAGCATTCATTCCGACCTTCGTGCACTCAATGATTTTTACTTGGAAAAAGGATTCTGGGATATTCGCATTCGCAGTGAAGTAATTCAACAATCTCAGAATAAAGATTCGAGTCTGGTCTTTAATATTGTCGAAAACGATAAGCGGAAAATTTCCAAAATTAATTTTACTGGCAACAAGAATATCCGATCCAAATTATTACTTGATGAAATGGAAACTGCTCCATGGCGCTTTTGGCGCTTTTGGTCTGTTAGGTCCAAATACCGCCCCCGAATTCTTGAAGAAGATTTAGAAAAAATAATCAATTTTTACAGAAACGAAGGGTTTCTGGGAGTTAGACTTGAACAGAGAAATGTTAGGGTTATGCCAGTTGCTTCAAATAAACTCGTGCTTGAGATAGAGATTTATGAAGGAAATCGGTCATTTTTTGGGGAGAGTGAAATTATTGGTAATGTTGTTTTAAAAAAATCTGAATTGTTAAATAAACCTTTAATCTCTCTGGGTAGCCCTTATTCACCTGATCTGTTATCGAAAGAGAGGAATCGAATCCGAAGAATTTATGGGGAGAAGGGATATTTGGACGCAATAGTTAAAGTTATTCGAAAACCAAACCTAGAAACTGGCCAGATAGATTTAGTCTTCGATATTACTGAGAATAATAAGTTCTCGGTTAATACAATTAAAGTACGTGGAAATGAAAAAACTAAAACGGTTGTACTCCTTCGGGAATTAGCTTTGGCACCTGGAGAAACCTTTGACCTTACGCGTATGGATATTGACGAAGGCAGATTACTGAATACTCGACTATTCGAAAAGGTGAGTGTTTCAGATGAACCCATTGATTCGTTGGATCCCGAACTAAGAAGTTCAAGAAGAAATATGGTTGTTGATGTTGAGGAAGGCAAGACAGGGCACCTTGGATTCGGTGTTGGTTTTAGCACTCTTGAGAATGTTATGATGTTTGCTGAAATTAGACAGGGCAACTTTGATATAATGAGGTGGAGGGCTCCTCACAGATTACAGGGAGATGGGCAGAAATTTAGGCTGCGGCTCAAGCTGGGTTCTAGAAGCAATGAAGCTAGATTAGCGATAGAAGAACCATGGTTTTTAAATAGGAGACTCGCGGCTGGATTTGAGATTTTTCGAGAAAAATCGGACTACCAAAGCTCCTATTACGATGAGCTTCGTGCAGGATTCGAAGTTTATTTTCGAAGAAGATTATTCGAGCTTGTGGAGGGTAGATTATTTTACAGCTTTGAGGATGTTCTAATCGAAGATATCGAGAAAGGCAGCAAAACTAACTGGATAACGGGTGCCGGCGGTGATGGTGGAGATCCTGCTTATAACGCACAAAACAACGAAATCCAACGCACTATATCCAAAGTTGGTTTAACTTTAAGCCGTGATACGCGCGATGTGTTACTCTTTCCTACGGAAGGTAGTATTGTATCGATTCGGAAAGAGTTTGCAGGTGGAATTTTTGGTGGAGATGCTGATTACGGAAGATTTGAATTTAAGGGTGCCAGGTTTTTCAGTACATTTGATGTTATGGAGCAGGTACTGTCCTTGTCTGGCAGCACAGGAACTTTGGGTAAATTTGATGGTGGAGACGCAAATGTTCCTTTTTTCGAGAAGTTCTTTTTGGGAGGACCTTATAATCTTAGGGGTTGGGATTATCGTGATGCCGGCCCTAATGATCTCGTAGGAAATGAGCCAATTGGTGGTAATTCATTTTCTTATGCTAGCTTAGAATATACATTGAAGATAGCTGATCCTCTGAGATTTGCATTTTTTTACGATGGTGGCTTTCTTAGGCGTAACGATTTTAGGTTTACGCCTGGTAATGGCGATGAGGGGTGGCATGACAACTGGGGCTTAGGTATTCGAATTATGGTAATGGGGATGCCTTTGCGGTTGGATTTAGGCTTTCCTATGAGTGACCCTAGCGAAACAGGTTCCTCTTCTCAGTTTCATTTTTCTGGAGGTACAAAATTTTAACTTAGTTTATCTAAACTATTGTTGCCAATAAGCTCATTTATTCTTCAGTATACTATATATTATGAAAACTTTCTTTTCCCTATTCTTGATTACGCTACTTGCATCAACGCCCATAGTTTATGCACAAAAAATTGGAGTCGTTGATGTCCAAAAAGTTTTCGATGGCTACCATAAAGTCAAAGACGCGAGGACTAGGCTTGATAAATCAAAGAAAGTAGCCATGGAAGAACTGGAAATTTTCAGAGATGAATTGGAAACAATTGTTGAGGAGCTTCGAGAAATGGAAGAAAAATTGAAAAATCCAAACATTGATACTTCTTCTTTGAAATCAGTATACCAAGAAAAGGTAAAAGTAGCCAAAGAGAAGCAGGACGATATGGTTGCCTACGATAAAAGGGCAAAAGCAACGATTGCACAAAGGCAGCGAAACTTGTTGGTGGAACATCTGGAAGATATAAGAGGAGCGATAAAAAAAGTATCTTCGGCAAAAGGCTTGGACATAGTGCTTAATTCATCCGAAACTCAACTCGGCGTTTTTTATTCTTCGGATAAAACGGATTATACTGAGGAAGTGATTGTTACTTTAAACGCAGAGAAAAAGTAACCCCTTTTTACCTTTCAAGCTAAGCGAGAAAAGTGAGTCTTAGCATTAAAATTTCTGACCTACAAAAGTTGTGGCCTGAGTCAACTTGCTCAGGTGTAACATCTGTAGTTGAATTAACCGGCATTGCCAACCTCAATGATGCTAAAGCTGGAGACCTGTCTTTTTTAGGAAACCCGAAATACCGAAGTCAGGTTTCTGCTACGAAAGCGAGCGTGGTGCTTCTTCCCGATGAATATGTCGGAGTACCCTCTCAGGACCAGCTGTTTATTCGATTAGATAATCCTTCTCGGGCATTGGCAGAAGTGTGCAAAGTGCTTGAGGAAAAATTACATCCCTCCGATCCTCCAGGTATTCATCCTGCGGCATATATTGAACCATCTGCCAATGTTAGTGAATCTGCTTCTGTAGGTGCCTTCACCTACATTGGAAAAGATGCCATTGTGGGTGAATCTTGTAAGATTGGCACTCATTGTCATGTGGGAGCCCAGGCAGTGGTCGGAAGTAATAGCGTACTTCATCCAGGGGTAAAACTACTTAATAGATGTTACATTGGTACAGGAGTTATTATCAATGCTGGAGTGGTCATAGGATCTGAAGGCTTTGGCTTTGATCAAAATGAAGGAATTCATCAAAAGGTTCCACACCTAGGCAGGGTGGTTGTAGAAGACAATGTAGAGATAGGGGCCAATACTTGCATCGACCGAGCACGGTTTGAGGAAACGAGAATTGGGGAAGGTACCAAAATTGATAATTTGGTTCAAATTGGCCATAATGTACAGTTAGGCAAAAGATGCCTATTGGTCGCTCAAGTTGGTGTGAGCGGCAGTGTCGTTATGGAGGATGATGTCATTGCTGGTGGACAAGCCGGGTTTGCTGGGCATTTAAAAGTCGGGAGAGGAGCGAAAATTGCGGGCCAAGCAGGAATAACAAAAAGCGTCGAGCCGGGGGCATTTCTTAAAGGTAACCCTGCCCTCCCCTTTCACTTGGCTCAAAGGATTTCAGTATTACAAAGAAAATTACCTGAACTTTTCAATAGGTTTGCCCAAGAAAAATCTAAAGAGTAAGGAAAGAGATGCATAACGGAACTAATCTTAAAATTTTTAGCGGAAACTCAAATTTGCCCTTAGCAAAGGAGATTTGTGCTTATTTGGACATGGAAATCGGAGATGCATTGGTTACTTCATTTCCTGATAGTGAAAGTTTTGTAAGGTATAATGAAAACATTCGGGGTATGGATGTTTTTATTCTTCAATCAACTAACTCCCCCGCGAATCATAATATAATGGAGTTATTGATTATGGTCGATGCAGCACGACGTGCATCAGCTGCCAGAATTTCAGTTGTTATTCCTTTTTTCGGCTATGCGAGGCAAGATCGTAAGGATCAGCCGCGAGTTCCTATTACTTCAAAATTGATTGCGAACCTCTTAGTTGCAGCAGGTGCTAACCGTGTCTTGACCATGGATTTGCACGCACAGCAGATTCAAGGCTTCTTTGATATACCCGTTGATCACCTTTATGCTTCTCCAGTATTTTTTGATTACATGCGAAATCGAAATACAGAGAATATGACTATATTTACTCCTGATGTTGGCGGGATGAAAATGGCAAATGCGTATGCGGAGGTATTAGGCTGCCCTCTCGGATTTGTTGCTAAAAGAAGGACAGGAGCAAGTACAGTGGAGGCCACGAACTTGGTCGGTGAGGTAGAAGGTCGGGAGATTTTAATCATAGACGATATGACAGAAACTGCTGGAACATTAACTGCGGCAGCTAAACTTTTAAAGGAGCGTGGGGCTAAAAGGGTCTCTGCTGTAATAAGCCATTGTGTGCTAAATGACACGGGTCGCGAGCGATTACAGCAAGGCTATTTAGATGAGCTGGTTACAACTAACTCAGTAAATATGAAAGTGAATGATTTACCCATTAAGCAATTAAGCGTTGCTCCCCTACTTGGAGAAGCAATCCAAAGAACTCATACAGATAGTAGCATTTCTAGTTTATTTGAGGTAAAAGGCTTCTAAAGATTGAAAACTAGGAGTATTTCCAAACAATTACTTTGGCTAAATTCGCTTCATTGATTGTTGTGAATATGATAGAGTATGATGTACCCAAAGTTTAGCATAATTATAACCTGCTTCTTAGTACTTGGAGATTTTTGTCCAGGAAATAGCTTTTCATTACAAGTTGACGACTCGGAATTAGATCGTTCCTCCCAAAGCAATATACACAGCTATTCTTTGATTTTGAACAAATCCACTCCTGCTGTAGTTGCTGTAACTACACAACAGGTAGTAAGAAGGATGTATCCAGGTGGAGTCAGCAATCCTATAGAAGATTGGCTCAGACGTTATTACGGATTGCCTGGGATAAATCAGCCTCGTATTGAAGAGGAAAAAGTCCCCTCTGGAGTTGGATCAGGTGTAATAGTTTCGCCTCAAGGCCATGTGGTGACAAATGCACATGTAATTACGGACCCTAGGACTGGAGAATTGATGGAGGAAGTGGTAGTTCAGGTAGGGGGGCAGACCAAATACTCCGCTGAAATTATAGGTTATGACCACGCTACAGATATCGCCGTCCTCAAAGTTGAGGCAGAAGAAGAATTACCTCATGCAATATTGACGAATAGCGATCAACTCCAAGTTGGAGACATTGTTTTTGCTGTGGGAAACCCATTGGGCATTGGTATGACGGTTACCATGGGCATTGTTTCGGCAACTAGAAGGTCTGAGCTTGGAATACTTCGTGAAGAAGGTGCATACGAAAACTTTATTCAGACTGATGCTTCGATTAACCGAGGAAATTCCGGGGGTGCACTTTTAGATGCAAAAGGAAGATTGGTTGGGATTAATACTGCCATAATTTCACAAACAGGTGCCAATATTGGGATTGGGTTAGCTATTCCTGTTAATATGGTTAAAAGAGCCCTAACAGATTACCTAGAAGAAGGTAAAATTCGTAGAGGCTTTTTAGGGGTTTCCCTAGAACGAGGTCCTGATGGAGGAGCTGCAATAGTTGGGTCAGTCGTTTCTGGAAGTGCAGCGGCAAAGGCGGGTTTGATGCCAGGTGATAAAATAGTCAAAATCGGAGAAAAAGGCGTATCTTCAGTCAATCAAGCAAGGGTGTTAATTTCTCAGTCTTTGCCTGGTTCCAACATAACCATCGAAGTTTTCAGGCAAGGCTTACTAAAAAAATTGGAAGTAGTTTTAGGTTCAATGTCTGAAGAAAATGCTCCAATTCCAGGCATTCAGTTGTCACCGTTGACACCGGTAAAACGTAAGGAATTCAATATACCTGATGGCGTTCGTGGTGTTGTTGTTTCAGATTCAACTGGTGAAACTGAGACTTTTAAAAAAGGAGTTGTACTGGTTGAAGTCAATGGATCTCAAATCCTCAGTGTTGATGATGTGGCTCAGAATCTCTACTCAGGAATTAACCGTTTTTATGTATGGTATCGTGGTAAATACAGGTTTTTAGCCTATCGAATACCCTGATTTTCTAGATAACCAGCTTCTACATTCTCAACCTAACTTAACTACCGGGTTTCGTGGCAGGAATGTTTTGCAAGCTTTCTGGTAATTGGTCCGCTGAATAAGTCGGAAAATTCATTTTTAATAGCGAAGTAAAAGGCACGCCAAAATGGACTTGCTCTACACTACGGTCAACCAAGCTTACAGCAGCTAAAGATTTACATGGATAGAGCTTGATAATTTCAATAGCTTCCTTAACCCGACCACCTTTGGTTACTACATCTTCAACCAAGAGAACACGATCATTAGTTTTAATTTTAAAATTTCTCCTTAAGGCCAGTTTGTCCTCAACTTTTTCTAAGAAAATGAAACGTGAGCCAAGTTGCCTAGCAACTTCTTGACCTATTACTAAACCCCCCATTGCAGGTGCGATCACCAAGTCTACTTCCTGAGAAGGAAGCTTGCTTATAAGAAGTTTCGCCAATCTTTCTACTTTATCCAAATATTGGCAAACTTGAGCACACTGAAAAAAGAATTCACTTCTCAATCCCGAACGCAAAATAAAATGCCCCTTAAGCAAAGCTTCAGTCTCTTCAAAAATAGAAATCACTTCTTGGTCCGTTGAATTCATTTATTTTTATTAACAAATGAAATGAAATATTTCGAAGCAAATAATTAAGATATTTTACTTAATGACCTGCGGAATTTGGGCAAAGTGCGTTTGCACAATTAAACCCATACTGTATGATATGTATCATATGATAAATTGGTCTAAAGAACTTTGGTTTGCATTACTGTTCTTAACAGTAGGATTTACAGTTTGGCCCTTAATGATATACTATTTAGGTTTAGCTCTCGGGTTAGAGTTTTTTACGATTACAACTTTACGAGTATGGGCAGAACAAATTATTTACGGCCCCTTGTCTGGTATGAGTCTACATTTTTTTCGTAGTTTGCTCATCCTTTTACTTCCTTATTTGCTATTCAATGTTCTTAGATTGCTCATACGACTATCCTCCGTGAAAAGTAATTCCAGGAACTAGTTGTTCACTAAATTTGCCTGCAGGTTGCAAAAATTCGCATATGCTCCATTGTGATCAATCAATTCCTCGTGTGATCCCTTTTCTACTATACCCCCATTTTCTAGAAAAATAATTTCATCGGCTTCTCGGATCGTGCTTAGTCGATGAGCTATAATAAGGGTGGTTTTATTTTTTATTAAATCATGCAAAGCATCTTGGATTTGCTTTTCCGTTTTTACATCTACGCTGGATGTTGCTTCATCTAGAATAAGTATGGGGGAAGATTTTAACATGGCCCGAGCAAGAGTAAGCCTTTGCTTTTCTCCCATACTTAGCCTTATTCCCCTTTCTCCAATTAGAGTATCCATGCCGTCAGGAAGGGAACTTACAAAATCCCATGCGTTAGCTGATATAAGTGCAGTTTTTAAATCGAGTTCACTCGCAGAACCAGATGCCAATAAGAGATTTTCCTTGATCGAGGTATCGAATAAAAATGGATCTTGAGAAACAACGCCTATTTTTTGTCTTAGTTCTTCAAGGCGAAATTGGTCAATATTAGTTCCACCTATCGTTATGCTCCCCTGTTCTACATCATAATACCGGAGTAATAAATTCGCTATGGTGCTTTTGCCAGCACCAGTTGGCCCCACGAGTGCAGTGGTAGAACCGTGACGAAGTGTGAAAGATAAACTTTTCACAACGGGACTCCTTTCAGAATAGGAAAACCCAACATTAGAAAATATAATTGTGTGATTCTTTATAGGGAAAGTAGTGGGGCAATTTGAATTTTCAACTTCAATCGGAGCATCTAAAATCTCAAAAACTCGATCTCCAGATGCCTTTCCGGCGGCAATTAAATTATTTATTCCAACCAGCTGACGAATGGGTTCATAGAACATGTTTGTGTAGAGGAGAAAGGCAAAAAATTGCCCAGTTGAAAAACTTGGGTCAGTTTGAAGTAAGTAGGCACCCATACCTACTACCCCAAGAATTCCTAAAGATGATGTGAAGCTGGCCCCAGGCCCCTGAATGGACCACCTATACATGGCTTTAAGTGAAACCGCTTGTAGCTCATAAGCTTTCTTAGCAAATCGTTTCTGCTCTATTGCCATTAACGCAAAGGATTGAATTAAGCGATTTCCCTGAATATCTTCGACTAGTATGGAGTTAAGCTCACCAGATTTATCTCGAACTTCCCGCCAATTTTTCTTTGAAACTTTCGCGTATTCATAAGCCATCCATCCTAAGATTGGAAGAGGCAGAAAAACTATAATAGCAAGCCTGGGCTCTTGTAAAAACATCATTGTGGTTACGCCTAACAATGTGAGTAGTGCGACAAGACCCTGTTCAGTGCCATCCAATATCGCTCTTTCGACACTCTGGACATCTTCTAGAACGCGAGATGAAATATCACCACTTTTTCTACGGTCATAAAAACTAATGGGTAGGCGAAGCAATTTCGTGTGTAAGTCTTGCCTAAGCCGAAAGATTACTCTCTGCTCAAGCTTATTATTTATTCGAATGCGGAAGCAATTTAACAACTCTCTAAAAAAGAAAATTGAACCAATAAGTATAATTCCAAATAAAAGAAAATTTCCATCTCCAATGCCTTGAGTGAACACCCTGTCCAATACCTGTTGAATAACACTTGGTGCCAGTACAGAAAGTATTGTCATCAGGAAAGCCAGCCCCAGGGTTCCCGCAAAAAGAAGTTTATGTGAGAAAATATAGGTGTTCACTCTGGAAATCACTCTTGTCTTTTTGGTTTTCTGCATGAACATATTCTGAATCGATTAAGTATTACTCAATTTAACCTTATTACAAACTTGGACTCAAAAATTATAAACGGACCAACAGGAGCCACTTTATTGGATCTTCCTTCGCCGTATGAGGCTCATTCTTCAGGGCTTTTGCACCTTCCCAGATTCCTTGCAAAAATCAGAAAATTCATTGATGGAAGCTTGCCTAAAAGTTATCAAAGAAATTTTACTAAAGGTTTTGATGGTTTCCTATGCCTCCACATTGGATTAGAGCCTGGCCAGATAATCGATTGTGTAAAACATACGAAAAGTGAGGAAGAATTGAATCAGGAATTGCAAAAATTATTTCCTGAAGACTTGAATGTGTACGAATGGAACCGCCGTCTAGTGCAAATTGGAATGAGCGATATGGCACTCGAAAAATTACAGGAAATCAAAAACGATTTGGGAGCATCTGACCGCGATGATTTGAAATCATTTGCGGATGTAATTGACTATGATGAACAAAAAATCTCTTAACTTTAAACTCGTTTAACACATAGCAAAGTCAAGTCATCCCGGTCTATGCTATCTGGGCTGTATTTATTTAAACTATTAATGACTTTTTGATTAATTTCCTTGGGAGTAGCCTTTGAATTCTCAGTAAGTTGGTTTTTAAGTCTTGAAAGCCCATATTCCTCTTTTTCAATGTTTGAGGTTTCTGTGACCCCATCTGTAAAAAGATAAAGTAAATCACCGTTCATAAAATCTACCTGTTTGTCCTCAATCAGACTGGAAAACAATTCAGGCTCAACCATACCTAAAGCCATTCCGTTACCCCTTAGTTCGGTCATATCGCCATTATTTTTGAGTAATAAAGCAGGCTCGTGGCCCGATCTTGCATAGTAAATGCTATTGGAATCCGTATCAATGATAGCTAAAAAGAGCGTGATAAACATATCTTTGCGAATTCTTGGAAAAAGTTCTTCATTCAGCAAAACTAGTACTTCTGAAGGAGAGCTCGCTTTATGTACTAAATGCTTTAAATGGGTCTGACATAGAGCCATGAGCAAGGAGGCAGGTACTCCTTTGCCAGAAACATCCGCCACGCAGACACAGTATTTGCTTTGAGATAGTTTATAAAAATCGTAAAAGTCTCCCCCAACTTGAGATGAGGGAATGTAACGAGCATCAATTTCCAGGCCTTTGCTTTGGGGAAAATCATGAGTTAGAAATAATTCCTGAACATCGTGGGCTAGTCTTAAGTCAGCATCCATGCGCGTCTTTTCAAATCGAAGGTTCATGGCATCTGAGTTCTTGATTGCCAAGGCAGCCTGTTCTCCAAGTGAGTTCACCATTGAGAAATCGATTTCGGTAAAGGGCAGTCCATTGGATGGGTTGGCAACTGCAAGTACTCCTAAAGTCTGATCATCATGAACTAGAGGAGAAAAAATCATTGATCTTACAGACAAGGATTTATCGAGGTGCTTTACAATTCTAGGATCATTTATGGCATTAGGCACAAATGCACCTTTTCCGGTTTTTGCAACTTGTCCAACAATGCCTTCTTCTGCTTCAAGAATTTCAGAATTCAATACTTTCTCAATAAACCTTGCTCGGGGCGTCCCTTTTTCCTCTATTGGAAATTTGATTTCACGCTGGGGAGGAAATAAGCCTTCAACCGCAACCCCTTTTAATCTTCCATTAGGAAGCCTCTCATAAATGCAGGCACTCATTGCCCCAGTGGTTATGACTGCGGTATGTACTACTCTTTGGTATAGCACCTCTTTTTGTACACCTTCGCCAATGGCCTCCGCTAAATTATGCATAAATTCAACGGCAATTTTTTTCTCCTCAGATAATTGATTTTTTTGCTCTTCTAAGATTTTTTTTGTCTTTTTCCAAAATCTGCTGACTAAACCCAAGATACTTAGACCTATAATGAATCCACCCCCAAAGCATATAAAAGAAAACATAAAATAACAGGGGATTGCTACTCCTCTTTTTTCTGTTCAAGGTATCCAACGACATCGGAAAAGACCTTCAGGTTTTTCTCATTTAAGCTCATGAGAGCTTTATGTGCTTTATAAATTGTATCTGAATTTGTGTGACTGCCATTGAGGTTTTCAAGTTGTACTGTATCCTTAACTTCGTCTGAGCTAATATCTGCTATTTGATGAATACCAAGATTACACACAGTTTCTAGGTTTCTCCCGCGTAAATTAAGTAAGGCAATGTTGCCACCGTTTTGAGATTTTCTAATTTGGAGAGCTACGCTGACCAAAATACCCAAAAAAGTACTGTCCATGCTGGAACAGTCTTCAAAATCAATGACATATCTCTTCTGTCCCTTTTTTTGCTGGTCTTCAAAGAACAGACGAAGAGGCTCGCAATTTAAGTAAGAGGCTTTTTCAAAAACCTTTACGAATGCCCTGTCTGGCGTGACATGAACTCGGTAATTAATGTCTGCGCCTTGCAAAGTTCAGCCTTTCATTCTATTCTGACTTTCCTAAACCCTTAGGCAATGAATAAGTAAAACTTATGAATTATACCAAATTTTAAACATGGAAACCCATCCAATTTAGCAAAGTAGCAAACGGCTTAAAGGGCTTGTTTTATTTGATTGAAATCAGGTAATTGTTTTGGGTCATCCGATGACCAAGCGAATGTTATATTCCCTTCAATTGAAACCACAAAAGCAGAACGCTTAGCTACACCTTCAAAGCCGATAAAATCTTCGTAAAGTACTTCATAAGATTTCGACACCATCTTGTTAAAATCACTTAGCAAAGGAAAGTTGAGATTTTCTTTAAGGGCCATGGCTTCTTGTGCAAAAGGACTGTCAACGCTGATCCCAAAAACCTTCGCGTTCAATTCTTCGTAGGCTTTAAGATCATCTCTTACAGAGCAAGCTTCCGCCATGCAGACACTAGTAAAGGCAAATGGGAAAAAGAGTAATACGACAGAAGAATTTCCGAGATGTTCTCCAAGAGATACATCTTTGAGTCCGTCGGCAGTTTTCGTTTTGAGTGAGAAGTCTGGAGCGCGGGAGCCAATTTCTAAGGTCATAATATCTTTACAATCAGGGTTAGAGGGTGAGGGTAAATTCGTAATGCTGTGAGACTTTCTTGCAAGCTGAATCATAATATAAAACACCCAAATGTAGTAATTCTTCGCTCGCAGTGCATCCGCAAATTATTTAAAAATTTTTCAGATGATTGCAAATAAGCTTCTGCAAAATACTGATACGGTTATTGGAAAAGATGAATTACTTGATAATCTCCAAGATGGTCGTAAATTAAAAATAAAGTTTGGAGTAGATCCGACACGTCCTGATTTAACCTTTGGTCATTTAGTTGTTTTTAATAAACTCAGACAGTTTCAGGATGCAGGTCACGAGACGATTTTATTAATTGGGGATTATACTGCTCGCATCGGAGACCCAAGCGGCAGGTCCGAGGTTCGGCCAGAATTATCTGAAGAAGAAGTCGCTCAAAATGCCTCCACTTATTTGGAGCAAGCATTCAAAATCTTGGATGAAAGTAAAACTGTGGTTCGTAGGAATAGCGAGTGGTTTGGGAAAATGAACTTTGGTGATGCACTTTCGCTTACTCGCAGTATGACAGTAGCGAGAATGTTGGAGCGTGATGATTTTGAAAAACGTTTTAAATCCAACCAACCCATATCCATGGTGGAATTTATGTATCCTTTAATTCAAGGATATGATTCCATTGTATTGCGAGCTGATGTAGAAATCGGTGGCAGTGATCAACTCTTTAACATGCTAGTTGGTAGGAATTTACAAAAGGAGGAAGGTTTGCCCCAGCAATCTGTTATTACTTTGCCATTATTAGTGGGACTCGATGGGTCCAAAAAGATGTCTAAAAGTTATGATAACTATATTGCATTCAATGATTCTGCTAAAAATATATTCGGCAAAATCATGTCGATTTCCGATGAAGTAATGTGGGACTATTTTAAGCTTTTACTCCTCAAGACAGACAAAGAAATTTTAGATTTGAGAGAATTACATCCTATGGAATGTAAAAAACAACTAGCCAATGAACTTACAGCTGTTTTCTATGGCAAGGATGTTGGGGTTCATGAACTCAATTCTTTTTCTCAGGTGTTTTCTCAAGGGCAGGATCCTGAGAATATGCCTGAAATCTCGATATCTAAGAATTCGAAAGAATGTTCATCTTTGCTCAACCTTTTAGCCGCAAGTGGAGAATTTGAATCGAAGGGGCAAATCCGGCGACTCTTTAAACAGGGAGCCATCAAGTTGAATGGAGAGAAAGTCGAAGACCCTGACCTTGATACATCCTCTCTTTCCAAAGATTCGAGCATCCTTAAGGCAGGAAAGAAGATTTTCTTACGCATTATTCCTTAATGCATCTTTTTTGATTACTTTTTTTACAAATTTAGCAGTTGGACTCCTTTTTTTCTTTAGCAGAGATAAGACCGTTCCTTGATGCAAAATTTTACCTCCGCCTTGACCTCCTTTAGGACCAAGTTCAATCAGGTAGTCAGCTTCGGCTATCAATTCAACATCGTGTTCTATGACAACCACGGTGTGCCCTTCTTCGACAAGTCTATGTAAAAGTTGAATGAGTTTGAGGATATCTTTGGGATGTAATCCAATTGTCGGTTCTTCTAAAACATAAAAATTTTTTTTACCATTACCTGATTTTCTACCTTTCAGCTCAATGCCAGAAGAGAGTTCAGAGGAAAGTTTTAACCTTTGGGCCTCTCCCCCAGAAAGAGTGGGCGACGTTTGGCCTAAGCGTAAGTAACCCAGTCCTGTTTCCTGCATGATCGAAAAAGTTTCTTTTAATAATTCATCAAAGGAAAAGAAATCTAGAGCTTCTTCAAAAGTAAGATCAAGGATTTCAGAAATATCTTTACCTCTCCATTTCAAGTCCAACAACTCATCCTTATATCTTTTTCCCTTACATTCGTCGCATTCTACATATGAATCGGGAAGAAAATTCATTTCTAATTTTATTTTTCCTGCTCCCTTACATACCTCGCATCTACCTCCTTTTACATTGAATGAAAAATCACTGGATTTTATTCCACGTGCTTTCGCTTCAGGTAGATTTGAAATTAATTCACGAATACGAGTCCAAACCCCCAGATATGTGACTGGAGTGGAGCGGGAAGTTTTCCCAATTGGTTTTTGCGTAACTTCGATTGCTTTAGCAAAAATATTCCCATTTTTTAATTGAAAATCATCTGTTTGGATCAATGACTCATTTTCTTGTATCGAAATCTTTACACCCTTAAAAAGAGCACCCCTAATCAGGCTTGATTTCCCGGCACCAGAAACACCACAACATACCACAAGACGGCCAGTTGGAAGACTCAAGGCAAGGTTTTGTAGATTCCTGAATCTCACTTTGGAGAGCTCAAGGAAAGTTTGCCTAGAAGAATTTTTCTTCGATGGCAAGGTACGCCAGTTACCTCTTATTGGATGAGGAATTGCATCAGCTAAATAATTGTTTTTAACAGCCTTTCTACCTTCTTGAAGCATTAGGTTTTTTCCGCTTTTAATAACTCGCCCACCTGCTTCACCGGCAAGGGGGCCTATTTCAATAACATAATCAGCTTGTCCGATTGTTTCCACATCATGTTCAACAACTATTAGGGAGTTACCTTTAGCCTGGAGTTTTCTTAAGGAATCAATTAATTTTTGATTGTCAGATGGGTGGAGACCAATGGAGGGTTCGTCTAATATGTAAAGCACTCCTGAAAGGTTTGAGCCGAGTTGACTAGCGAGTCTTATCCTCTGTGATTCGCCTCCCGATAAGGAAGCAGTTTCGCGATTCAAAGAAAGATATTCTAAACCAACATTCCCCATGAATTTTAATCGATCAAGAATATCAGGCAATAGTACTTCAAGCACAGGTAGCTTCTCTTTTGAAATGAGCAAGTTTTGGAGAAAGCAAGAAATCTCATTTGGGGTCAGACTGAGTAACTGAGGCAATGAATATGATTTTCGCCCTTTATTTTTTAAAAAAACATGCTTTCCCAATTTACTCAGACGGTCTCCCTGGCAAGCAGGACAGATCTGGCCATTTTCCAACCTCCACCAATCTCCATTGGCAGGCAGGTCTTCTTTCATCCAATCATAAATTTTCCCGTATCCACGACATGAAGAGCACCACCCTCGAGGGGAGTTCCAGGAAAGTAGAGAAGGCTCCAGATCAGGATAAGCTTTTCCAGTTGCAGGGTCATATTTACGAGTAGAAAACCAAATAACTTCAGAACTTGAAAGTTCTATTGCACAACGGCCCTGACCAATTTTTAGGGCGTAATTTACCGCAGCACTAAGGATGTGTCTTTTGGGTGTGAGATTCCATTTATTAACCACTACTTCCACATCGTGTAAGCTATACCGGTCTAGCCCTTGAAAAGATTGAGTGGGTATGATCTTACCATCGCAGCGAACTTCTTCAAATCCTTGTTCATTTGCCCAATTAACAAGCGGTTTGTGGTGACCTTTACGGTTTGTGACCAAGGGTGCGAGTAATCGAGAATTTTTACTGCCCTGAATTCTTGTAGCCAGTAAGCGAGAAATTTCTTGGGGAGTGGAAGAGACTAAGGGCTTCCCGGACTTCGGGCTATGCTGAACTCCTAAACGTGCATAAAGAAGGCGAAGATATTGAGCGATTTCAGTGATTGAGCCAACAGTAGATTTTTTTGACCCTCGGTTTACTCTTTGTTGGATAGCAACCGTTGGTGAGATGCCTGAAATTTGATCCACTTTGGGTCTGCCGATTTGTTCTACGAATTGACGAGCATAGGAGGACATGGACTCGAGAAACCTTCGTTGCCCTTCTGCAAATATTACATCGAATGCAAGAGATGACTTTCCAGACCCTGAGGGTCCAGAGACCACCACAAATTGATTTGAAGGAATTTTTAAGTCTATGTCTTTGAGATTATTTTCTCGCGCTCCCTGAATAAGAAGGTCTTTTTTAGCACCGTATTTTATAGCCTTAGAATTTGATTCAAGCGCGGAGTCTGAAGCTTTTATTACCTTTGTTTCTGATTGATTAAAAAGGCGACCCGTAGGGGTGTTAAGAGAATAAAAGGAATGTGGAGGGCCTTCTGCGACAATTTTCCCTCCCAGTTTACCCGCACCAGGCCCAAGTTCAATGACCCAGTCAGATTGTTTGAGAACTGAAATGTGATGTTCGATCACGAATAAGGTATGCCCGTTGGATACAGATTTTCGCAGACAATTGATTAAACACTGAACATCAGAAAGGTGAAGGCCGGTGGTGGGCTCGTCTAATAAGAGAATAGCTGGAGAGGATTTCTTATCCAGTGGTCCCATGTATTTGGCTAGTTTCAGCCTTTGGGATTCTCCACCAGAAAGAGTGCTCAATGGTTGTCCCATTTTAAGATATCCTAATCCAAGCTCACATAGGAGAGATAACTTTTTCTTGGTTTTGGGCAAATGTGCGAATCGGGGGAGTGCTTCGTTTATTGTAAGCTCCAAGACATCAGCCACATTTAGACCGTCTAGCTTGATGCTTAGCAATTCGTCTTTAAAACGCCTGCCTTCACAGAGTTTGCAGGGTACAGACAAATCTGGCAGGAATTGCATTTCTACGGTCTCATAACCTAAACCTTGGCAAGTGTCACAGCGGCCTTGCCCTGCATTAAAAGAAAAATCAGAAGCAGAAAAGCCGGCCATTCTTGCAGTATCGGTCCTTCCAAATGCCTCCTTGATTGGGTTCCATGCATCGCTGTAAAGAGCAGGGTTAGAACGGGAAGATCGACCTATATTTCCTTGGTCAATCATAACAATCTCAGAGAATGATAAATCGCTTTTCAGCCATCCACTTGGAGAGTTATTTTTTATTTCGGGGTAAATCAAGTCATGCAGAAGTGTGGATTTGCCTGATCCAGATAGACCCGCAATTGAAGTAAACTTACCCAAGGGTAGATCAGCTCGAAAATTTTTTAGATTATGGATGTTTGCATTTCTAATCTTAATAAATTTTTCAGATTTTGTATTTAACTTGGTGGTGGGAGGTGAAGCTTCTTTAGCTCTACCTGATAGCCACAAGCCTGTCTTCGAATCTTTTGCTCTTAAAAGTTGCGGGACTGAACCGCTGAATGTAATTGCTCCTCCTTTAACTCCAGGTTCTGGGCCAATTTCGATTACTTTATCAGCTGCTTTAATGACTTGGTCGTCGTGCTCGACAACGCATACACAATTACCTCCAGATGCTAAACCTCTTAAAATTTTGATAAGACGATTCACATCTTGATTATGCAACCCAATGGTTGGTTCATCTAAAGCAAACAGGGTGTCCGTAAGCCCTGCACCGAGGCAGGCGGTTAAATTAATCCTTTGAGTTTCGCCACCGCTAAGACTTCGGGACGATCGGTCCAAACTTAAATAGTCTAAGCCCACATCTTGTAAATATCCTAGGCGAGTCCGAATTGCCTCAAGTGGGAGGTCAGCCTTGGGGTCATTGCAAAGAGGTTGACCGTTTATTAATTCTAGAAGTTCAGATATCGGTAATGCGTACAATTGTGGAAGTGAGTAACCTTTCCATTTCCAGAGTTGGGGCTCGCTTTTGAAGCGTGTCCCTGCACATCCAGGGCATTCAAAGTAACCACGGTATTTTGATAGAAATACCCGCACATGCATTTTGTAAGATTTTTTTTGCAACCATTTGAAGAAGGAATGTATTCCATACCAACGATCATCCCCATCAATGTGTGAGGGGTCTCCATCCCAAATGAAAGATTTCAATTTTGCACTGAGCTTTTTCCATGGTTTGTCTGGGTCGATTCCAAAGTTTTTACAACTTTTTAATAAATCTTCTAAACAGTGACCGTATACTTTTCCTTCGAAGGGCTTGATTGCACCTTTTTTAATGGAGAGATTGCTATCAGGAACGACTAAGTTTGGGTCTATTTCAATTATTCGCCCAAACCCTTTACATTCAGGGCAGGCACCGACAGGCGAGTTGAAGGAGAATGAGCCATGACTTAATTTCAAGTAACTTTTACCAGAGGCTACTGAAAAGATACCATCATAAAAAAAGATTTGGTGTTTTCCGCTTACTGACTTCGCTTCCGCTAGGCCCTTCCCGTGCTTCAAGGCGAGGGTGATTGCCTCTGTAAGCCTATTCTTCGATTTTGCTTTTACCAAAATCCGATCGACCACAACAAAAGCTTCCTCTTCGTCCCAATTACCTTTGAGGATATCTTCGATTCTGTGGTAATCCTGTTTCCAAAATATGCGTGCATGGCCCGCAGAAATTAAAAATTTAAGAAATTCATTTTTGGTAAGGCTGCCACGCTTTAAATTAAATCCAATGTAGAGTTGTTTCCCTGAAAATTTTGATAAGCAAGATTTAGCCTGAGTTGTAGGTGTCCGCTCCTTTAAAATTTTACCTTTATCATCTGGGTCATGAAGTTGGGCAACTTGTGAAAACCAAACTTTAAAGTAATCGCACAACTCAGTCATTGTTCCAACAGTTGACCTTGAGTTTTTGATGGTATTTTTTTGTTCAACCGCAATGGATGGACGGGCGTTTGTCATGGAATCTATTTTCGGTCGAGGCAGGGATTCCATAAATTGTCGAACATATGGGCTAAAGGTCTCCACATACCTCCTTTGTCCCTCCGCATGTAAAACATCAAAGAGTAGAGTGGACTTACCGGAACCACTTAATCCAGTGATCACGGTTAGTTGCCCAGGAAACAAATCTAAGTCTATATTTTTAAGATTGTTCTCCCTTGCACCTCGAAGCTGGATGGGTAGTGGTTTGTTCGACATCAATTATTCCTAAGGGAAATTAGATGTGGTACAAGACGCTATTTAAAATGGCGTCCCGTAGGGGATTCGAACCCCTGTTGCCGGGATGAAAACCCGG
>JAYNZN010000031.1:0-22851 GCA_038103695.1 Opitutales bacterium
GGGCTGAAGGTTGTCCAAGATGTGATGGATATTGACGGAGGAAATTTTTCCACCATAGGGGGAGATGATTACGCAATTCTTAGATTATTTGGAAACTATAAAATTTCTGAGGGGATCAATTTGTTTGGCAGAATAGAAAACCTGATGGATCAAGACTACGAGGAAGTCGATGGATATCCGGCACTTGGGCGGGCAATGTATGCCGGATTGGGATTTTCTTTCTAAATGTAGATTACATTAGCCACACTCTGGGCACATCCCGTAGAGCATGACCTCAAAGCCCTGAACTTTAAACCCCTTCGGTGCTTTGGCTGGGGGGGTGTCTTCTGATGTATCCTCTAGAGCAAATAATTTATTGCATGAACGGCAGGAAAAGTGGACCTTGTCCTTCCCGTCCGCCCATTCATAACGGGGGGGTTGGCCTGGATAATCCACGCCTACCACTTGTTCTTCTTCGGTAAGTTTGCGGATGTGCCTGTAAGTTGTGGCAATTCCTAGCCTCGGTATTTTCTCAGAAGCAAGTTCATGAATTTCCAGAGGGGTTAAAGGGCGACCAGCATTGCGAATTACACGGGAAAGAATGGCTCCCTGCTTGGTATTTCGTTTGCTTGACCCAGCCACAAATTAAGGGGATTTACTTTTTTTTGCCTGGGAGAGTGTCTCTTGCTTGAGGGCCTGCACCTCCTTTTTGACCTCCGCATAGGTTGGCTTTTCCATCCGATCAATAAAAAGAACACCATTTAAATGATCCACTTCATGCTGGATACATCTTGCCAAAAGTCCGTCACATTCTAACGAGTGCTCCACTCCATCCAAGTCCTGATATGTGGCAAGAATTCGATCAGGACGGGCAACATCAGCATTAATTCCAGGAAAAGATAGACACCCTTCTTCGTAGTAATACTCATCACTTGGGAGTGTTTTAATTGTAGGGTTCGCCATGTGAATCGGCATGATAAGCGAGGAAGAGAGTGGTTTGCCGTCCAAAATGCAGGTTATTGGATGGTCGGGGTGATCAGGCACTTCGACTACGCAGAATTGTAAAGCTTCCCCAATTTGTTGTGCCGCAAGCCCGATACCCTCGGAAATATGCATGATTTTAAGCATGTCTTGAGACAATTGAACTAGCTGATCGTCAAAATCCTCCACTGCTCGTCCTTTCTGTCTAAGGATGGGGTCACCAAAATTTCGAATACTTAGGCTCATCTTATAAATTATTTAATAAAACAAATATTAATTAAATTGAAATTGCATTAAATTAGTGAATTCGAGATAAAGGATACCCAAGTTGGATATTGCAAGAAAGATTAAGTTTAAGGGAGTATTCTTTCTCCTATTGGCCTTGGTTCTAGGAATTCTTGGTTTGGGTTCTCCTGTATACTTTGCCACCGTTTCGGAGCGTTCCTTGGCGAGTGTAGGGGAGGGAACTAAGACTGTGGATGAAGAGATGATACGCCAACTTCGTCAAAACAATGTGGGTCCAGCTGAAATGCTTCTACCTCTTTCCTCCCTAAGTAAGAAAAAGGAGTTTGCCAAAGCAATTGAAAGTAAAAAAAAGGCACATCCAGAACTTTCTATTTCTGGGGGTGGCAGCATATTTGATATGCTCACCTTCAATGAATATTTCGGCGGCATCGATCAATACAACCTCAACCAAGGTAGATACCAGGCTTTTTTCGTTTACAACCGAGCAACTTCAAGGGGAGATTTATGGGATCGGTTACGGGACAAAAGCTCAAACGATAATGTTCAGGCATTGCTCCGTTCAATACCTATTGACGGACGGCCAGGCTTCTTTTGGACAAAATTAATCAATGAACCTCTTGTCTTTGCCTTTCCTGGAGTAAAGGTCGCGGCTCTTAAGGATTTTCCCTATTTTTCGGGTCGTAAAGTTTTACTTTCCGTTGGTTTGCGTGGTCCCGAAGTTTTTGACGGTAATGTTTCCGAGGCTCAGGTGCGTGATCTTTGTTTGGCTGAGGCAAAAGTTGCTCTCGCCGAATACGCCGGGCAAGCTGAATGGTTTGAAGTGAGCAAGAATGGCACGGAAACAGACATTCGAAGAATGAATGAGTATCTCAGTCTGCCCAAGTCTTTAGATTTTGAGGATTTGGCCGATCGTTCAGTCATGATGAAACTTGGGCGTACCAGTGATGGAGGATATGCGGTCATCATTGGAGGAATTATCAATTCGGAAGGGAAAATGGAAAGCCATGGTCGGTGGCTTCCCTATCCTATCCTTGTACCCATGATGGTCGGAACTGCTATGTCCATTGAGAAGGATTATTATTCCGGAGATACAGCTTTTGAGATTGGTCGTTTGTCGCAAAAGGCTCTTCAAGGAGATCATTCTTCAAAAGAGCGAATTAGATCCTTTTACTGGTCGGCACACCAACTTGCACGAAAAATGAACCTTATTCAGATGGCCGAACTCACTCGAAGCTGTCCTAATCTACAAGGAGTTTTTGACTTAGCCGCCTTAATTCGGATGCTAAATCGCCCATTATCCGTTTCAATTGGAGAAATTAAAGAAGCTCACAAATCTGCAGGTTTACTTCCCATGAGCGAACGTGAAGCTCACAGGAAGAATCTTTTGGAAATGATGGAGCAAAAAAAAGTCGTTCAGGCAAAATTTGAGCGTGATTTGCAAATCGTATATGCATCCACCCTATTGTCTGGGAATCCTTCTGGTATTTTGAAATTCGTCAGTAATTATCCCGTTTTTCAAAAAGATGGCGATGATGACGCTGTGGAAAAAGCTTTGGAAAATCTCAAATTGGCAATGTCTTACGGAAAAGGAGCTTTGGATCACTTACTTGATCGGAATAACCCTATTCATGAAAAGGGGATTGCGGTTGAATTAGCTGAACCATTATTCCCTTATCTTGGCGGTGGTCTGCTTGCGAGCTTGTCTCATAAACATCGAGATCTTTCTTTAACTCTGAAGATTCTTCTTCTTTTGGCTTCTTTTTTTTGTTTTCTTCTGTTTATTTCAAAAACACTACCGAGACCTGGTTACCAACGCTCGCAAAGTCACTATGCACTATCATGGACACGAAGGTTCTCGGCATCGGCCTTGTTTGCTTTAATAGGTATTTTGGTTCTCGAACCATCCCTTTTGCAAACTCCAAGAGGGCAAGTGTCCGTAGCCGGGTTTGATTTTGCGCTTGCGAATCTTCTCGCCTACGCCAATGAGGAATCTATGGCGGATCAAAACTTAACTATCGTCACCGCGATCGTCGCAGGAGTGTTCCTGCTTATCCAAATTGTGATTTTCATGATTTGTATGTCACGCGTTTCGCAAATTAAAAACGAAGAGCTGAAGCCCGGATTAAAATTGGGATTGCTTGATAATGAGGAAAACTTGTTCGACCTCGGCTTGTACATCGGGCTTGGAGGAACTGTGCTTTCCCTCATTTTACTATTGGTGCTCGATGTTAAACAAGATGCACTGATTGGGGCATACACTTCTACCTTGTTTGGTATTTTGTTTGTGGCTGCATTAAAGATCGTAATCATTCGACCATATCGCAATCATTTGCTGGTCAAGGAAGCTGAAGATAACGCGGCATGAATCGCAGTCTGCTGCTCGTAGTCTGCGACTTTTTACTTCTTAGCATTTTAGCTTTGGCACGCTTTGATGTGCCCAAAGACGCGGTTATTGCCCAGGATAATCAAAAAGTCGTTTCCAGGGAAGTGGTTGAACGCATCTCAGATGGTGAAAATTACGATGATGTTGTGGCGGAATTGGAAGCCACGAACGAAACTCTCCTCCAAAATCTGAGTAACGATAAGGACACCCTGATCGAAGAAAAACTCAAATTAGAGGCTGAAATAGCGGACAGGCAAAAGGAGCTGGATCGTAAAGAAAGAGAGATTGCATCTAAAGATGCAGTTATTGAGGGAAATAAAGAAGCCTTGGATCTCGCTAAAAAAGATGCCGAGCAACTGGAAGCACAAAGAAAAGAAATTGAACGCAAGAGAGAAGAACTCCTACAAAGCAATGCCGCTTCAAAAAAAGAACTTGAGTTATTGGCTAAGAATCTCGACGAGGCTAAGAAAAAGTCTGAAGAACTTGCAGCCCTAAAATCGAAAAAGGAAAGAGAAGCAGAAGCTGCTCGCTTGGAGTTAGCCGCTTCTGTTGAGCGTGCCAAGGCACAAGAACTTGCTGCTGCCGAAGCAAGAGCTCTCTTGATTGAAGAAAAGAAACGCTCAGATGAGCTACTTGCTTCAGCAGCAAAGATTGATAAGAAAATTGACAACTTGAACAAAGGGTTGGACGGAGTGGGGCAGGATCTAAAGGATGTAGGGCAGGGGCTCGTTGGAGTCGGGGAAAAAATATCCAATGTTTCACAGGATGTGACTTCAGTAAAAGCAGAAGTTAAGGAGTCTGCTGAGGTACAAAAAGAAAATTTTCTCAAGCTAAATGAGAGACAAACTCGTTCAGTGAATGAAATTTTTACCCGTTACGAACAAAATAAAGTTACCCTTGAGCTTTCCTTCACCCATAAAACAGGAATCATGCAAAACAATACGGATGATTTATTCTCGATGGATACTATCCTTATGGTGGATGGTAATTTTGTTTACGCCTTAATCCATGCCAAAAACAGTCCGTTCAGGGTTGATTATACTCCTCGTAAATTAGTCTCAGTTCGCGGACAAATAACCGCTCCGAAACTCAAATCACCTATCCCTGTCAAAGAAATTGCCTTCATGGATGATCCCCGAATTATTATTGTCCCGCTATACGCCAAGCCTGATGAGTTGTCTAAATCATCGGGTCTTGAACTATTTCGTGCACCTTCGAATCCATTTCTTTTTGATGATGCCGTTGTGGTGGATGTAAAGGATGGTAGGTTTGGTCAGACAAAATGTTTACGGGATGAAAAAGATGGTAGGTATATTCAGGTAGACGAAAGACACTTTGCTTTTCTGACCGGGGAATTTAATCCAGGTAAAGGTGACCTAGTTTTTTCCAAAAAGGCCGAATTGCTTGGTATTATGGTTAACGGAGACTATGCATTTCATATCAAAAACCTGGGTGGTCGTATCCATGGAGGATCGCGGACTTTGCTAGGGGCATCTTTTGATCCTACTAAGACTAATTCCTTACTCAAGGAGATGAACCGAAAACTTTCTGGGTTGTCTAAAAAGTTTAAGCACTAATTTACACAATAGGTGGTCAAATTATTTTGACGGTCACAAAATCATTTTTTTGTCTGCTAAGATTATGCTAAGAAAAATAGTCTTGGATAGGGGGGTGGGGAAAGGTTTTTTCGAATTACCTAAAGTCTCAACTCCTTGGTTTATCACATTTGGGCTCATTCTGTGTGCTTATGTTTTAAGCTTTTGGGTACGCCTAGACTGGATAGATTTCGCTCAGGCCCATTATTTAGATGAGGGCGGTCAGCCAGTCTACATGCGCCCCAACATGGTCAAGGATGGCGTTGCCCTTCCTAATACCCATGACAGCTTTTACTTTGGAAGTATAGTTCAGAAAGCTGCCCTCGGTATGCACGCAGAAAATAACCTGCTCCCAGGAGTTTATCAAAATGGTATGATCACCGCCTTGCCTTATTGGTTGGTGAAATTATTTCCGGAACTTTCCATTGAATATTTACTTTTGTGGCTCCCAGTCTATGTGGCAGGTTTGGTTTGTATACCCATAGTCTTAATTGGGGCACTTTATCGATGTGTTCCTTGGGGTTTTGCGGCTGCGTGTTTGGCTGGAGTGACCCACAGTTATTACAACCGAACATTGGCCGGGTACTACGATACAGATATTTTTGCAATTACATCCCCTGCGTTTTCAGTATTCTTTCTTCTCGCTGCTTCAAGAAAAAATTCTATCCGCTATCTATTGGCGGCGGCAGTCTCTCTTCTTCTAGGAAGATTTTTTTACGGCTCCATCCAGGCAATTACCTGTTCTTTGTGTCTTGGGTTTCTTGGCTTCCGTTTAGGCATTCTTCTTCTTGATTCATGGCTAGAGGAGAGGAAAAAAGAGGATATTTTTAAAAATATCATGAAAGGATTAGCCGATCCCTTCAATATTTCATCGATTTTCATTATTAGCTGGGTACTTTACGCGGAGAGTTGGTCATCAGGTTACTCCGTAGAAAATAATCCACGACTTTTCTTTGTTGGGATTTTAGTTCCTTGTAGTCTGTTAGTTTTTTCCTTTTTTCCTCGATCCACCGGCTTCAATTGTGCGATGTCCAAGATAAGTGGCTTTAAAGGAACTCCATATTTGGCACTTTTAGTGTTATTGTTTTTAGGTTTGGGAGTTTTACCTTTAACCAATTTTGGTCCTTATGCGGGAACATGGTCGAAAATTACTGGGAAGTTACAAAGTTATTCCGTGGTGGGAAAAACTGGAACCACTATGGCTTCCCAAGCGGATGCACTAAAATTTTTAGATGTAAAAACGACCATACGCGAGGCTAGTAGAATTCCTCATGAAGTCGTACGAAATCGAATACTGGCCGATACTCCAACTTGTTCCTGCCCAAGATGTATGCCCCAAGGTTTGGCAAATGCTGGCTTGGTGGTACCTGCTTCCATCCTTGGTTTACTCGGGTTAATTCTCTTGATCCTGAGGTATTGGGAATTTTGTATCACGCTTCCATTTTTAGTCATTGCCTATAATTGTTTCAAAGGTGCAGTCGGGCTAAGATTTACTGTACATGTGGGAAATTATGCAGCTGTTGGTCTAGTCTTTCTACTCGGAGTGGTGGTATGGGGAATCTTTCGGTTGATAGCTAAAGAGCGAAGGAATTCAACAACTTTTCAAAACAAAGCAGGTTGGTTCAGTTGGGCCTTTATCGGATTAATCGTTGCATGGTTTGCAACGCCTAACTTACAGCATGCTGCAAAATATCATTCTCATGTGGTATACCCGGTTGAGACCATGAAAGTGCTTGAAGAGCTTAACCAGGCGTCATCTCCCGAAGATTTTGTTGTCACTTGGTGGGATTATGGTTCGGGTTGCTGGTATTATGGAAATACTCGTACCTTCACATCTCCTGCCCACCAGACAGTCGATAATTTTTTAAGCTCAGAAATTTTACGATCCACCTCCCCGGTAAAAGCCTATAATCTTTCAAAATTAAAAACGGAAACTTATGCGGGATTACAGCAACAAAGAGAAAGAGATGGAAAGAGTGAGTATTCAACCGCAGTAGAAGCCATTTTTCGTAATGGTTCCCCCGAACAACGGTTTTATCAAGGATTTTTAGCAGACATCGAAAATCCTAATTTTAAACTTCCACCAAAAACAAGAGACACATTTCTTTTTCTTCCCTATGAAATTTTGAGGATATTCCCCACAATTCTCAGCTTCAGTTCACGAAACCTTTATTTTTCGGGCAATGAGGGAAGTAATGCGGGAAATTTAAAAGAACCGCCTATGAAAATATTTCGAGGTGGCAGAAGGGAAGGGACATCCTACGCGTTTGAGGGGGGATATCGTATTAACCGCAGTGGAGACTTCCTGTTAGATGGTAAGCAGGGAGGGAAGATTGCTTATGGTCAGGCTTTCGAGGTGGACCCTAATGGTGGACCTGCTCGGGCAATTAATTCTCTAACAATTGATGGTCTAAGTTTGGCTTTAAAATATGATCCATCCGTGGGTAGAAGATTGATTCACATCCCACATCTCAACGAATTAGTCCTGCTGTCTGCGGAAACTTATCGTTCCTCCTTTGCCCGTAAATACCTTCTAACTTCTTTTAACGAATCAGTATACAAGCATCCACTTTTTGAAAAAGGGGCCGATCCTCGCAAGCAGCCCTTTTTTGCACAAGCAGATTGGATTACCACTCAAGGATCCAAGATTTTTCTTAACATGCGTGGGGGATACAAAATCGAGGCGGATTTAGCAAAGAATCTAGCCACATTACCCGGGGTATCAAAACCGGTTGAGTTTTCATTTCATCGAAAATTGCATGATCAAACAAATTATAAACTCTTAAATCTTCCTTCATCAAAAAAAGTAAATGCTGACTTCCACCTTATCCAAACAAGCGTACCTTTCTTTACCTCTGACCGTGAGCAGGTCATCTCAAAGGAAGGGAAGTCTTTGTCGCAAGTCGCATCAGAAAAAAATATTTCAGATTTGGCTTTTAGCCAATATAACAATCTTTCACAGGATCACATCTTTTCTAAAGGGGATAAAGTTACCATTCCCAGTCAAGGTTACAAATTGGGGCAAGCGTGGTTCTTTATGGATGATGAAGCTTTTCGTAGTGTGCTTGTCCAAGGATTTTTTATGGAAAACCTCGATGATCAATATTTTCAACAAGTTTTTGCCAATGCGTGGGGGAAAGTCTACAAACTGAAGTAAACAACCAATTTAGTGAAACTTTAGTACTTATTTGCTAAACAATTTTTTTACTTTTTTTGTTGTTAGTGGGCTGATTTATTAAATATAGTGAGTGTGTGAATCGTCTCACACGCCTAATCTTTTTTGCAACACTGCCATTCTTCAGTTCTTCTTTGCTACAGGGGATCGATTCTAAAGGTGCTATCATAATCGCCAACATTGTTGGTCAGGTTGAAGTAGTTAACAATGCGAATCAAATTCCTCTCCCTGCTGAAAAAGTCAGAACTGGGGGCGTTCTTTTTGATGGTCACACTATCAGTGCCAAGAAAGGCTCTAAAGCTATCTTACTCATGTCCAGTGGTACGATTCTCACGGTTCGAGAAAATTCCACGATCAATTTAAAGAAGTTTGCCCAAGAACCCTTTCAACCAGGAGAAACAAAACTTTCTGAGCTCAAGGCCGAACCTAGTCCATCTGAAACTGTCGTTGAGGTAGAGGCAGGGGATCTCATCTTCAACATTAAAAAGCTAGATAAAAATTCGAATTTCGATATCGAGTCTCCACTCGGAACCGCGGGTATCCGTGGTACTGCCGGGTCTGCTGGCACTGATCAATTAACCCTAACCGAAGGGGCTGTTCAAATCACGCCCATCGGTGGTGGAGTTCCTGTACCGGTCGGGGCTGGACAAACCATTGCACCGGCACCCGGTGGAGGTTTGAACACTCAACCTGCCAGTGCTGAAGACATGAACAGTATTAACTCAGAAAATGCTGAAGCTGAGTCCAGTACTGCGGATGTTTCCATGGATGATGCAGCTTCTGCTCAATCTGAGGTGGAGGAAGAATCTGCTGCAGAAGAAGAAGCTGTTGCGGAAGAGGAGGCTGAAGAAGCCGAAGAAGAGACCGAAGAAGAAGCGGAAGCAGAGGAGGAAGCAGTCGAAGAAGAGTCCGAAGAAGAATCTACTGAGGAGGAGCCAGCCGCTGAGGAAGAAGAATCCACAGAGGAGGAGGCTGCCGCAGATGAAGAAAGTTCGGAAGAAGAAGCACCTGCTGAAGAAGAAGCACCTGCTGAAGAAGAAGCACCTGCTGAAGAGCCTGAACCTGCGCCCGAAGAGGAAGCACCCGCCGAAGAACCAGCTCCTGTTGCCGAAGAAGAAGCACCTTCTGAAGAGCCAGCTGCACCAGCCGAACCAGAACCGGCAGCCGAACCAGAACCCACTGCTCCCGAAGATGCCCCTCCTGCTGAGCAAGCCGCAGCCCCTGCTCCAGCTGATCCCGAACCGGCCCCTGCTGAGTCGGCTCCTGTAGATGTGGCAGCTCCTTCAACTGAATCAATTCGCGAATCAGACCCTACGATGAGAGAAAAGCAAAAGGGTAATGATGATTTAGACCCGAAGGAAGCGGCTATTAAGAATGCCCTCCTTGCTGCCGGTATTGATGAGGAACAAGCAGATGCCGGTGCTGCATTCATAGGCGAGTCTTCCAATTCTGAAAACTTTGAGCTTAGCTTGGATGATATTAAGAATAGTTCTGCTGAGGAGTTGAGTGAAGCTGCGGCAAATGTTTCTTCTGGGATTGATCCTGCAGTTGCTGATGCATTTAAGAAACTCAAGAGGGACTTCCCCTCCTTTTCTTCCCTTTTTGAAAAGTACAAGGATTATGCCTTAGATATTCTTGACCTTGTCTCATCACAACCCTCAAAAGAGCGGCAAGTCGCGTCTTTAAATGATCAAGTAATTGCCATATACACAGATGCAGAGAATAGTGCTTTTTTTGAAGATGAAATTGCGGATGAGGATGCTGATTCCTTTCGTAATTTACTTATCGATAATCCTGCCTTTTTCGCCAAATTTTTACCAGCACTCAAAAAAAATCCTAGTCTTCCTCCTCTTCTCTTTGCTGAATTAGCTAAATTATCCCTGACCGATTCTGAATTAAATGAAGTTCTATCTGATGTAGGCGATGGTCCCGGTGATGCCTCACCATCGGGCAGTCCCCCTGCAACATCTTCTCTTAATCTTTCCCAAGAAGCTGAAATGTTGCACCTCTTGCAGGATCATCAGGTCTCTCCTGTGACTCTAGATGAATCTTTATTCATTTCATCTAACAATTTCGTAGCGAGCGTATTTTTTGACGATGTTATACAGGCTTATGCTGCACTGAGCCAATTGGAGGTTTCTTTATCCGAAGACAATTCTGACCCTGTCATCCTTGACAGCATCGATTCGATTCAGAGTTTCACCAAAGAATCGAAACAATCAAGCCCAACTACGAGTGATGAGGAAACCTTTATTTTCGGTGGTCGTAATGTGACTTTCTCTGGAGGTAAGTATCCGGTACTCAAAACCCCCGCTTTAATTGCTGCATCCGAAAAACTTACACTCCTTGGGGATATGGTGTTTCAAGGAGATGAGAAGAGTGAACTAACCTTCCTCTCATCCGGTTCTATTGATACCACTGATTTAACCAGTATTTCTCATCCAGGGATGTTAGGATTTGGCTCATTTGATTCACTTGAAATTGAAAATGTAAGCCTGACTGCTTCTGAGATCCATCTTCGTTCGTTGGATAGTTTAATTCTCAAAAATTCCAGTCTCGTTACTCTATCTACGGGCGTAGATTTCATTCATTTGTTGGCAGCTAGTGAAATAGACGCTCAGAAACTATCTATGCAAACTCGTGAGATTATTATGTCTGCAATGACAATCAACTTAATCAATGTAGATTTCCCTGCAGGTTCAATTGTTGAATTAAATAGTGCTTATGGTGGAGTTGATGGAAAATATCCTAATTTTGGAACTAAGCAATATGGGAGAGTTAACTTTATTGAGGGTGTTAGATACGGTGAAAGTTTGATCAACAGTGCATCTACCTTTGATGCCAATGGGGTAAATATTTCCATAGGGAAATTGCAGTAACATATACCCCAATTTCTTTTAGGAATTGCCGTCATACTGCTCATTATAAAAGATATAATTATGTTAAGAGGTTTTTTCTTTTTTTGTTTTCTATCATCTTTTCTTTTTGCCGCTGAACCCGAATCCACCAGTTCAGCGGACAATGCTGGTTCTCAGGAAAGTGTTCTCCCATCTGATTTCTTTGCCGGTGCTTTAGCGGATGCTACTGCAATTAGCGATGAATCAAGTAAGCAGAGGTTAATAGACGTCAAAAGCACCACACTTTCACCAGCTCTAGCTTTTGGCTCTTCGTTTAAATATATAAACAATCCCGAAAAGAATTCCCTACTTTCGCGTAAAAGAGACGGCTCTGCATTGGATGTGAGCCTTACTTTTACCATGGGTTTGGGGGAATATGGATTATCCGATTTTGTCGTCTCAGCTCCTTCACTCATGCTCATGAAAATGAGGACATATAACGATCCGAACAAAGATTTCGGTAGGGAGATGGAGGCTTATGATGTAGAGGTAACCATTGCTGGGTTGTCCATACCACTTGTTCTTCCTTATGATTTTACTGCCACCTTGGGGCATACTTATGTGGTACCCTCTCAATTTCGTAATGCTGATAATATTCTTTCTTATTCTAATACCCCAAACTTCAACATCGCCCGTCCTTTTTCACTTCCCAATGGCGATGTATTAGCCATTACCACAGGAGTAAGTTATACATTCTCTGAGGGCGATTCTTTAGAGGAAAGCCTCAGTGCCGCTGGTCTACCTGTATCAGTCATTAACACAATAGCTACACCGGAAGCCAATTCAGCTTCTCCTTACAACCTTCAGAACGGATTGAACCACTCGGTGGGAATTTCTTATCCCAAGCCGATCAACGATTACCTTACGATTACGCCAAGTCTGACTTATTCTAAAATGTATTATGATAAGGGGTCCAATGATGGTCGCAGGGACACCACTTATGTTGCTGGATTTACTGCAGCCTACAAAGTCAATGAATGGATGAATATTTCTGGGCTTGCTAACTATACCAGTAAGGAAACCAATGGAAATTTATCTCCTGAGTTTAAGGACTTTGTTGGAGGTGTGAGTGTTGGTTTTAGCCACGGATTTTAGGCAAAGATTATGAGAATGCCTCCAATTGGCATTTTTTCTTTGGTTTACTTGTGTTGGTTGTTCTCCCTTATTTCTTGCCGGTCGGATAATCAAAATACTATTACCCTGAAAGAAGCTAATTTGCTGCTAGAACAGGCACAATTAGACTTGGCTGCCCACAATTATACCGATGCACTCAATGGGTTTGAATCTGCTTTGAATTATTTTGAAAAAACTGGTTCTGATTCCTTAAAAATTGATGAGCTAAAATCTCTAATCAGACAAACAAAAGCAATTTCTCTAATTAATCACTTTCGCCCCCTGCATCAAAACGAGGATAAAATAAATCAACCTAATTTACTTCCATTGACTTTGGAGGATAAGGATTTTGAAGTGTTACAGGTAGTAGGAAACCCTGCAGTGAGTCGGAAATGGACGAGTCGTACACTTAAGGAAACTGGAGAGTTTGTGGGTAAAGGAAGAAAATTCACTCTAACCTCCAAAGACGGCGTTGAATTGCTATTGGAGAATGAAAATGAAAATAGGGTACGGGCGATTGGTCCTGCTGGCTTTACTGTACAAGATTCAAATGTAATAGAGCTTACTTCAGGAAGCTATTTGGTTACCGGAAAGAAATTAGCTAAAAGTGGATGGAATATTTTCTATCCTATTGGTGAGGTTGTTCTGAGGTCAGACGATGATTTTGTTATCTTGATTGAAACCACGACCAATGGTGGTTGTAAGATCATCAACTTGGTAGGAGAGGTTGGATTGTTTATGAATAAACAATCACAGCAAACTCTCTATCCAGGAGAGCTTGTTTTTTTGATGACCCATGAATTTAGTGTAAAAATGAATATCGAGCTTTCTACTTTTATTGCCACAGCAAAGATATTTTCTGCTTTTGAATTTCCACCCATTAGGCACAGGAAAATCAGACAAGAGGCACTGATACAGGCTTTACGGACAAAGAGACATTACCGAGCCTTAGTCGGGGATGCGAAAACACTGAATGATTTTGAAGTAAAGATTCTTGAGGAAGAAAAAATTCAGGATTAATGAGGTTACCAACTTGTGGGGTTGACCCACTTGGTCACAATCATGAGTCTACTTACTTGCAGTAATCAAAGTTAAATCAATGCGTATCTCCATAATTCCATTCATATTATTTTACTCCCTGATCCCGCTGTTCTTTCCTCTTTGGGCAAGCAGTGAAAGGAACATCAAAATTGAAGAACATTATCGTGCCGGTTACGAACTTGCTGAAAGTAAAGAATTTCCTCGAGCTTTATTGGAACTCAATCTTGCCATGCGGTATATGAGGCATTTCCCAAATCATCCAGATCGTAAAAAAGTGGAGGATTTAATAGAAAGTACAAAGGAAAGGATGGTGGTGGAGAGGTACAGGCAACATAATCAATCTTCTGTCAAAAGAGATGACCATTTATTACCTATCAAATTTGAACCTGACCATTTTCGAATCAAACAAATCTATGGTAAGGTTTATATTCGGAAAATTTGGAAGGATAGAGAAAATGTAAGCGAGAAGGAATACATAGGCGAGGGTAGGCAAGTTACTGTACTTCCTAATGCGGGTATAGAGATTGAAGAATCGCGTAGCCTGAACTTTATCATACGCAGTGTGGATGCGGCTGGTTTTTCATTAGTGTCTTCCAATACCATACAATTACATTCAGGTTCGATGTCCCTATGCGCAACGCGGCCGGGTTCGAAAATAAAGGTTCAATCAAACAAGGAAGACCTTACAGTATCTAGTAATCAGCCGTTTGCTTTATTTTTAGAGGTAGGAATGAATGGTGGCTTACATGCCACCTCGCTACTTGGTAAAATTACGCTCAATGGAATGAGTTCTAAACAGGACATCTTACCGGGTGAAAGCATGATCTCTTCATTGCAAAGGTTTGATCATGGAAGAGTGGTCGACCTCGGAGCTCATAGTTTGAAATCAAAACTCCTTGGTGGGTTCAAGCAACCCCCTGTTTTTTACTCACAACTTGTACAGCAGGCCCGTATGCAAATGCGGCACTCAAAAAGTTTTTAAGTTAAAATTACGGTCATAATTTGAAAAAAAGAATACTTAATCAAACGACCGTTGTTACCTTTGTTTTCTTTTTCCTTTTATTCGGGTGCTTTTCCAATCATTACGAGAGAACCGAAGACTTCCAGTTCCTTTGGAAAGTAGGCGATTTACCAAAGGCTGAATTGGAGGCTCAAAGACTTGCCCAAAGTGGTCCTAAAAGGGATAGAATGCTCTACTACTTGGAACAAGGTAGTGTTGCCCGTATGCAAGGAAGCACTCATTCCAGCATCGTTGCACTCCAGGCAGCTTCTAGGGAATATGAAAGGTGGTATGGTTCGCACTTGAGAACTGAAACTCGGGTTTCAGAAGAATTCTTATCTATCGTAAGTTCCCCAGAAACAAAGCCCTATAAATCCAGAATTTATGAGCGTGCTATGTTACGAATGTATCAGGCCCATAATTATCTTCTTGCAGGAGAGAAAGGATTGGCCCGGGCAGCAATATTTAAAACCCGGCAAGCGATCGAAGATGCAAAAGATCTATGGCGGGAGGAGTTGAAAAGAGCACATGAAGAAAATCAAAAGAGAAAAATTAACCTAGAAAAGACCCTCACTCACTTAAAATCATCTGTTCAATATTCTGAGCAGATGGAAAAGGTAAGAAGTTTGGTCCCGCCCAACTTTCCCAAGTTTGTAAATCCTGCGACCCTTTACTTTGAGGCTCTTTATTTTTTACATGGAGGAAGCCAGCAGGAAGACTTTAATAAAGCCGAATATTCCCTTCGATTGCTAGCCTCTCTATTTCCTGATAACAGATGGATTCAGGAAGATTACAGATTAGCCAAGCAGAGTGCTAAGCCATCAGTTTCCTCTACCTATGTTTTTATGGAAACGGGACGTGCACCTGTGCGTGTTGAAAAAAGGATTGATCTTCCTATCTTTTTCTTTTCCTCAACCAGTCGAATACCTTACTTAGGAATCGCCCTACCAACGCTCAAAATAAATGATCATTTTTTGCAGAATCTTGATGTTTTTCATACTCGGGATATGTCCAAACTCCAGACAACCAAGCCTCTCTCAGATATTGACTCTATTGTTGCTCAAGAATTTGAGCACTTTTACGACCTTGAACTTGCACAAGCTATTGCCGGGGGAATCGCCAAGGGGGGGATTCAATATTTAGCGACTAATTCTGTGCGTGGAGAAAGCGATTTAACCAAATCTGTCGTGGGTGCTGGAGTGGGTATGTTATCCCAGTTAAATACTCGGGCAGATTTGCGCAGTTGGAGTACATTACCCAAACAGATAAGGTTTTGTAAAATAGATACCCCAAGTGATAGAAAGTTGACCTTGCGTGGAACAGGTACGAATTTATCTACTGTCGTGAATTTAAAAAAAGGAAAGACACAGTTGGTATGGGTTCGCAGCGTCTCTGAATTTACACCTTTAAGGGTTGTGGGAGTATGTAACTTGTCTCAGATATAAGATTTATGAAATTTAAGGTTATAACATTTCACTTAAGCTTTCTTTGTTTTATTCAATTTTCCTGTTCTCATGGAACTCTTAGCACCCCTAATCACTCAACAGACAAGGCCCAAGCAGACAGCCAAATACGAGTCGGAGAAAAAATAGAGTTGGGTGGTGGTTTACGCCATGTGTTGCAAGTTGGCCGTGTCATCCAATCCGCAACGAAGTCTGGAGTGTTACGCACCCAAGTTGAAATCAAAAATACTTCTTCTAAAGAAGTTCGGTTTTCTTATAAATTCGAGTGGTTGGATATGGATGGCTTGTTAGTTAACAACACTGCGTTGGTTTGGAGTTCCCTGCTGGTTAGGGCAGGGGAATCAAAAATGATTCAATCCACGAGTACGATGGATAATATTTCTGGTTTCATACTTAAGATACAACCTGCCAAAAAATTATGAATTATTACTTGGTCAACTTTTTACTATCCATTTCATTTCTTTTTTGTTCATGCAGTGAGCGCAGACCAGTCGGGCGGGCTGCAGATGCTCGCTACCTAGAGGATGGCAGCAATAAGGGCTTGGTTAACTTAGATAAGATAAACGCTCAGGATTTTTCACGGGCTGCTAATCAATTAGTGGCTGATTTACTTGCAAGTGGAAGTTTGGATGAAGCACCATCTCAGCCAGTTATTCTACATATTGGTGAAATTCGTAATGATACCCAGACTTACTTCGATACCGATTTATTGTTGCAGGGCATGAAGAGGGACTTACTCGCCAGTAAGCGGATAAGAATTTCTACGACCTCTGGTCCGAGGCAGAAAATTTCGGACTCCTATGCTAAATCTGTAAGAGCAGAACTTGGTGCCGGTGGGGATTCCCAAATTACTCGTCCGCGACCATACTTTTCATTATCTGGCAAAATCATTGAAGAAACCTCACGAGTTGAAAAAGTGACTCAGAAGGATTTTTACTTTTTACTCACCTTAACTGAGCTTAATGGAGGAACTGGAGTGTGGTTCGGGCGTGAACTTATTACCAAGCAGGGAAGGCGGGGCGCTATCGGTTTTTAAGTTTTCTTTTATCGCCAGCGGGGAACAAACCATGTCCTTAGCTCATCCAAGCCTGATACCCTTGTTCTCTTTGAGGAACTTTGCTCGACCCGGAACTCACAGCTAATGATATCACCACGCTGCAAAGAAAGCAGGAAATTCTGATCCTCTTTGGGTACAGACCTTCTTTGCCATTCAAATTCTCTTTCAATTCCATCAGCACCTATTCCCCAAAGGGAAATGGTTCCTTTGCGTTTTCGAATCGGAGAAACAATCCTCAATAGAGTGTAATGATTGGAAGCTGATTTACTTGGTTTTTTAGAGAGGATAGACATTCCGAATTTCACCTCCCGAATTTCTAGATTTAGAGGGTAATTAATTTGTTCAACTTTGGGGGGAGGTGTGCATGGGCGTACTTCATGACTGAAGTATCTACTATTCGAATTTAAGAGAGGACAGGTCATTCCATTGAAGTACGGTGCCTGAATAAAGAACGGTTGATGAGTTGTTAAGGCAGCTGAGCAAACTCCGTGTAATGACCGGCAAACCTCGCCTTCTGCGGGTTCGATGAGGAGGAGATAGCCGCTTTCTTTCAGTAATTTAATCAAATTGGAAATTGAATCTTTCCGATAATCAATTTCTCTTCCTTCCCAGAACTCATTTAATGCATAGCTTGAAAGAATTAGATCGTATGGTTCTTTCGCAGAAATATTTTCTAAGTGCCGAAGATCCTTCCTTGCCGTTACCACTTGGGTGTTAGGCCAAAGGTGAATAGCTTCTCGGTGTATGCGCTTTAGGAAGGCAAGACTTTTGCCCGAATAATCCCATGCTTCCAGAGAGATGGGGTTTTGGACTCCCCATTCTCTTAAATAAAAAAGACAAGCCAATGAGCTTGCTCCAGAACCACTGCCAATATCTAAGATTCGGATCGGTCCTTTGGAGGGGGCTTGCCACTGCCTGAAGCCGAAAGCTTCGGCTAAAGTATATCCACATGCAGCGAAGGTGCGGGGAGTGTAGAAATTACCATAAGCTAAAATTGAGAGATCGCGGGCTCCATAGGCAGATGGATCAAAGTCTCTAGTTTTATTAAATCTGTCACTTTGACGTACAATTTCTTGGCGCAACAAATTAAGGATTCTTTCTTCACCATGTTCAGGCCATTGCTTGCAGGTTTCCTTCCACCACCAATCACCTATCTCGCTTGGGTAAGCGGGTAGCGTAATGGTTGGCTTCATTTATTGGGACTATGGGTTCAATGTCCCGCTGGAAGAGGGGGAGACTTTTCTTACAGTTTCCCTCCGTACACTGCACTGTCACCAAGTTGCTCCTCTATTCGAAGTAATTGGTTATATTTACAGATACGGTCTGTACGGGAAAGCGATCCTGTTTTAATTTGTCCAGCATTCGTGGCCACTGAAATGTCGGCAATTGTTACATCTTCGGTTTCACCAGATCGGTGTGAAATTACGGATGTGTATTGGGCCTCTTTGGCCATTTCTACTGCATCAAAGGTTTCAGTAAGAGAGCCGATTTGATTGACTTTGACGAGTATGGAATTGGCGACTCCCTGATCGATTCCTTTCTTGAGGAAATCGACATTTGTTACGAAAAGATCGTCGCCAACAAGTTGAACTCGGTCACCAATGGCATCCGTTAGTTTTTTCCAGCCGTCCCAATCATTTTCATCACATCCATCCTCGATCGAGCGGATCGGGAATTTATTTACCAACTCCTCATAAAAAGAGACCATTTCATCAGAATCGCGCTCAGAACCATCACTTTTTCCGAAGACATACTTTCCTTTTTCTTTATCAAAAAATTCAGAAGATGCGACATCGAGAGCGAATTCAATTTCATCTCCTAATTTATATCCAGCTTTCTCTACGGCAGTGGAAAGGGCTTCGAGTGCAGCGACATTGCTGGATAAATTTGGGGCAAATCCACCTTC
The DNA here is from genome assembly GCA_038103695.1 of Opitutales bacterium. Classification (GTDB taxonomy): domain Bacteria; phylum Verrucomicrobiota; class Verrucomicrobiia; order Opitutales; family Seribacteraceae; genus Chordibacter. Next base: position 18,837 of record JAYNZN010000031.1, read on the forward strand.
ATCCCCAACAGCAGTGGAGAGTCCCTGGTCCTTCAGAACCTTTTTAAGTGAGTGGAAGATTTCACAACCCATGCGCAGGGATTCTTTGAAGGAAGGAGCGCCGACTGGCATGATCATAAATTCCTGAACATCAATGGGGGCGTCGGAGTGTGAGCCACCATTCAGAACATTCATCATCGGAACAGGCAGTACCTTAGCGTTGGGCCCACCTAAGTATTTATACAATGGAAGTCCACATGCTTGGGCCGCAGCATGAGCGGTTGCCATGGATGCACCAAGTATAGCATTGGCACCCAAGACAGACTTATTGTGTGTTCCGTCCAATTCAAGCATCGCACGGTCGATCGCAGTTTGATCAGTTGCATCTAACCCAACCAAAGCCTCGGCAATTTTCTCATTCACATTATCTACTGCCTGAGCGACCCCTTTACCGAGATAACGATTCTTATCACCATCACGCAGTTCTATGGCTTCGTGCTCACCTGTACTTGCACCAGAGGGGACAGCAGCTCTACCAAAAGCTCCTGAGCTTAGTTCAACTTCCACCTCAACAGTGGGGTTGCCTCGTGAATCAATGATCTCTCTTCCGTGTACTTCTATAATGTGTGTCATAGTAAAATTCTTGCTAATATGGATTGATTAAAAAACAAGCGAAGATCCAATCATGTCTTAAGGTCAATTTTTGTCAAAATTCTTTGAATTGTGCAATCAGGGTCATCTGTCTCGCAATTTTTTCAAATTTAGATAAGTTATAAATTTAAAAAATGGCTAAGCAAAAAAATGCAATCTCTCCGACGCGGGAAGAAAACTACCCTGAATGGTATCAGCAGGTGGTGCGGGCTGCAGATCTCGCAGAAAACACTCCTGTGCGTGGATGTATGGTAATCAAGCCTTGGGGCTATGGAATTTGGGAAAATATTAGAGATGCTCTGGATAAAAAGTTTAAAGAAACTGGTCACAAGAATGCATATTTCCCCCTCTTTATCCCGAAAAGCTTTCTGCAACGGGAAGCGGAGCATATAGATGGATTTGCCAAGGAATGTGCTGTGGTTACTCACGCCCGCTTAGAGGCAGATGAAAACGGTATTCTACAACCAGCTGGAGAACTGGAAGAGCCCCTTATTGTCCGTCCTACCTCTGAAACTATTATTGGGGACCTTTTTGCCCGCTGGGTACAGTCTTATCGAGATCTTCCACTGCTTATCAACCAATGGGCAAATGTGGTTCGCTGGGAAATGCGTCCTCGCCTGTTTTTGCGTACCGCAGAATTTCTTTGGCAGGAAGGACATACTGTGCATGCCACCAGAAAAGAGGCGATTTCGGAAACTGAGCAAATGCTAAGAATTTATGCTGATTTTGCAGAGAACTGGTTGGCTATGCCGGTTTTATGTGGTGAGAAAACCGAGGCAGAACGCTTTCCGGGAGCCGAGTCTACCCTTTGTATTGAGGCAATGATGCAAGATCGAAAAGCTTTACAGGCGGGAACATCGCATTTTCTGGGACAAAATTTTTCTCAGGCATGTGGGATCAAGTTTCAGGGAAAAGAGGGTAAAGAGGAGTTTGGATGGACCACATCGTGGGGCGTATCCACGCGTCTTATTGGGGGCATGATTATGACTCATTCCGATGATAACGGCCTTGTGGTTCCTCCACGAATTGCCCCAACTCAGGTTGCTGTTTTACCGGTTACACCGAAGGAGGGTTCACGGAGTCAGGTATTGGAAGCTTGTAAAAAATTAATGGTAGAAATTAAGTCCTTGCTGGCTTTTGATTTACCCGTGCGAGTGGAATTGGATGATCGTGACCTCAGGGGGGGAGAAAAATATTGGCAATGGGTCAAAAAAGGAGTGCCCCTGACTGTGGAAATAGGTCCGAGAGACCTTGAAAATGATACTGTCTTTGTTGGTCGGCGAGATTTAGAGGGAAAGCGTGAGGGAATGCCCCGAAATGAATTCGTGAAAAACCTTGCTCAAACCCTTGGGGATATCCAGGAGAATCTTTTTACCCAAGCAAAAAACTTTCAGAAAGAAAATACCCGGGACATTGATAATAAGGAAGAGCTTTATCAATTTTTCACTCCAAAGGATTCCTCGAAGCCTGAAATCCATGGTGGATTTGCCAATATACATTGGGATCGTAATCCCCTGTGGGAGGAGCAGTTAAAAAACGATTTAAGAGTTACTATACGCTGCATCCCGGAGGGCGATTCTGCTCCCGGTATCTGTCCTTTCAGTGGTCAGCCAAGTCCGGGCAGGGTAGTGGTTGCGAAATCCTATTGATCACGAATGAGCGATTAGCTGGCTATACTCTTAGAGCTAAAAGAGATGAAAGTCATTCATACAGCCCGAGAAACTCAAACTAAGGTGTTAGCTTTTAAGAGGGCAGGCAAGAAAGTAGGATTTGTGCCGACTATGGGTTTCTTGCACGAGGGTCACTTGTCCTTGGTTGATTTAATGAGGACGATCAGCGATGTGGTCCTTGTCTCAATTTATGTCAATCCAACCCAATTTGGCGCAGGAGAAGATTTTAATAAATATCCACGTGATTTACAGCGTGACCTAGATCTCTGTATGGCACATGGGGTGGACCTTGTCTTCGTTCCTAATAATTTGGAAATTTATCCAGATGATTCATCTACCTATGTGGTCGAGGAAGAAGTCGGTAATGGCATGTGTGGAAATTCTCGGCCCACTCACTTCAAGGGGGTAACGACGGTATGTGCAAAACTCTTTAACATCTGTCAGCCAACCTTTGTGGCACTTGGGCAAAAAGATGCCCAGCAGGTTGTAGTACTAAAGCGAATGGTTCGTGACCTTCATTTTCCAATTGAAATAGTGGTTGGACCTATCATTAGGGAACAAGACGGTTTGGCCATGAGCTCCCGAAATGCATATTTGGATGCTAAGCAGAGAAAAGAAGCACTTTTGATTTATCAATCTTTGCAGACTGCCCGAAAATTGGTTGAAAAAAATGGTACCAATCATGTTGAGCGGGTTAAAGCTGAGGCTTTGCAAGTCTTAACAGGGGGAAGCCATCTACGTGTTAATTATATAGAGATAGTAAACCGAGAAACCATGTCTCCCGAGTCAGAAATTGTTCGCGGTCGGTCATTGCTCGCTGTGGCAGTTTGGATAGATCAGGTTCGTTTGATCGATAATTTTTGTTTTTAATTGTTTATAATGGCCGAGCGAAATAGTCCGAAGAGTGAATATGATGTTGTCATCATAGGAAGTGGGATTGCTGGGTTAAGTTTTGCGTTGAAAGTTGCGGAGGCAGGAAATCGGGTAGCTATTTTCACCAAAAAAACCAAGGCGGAATCCAACACCAATTATGCTCAGGGAGGGATCGCTTCAGTCACCTCCGCTGGTGATGATCTCGAGAAGCATGTGCAGGATACTCTTGAGGCTGGTGATGGTCTTTGTAACCCCAAGGTAGTGCGTGAAATTTTAAGAGATGGTCCAAGTCGTATTCAGGACCTTGTTCGTCTTGGAGTGGAGTTTTCAAGTCTGGGGGATGGTCGGATATCCCTAGGTAAAGAAGGGGGGCATAGTAAGCGAAGGGTTCTTCATGTTAAGGATGTAACTGGTAAAGCCATTGAAGATGCCCTTCTTGCCAATATCGCAAAGGCTGGCGTCGATCTTTTTGAACATTTTTTTGCTATAGATTTAATCACTTCAAAAAAGCTCAGGAAAATGGGAATACATTCCGATACTTCTTCTAACCAGGTGGAAGGAATCTATTTTTTAGATGCTGAGTCAAGCGAGGTAATCACCGTCAGTGCACCCGTCGTTATGATTGCTACTGGAGGTGCTGGACAAACTTATTTGTATACCACGAATCCAACTATAGCCACCGGAGATGGGATTGCGATGGCTTCGAGGGCGGGACTATCAGTTGTAAATTTAGAATTTATTCAGTTTCATCCAACCACATTGCATTCACTGGAAGGAGATCGCTTTTTAATTACCGAAGCGGTTCGTGGGGAAGGAGCCAAACTTATTGATGCCCAAGGAAG
>JAYNZN010000032.1:0-21370 GCA_038103695.1 Opitutales bacterium
TTCTGATTCCATGAATCAAACGAAGGTTTTCGTACTCAAGAAACCCATCGTCGCTCAAGAGCAGTTCGACCATTTTTTTTACCAGTGCTCGCTGATCAGTGGATAACCGATAAAGAGGGACTCCGGTACGGCCCGACCAATTGGGAAAAAAGTGCCAGTTTTCCCGGGATTCTTTTTTGAAAGGATAGGTCAACACCCCACCTTTTAGACTGTCGTGAGAGGAAAGAAGATGCTGTGCAGTTTGTGCCAGGGCACTTGCAGTTTTCTCACTCTGTGCATGCCCATGTGTGAAAAAGATAAAAAAGATGCTCAAAAATAGATACGATTGTGCCCGAAAAAATGTCATTCCTTTATTTTTTGGTGAGTAAAACACTTAGCGGTTTGCCTTTAAAAACACCCAGTTAATTCCTTTGTGAACCAGTCCAAGAGCCATGATGATACCCAAAAGAACGAGGTATGGCTTAAACCCATCTCTTCCCTGAACGATCGCATCGAGGATATCGCGAGTATGGGGTATGGTGCCAAGTTTGTAGATAGCTCCTAAATACAAAAGTGAAATCATCACTTTCCTTACCCTTTCTTCCCGCCTGTTCACTCTCAACTCTTATCCAAACTGCCTGTTGCGTGCCATGAAAAAAACTCAATCTTTTCAAAATGGAATAAGCCCATGAGCCATATTTAGTTCATTTAAAGAGGCTATTTCTCAAGCCAAAAAATGAACAAGTATGAATGGATAAAAAAAGTGGGGCGACAGACCGGATTCGAACCGGCGACCCTCGGCACCACAAGCCGATGCTCTAACCAACTGAGCTACTATCGCCACAAAGAAATTTCAAAAGTAAGAATTCATACAAAATCGTCAATGGGAAAGGTTTGCTCTGATTCATTCCATCCTTGTTGACCGAAGCTACTCTCTGCGACATAATAGATTCTTTTTTATTCATTATGCTCCAAGCTGGAATCGTAGGACTGCCCAATGTGGGCAAAAGTACCCTTTTTAACGCCCTGACCAAAACCCGCAAAGCGGAGGCGGCCAATTATCCATTCTGCACGATTGATCCAAATGTAGGCGTGGTCCAGGTTCCAGACGCAAGGCTCACTCCTTTGGCCGAACTCGTTAAAACATCCACCCTTATTCCGGCTGCCATTGAGATGGTGGATATCGCAGGACTGGTTGCCGGTGCCAGTAAGGGAGAAGGGCTGGGCAATAAGTTTTTAGCCAATGTGCGTGAGGTTGATGCAATCGTCCATGTGGTGAGGTGCTTCGAAGATGAGGACATCATTCACAATATGGGCAGGGTGGACCCAGTGGCGGATGCAGAGGTAATTATGACCGAACTCATTCTTGCAGACGCTGAATCAGTGGCCAGCCAACTTCAAAAAAATCAAAAAAAAGCAAGGGGGCAGGACAAAGAAGCAGAGATCAATGTTGCCTTGCTTGAGAAACTGGTCCCTCACTTAGATGAGGGAAAGCCAGCCAATTTACTCCCCATGGATGATGAGGAGGCCGAGCGGTTAAAAACTTTTCATCTCCTAAGCTCAAAATCCATGCTCTATGCCTGCAATCTAAAAGAGGATGAAATTGCCAATCCAGGAAGTAATGAGCGATTTGTAGCCTTTCAGGAATGGGCGGCAAGCCAGCAGGATGCCGCTTGTTGTGCGATCTCTGCAAAGATGGAAGAGGAATTATCGGAACTTGAGGAGGAGGAAGCTGCAGAATACCTCGATGCAATGGGGGTGGCAGATTCGGGAGTAACCTCTCTTATCCAAGGAACTTACAATTTACTGGGCTTAGCGAGTTTTCTTACTGCGGGAGAAAAAGAGGCAAGGGCATGGACTTTTCGAAAAGGAATGACGGCCCCGCAATGTGCGGGGGTAATCCATACAGATTTTGAAAAGAAATTCATCAAAGCAGAAGTGGTATCCTATGAAGATTTAATGACTGCGGGAAGTATGGCTTCTGCCCGGGATGCAGGTAAGCTAAGATTGGAAGGTAAGGAGTACCTATTTAATGACGGGGATGTTGTTCTCTTCAAATGTAATGCTTAAAAACGCCCGTCTTCGGGTTGCCTGAGCCCCCCTCATTTATATCCTGTATCCTACACATGTCTTCTCCCTCAAGAGTTCGTTCTCACCTCTTTGCTTGGCTCGCTACCATGGGTGCTTGGTTGCTCATAGGCTGTGGGGAAGATGAAGAGATTCGAAGCTACACTGCGGATAACCATTACGATGGACCGGTGGTCACGTGGAAACTGCCCGAGCAATGGGGCGAAAATCCAGGCATGAGTGGTATGATGGCTGGTTCTTTTCATGTCAGGACATCTCATGGACCGAGGGGCAGGATTGGGGTGATGCCCTTTCGGGAAGAGGTGAAAACCACGCAAATCGTAAATATGTTTGCCCGTGAACTGGGACACCCTGATTACAATATGACAACCATCCAACCGTTGATCAAAAATAAGAAGTTGGGAAATCGAAAATTTGAGGTTATCAGGCTGGAGGATAAACAGGGAGAAGAATCCCCACCTCGGACTGCTCTGCTTGCGATTTACAGGCAAGACCGCCAGACATGGATGTTTCCATTTATTGCTGATCGGGACTTGATCAATTCCGAATTAAATCGCTTCTTTTCCTTTTTGGAATCCACGACCCTGCGAGCCGGAAAAGAACCTGTGCGGGCCGTAGCACCGAGTATCCCCAGACCCAGCGCTGGGACAGCTGCACACCAACCGACCTGGGAAGTGCCCGAACATTGGAAGCAAAAACCTGCCACCCAAATCCGCATCGGAAATTATGAAGTTTCCAACAGCGAGGGAAAAGCTCTGGATTTTTCAATCACCTCTTTCCCCGGCACAGTGGGTGGACTCCTCGCCAATGTAAATCGTTGGCTCGAACAGGTGAACATAAGCAAAACGGATGAGGCGGGACTTTCCCAATATCTGAGCGACCGTACTATTGATGAAAAGCCAGGGAAATTAGTGATGGCGGAATCAGACACTCAGGCCCTGTATGCGGCGATCATTTATCACCAGGGAAGGTCCTGGTTTTTAAAATTGATGGGGGATGTCTCCCTTGCTCAAACTGAAAAAGAAAACTTTCTTGGATTGGTAGATTCCTTCTGCCTGGGCGATCATTAATCAAATTTTTCCAATGGCTGAAAAGAAAACAAAAAAACGATCCTCTCTAAGCGAAAGAAGAAAGCGTTTTGCCTGGTTGGTTCCTTTTTCTGACCTTCGAATTACCCTGACGTTGCTCAGCCTATCGATGATCCTGATTTTTGTAGCCACATTAGAGCAGGTAAGAGTCGGGATCCGTGGAGCACAGGCGGAGTTTTTTGAGTCTATGTATGGAATTTGGCACTACCCGACACAATTTTGGGGAGGAGAATTTCTTAATCCCCTACCCATCCCCATTCCTGGTGGATACCTGTTGGGAGGGTTACTGATTTTGAACCTCCTGGCGGCTTTTATCACCCGTTTTCAATGGACGGGAAAAAAGATGGGCATCCAACTGATCCATCTTGGCATTATCATGCTCCTGATTGGACAACTCGCCACTCAAGCAATGCAGGAAGAATCCCGCATGCAAATAGACAAGGGAGAATCCAAGAATTATCTGGAACGGTTTCATGGTGTGGAGCTTGCCTTTATTGATGTGACCGACCCGAAGACTGAACGGGTGGTCGCCTTGCCCGAAAGCCTTCTGGAAGAGGGAGGAATGCACTACGCGAAGGAACTACCCTTCAAAGTTAAAGTTCTCGAATTTGGCCCAAATTGTGAATTCAACTCCCATCCACCAGCCCAGAAAAGAACAGGGCCGGCCAGTAAGGTAAACCGGGGAGTTATTCAAACTGCCAGTCTCGAAATACGCCCAAAACCCGAGGATTTCAGCAGTGAGGGAATGAATTTTGGATATGTGGTTTTTGAACTGTTGGATGGGGCGGAATCTATGGGGACATGGGCGGCCATTTCTCACCCTGCGGGAAACCACTGGTGGGCAAAGATTAATCCAAAGATGGGAGATCTTGCGTTTCAACCGATTCGTAAAAATGGTCGGCTATGGGGTGCCACTCTACGCCCAGAGAGAGAATACCTACCCTACTCCATTGAGTTGCTTGGCATTACCAATGAATTTTATCAAGGTACTGATATTCCATTTAATTTCGAAAGTGAAATTATTTTAAAAATGCAGGAGGACGAAACGAGGCGTGCATTGGTTTACATGAACACTCCCCTTCGCCATGGCGGAAAAACATTTTACCAGTATCAAATGAACAAATCAGAAGACTACACCGTCTTCCAGGTGGTGAGAAATCCTAGCTGGCTGGTTCCTTACCTAGCCTGTGTATTGGTATCGATTGGTTTATTATGGCAGTTTAGTTTCCATCTCATTCGTTTTTTGACCAAAGCAAGCAAAGCGAACTTAGCAAGTACATGAGCGAAGAAAAGAAGTCGAAAAAACTGAGCATTCTCTTGTGGGTGCTTATCTTGTGTGGTGTCTATTTCGTTTTCCTGCCCAATAGATACACTAAATCCTCGCTGCTTGATTTCTTTAAATCAGAAAAATCCACGGAAAGTGAGGTGCTAGATTTAGAGGCATTCTCCCGCATTCCAGTGCTACGCGGGGGACGGGTAAAACCAATGGATAGTGTGGCAAGGAATACCCTGCTTGTACTACGTAACAAACGCACTGCCTTGGATGAAAACGACTCTGAGGTACCCGCGATCCAATGGCTGGCCGATCTCTTGTTTGCACCGGAGCGTGCAGATAGGCTCAAAACCTTCCTGATTGATCATGATCAGGTCCTTGGGCTGATTGGTAAAAAATTGGTCAAGGATGGAAAGCATTTCTCCTATCTCGATCTTGAACCCTTTAAAGAAGAGATCGAAAAAAGTGCCATGGAAGCAGGAAAGGCAGAGCAGGAAAATCGAAATTATTTCCAGCAAAATATTATCGAACTTTATCGTGGGCTCGTTCTGTACAGGAATCTGAAAACCACCCTGACCCCTCCACCCCACACCCCCTCCTCCTCAGTACACAACCACGCAGAACTGGAACCTCTTTTTTACAACCCTGAAAAAGACACCGACCGCACTGATGAATACAAAAGATTTCGCGAACTCACAGCAGAGATAGCCAAGAACCCAGACAGGATTGTAATGGGAAATAGCGAAGTCCTGGGACCATTGATGTATTTTATCGATTATTATGCCCGTTTTAATTTATACGCTGAGTTCTTCCCTCTCCCTCCCGAAGATAGAGAAACTGGTGGGAAATGGAGAAAGGTTGGAGAATCACTCGTCGCCAGTGAACCTTTAGATTCAAAGCAAAAGGCAAGTATTGATCCGGCCCGTTTTATTTCCACAGTTCAAGCATTAGTTGGGGCAGAAGAAAAGGAGTTACCCAGCCAGTTGCAAAGCATCCGTCAAAACCTGAAAACTGACCCTACTGCCCTATTCGCAGCCCAGTATGCAGAGGCGATTGTACTGCGAAAAGGCGTAGATCCAATCCTTTGTGATTATGAACAACTCGGTCTTGCTTACCGTGAGAATAATGCGGACCAATTCAATGCCTTGGTGAAAAATTTGAGAAGCAAAATTGCCCAGCGTGCCCCAGCAGATATCTCCACGATTGCCTTTGAAAAAACCTACAACGGATATGAGCCTTTTTACCGGAGTTCCATTGGGTATTTATGGATTCTCCTGATTGCCTGTTCATCCTGGCTATTATCGGCCTACAGGAAACCCGGCACTGGCACGAGTCGTGCCTCCAGAACCTTATTAAACAGTGCCTATATATTGACTGGGCTAGTATTGATTGCTCATACCTTTGGGCTTGCAGGCAGGATGTACATCGAGGGCAGACCTCCGGTAACCAACCTTTATTCCTCCGCACTTTTTATTAGCTGGGGAGCGGTGCTGTTGTGCTTTCTTACCGAAAAGTTCCTCAGACTGGGGATTGCCTCATCCATGGGCTCACTCATTGGTTTTGGCGGATTGGTGGTCGCACATAACCTAAGCATCGATTCTTCGCTCAATCCATCTGGGGACACCATGGAGATGATGAGGGCGGTGCTTGATTCCAACTTTTGGTTAGCCACCCATGTGGTCACCATTACCATAGGATATTCCACCACTTTTCTCGCTGGATTTCTTGGCATTGCCTATGTGTTTTCAATGCTTTTTCGAACTCTTTTTAATTCAAAAAACAATGGGAAAGAACTGAATGCCAAGTTGCTATCCATGATCTTTGGGATCACCTGCTTTTCTTTATTTTTCAGTCTCGTGGGCACGGTACTCGGGGGAATTTGGGCAGATCAATCCTGGGGAAGGTTCTGGGGGTGGGATGCCAAGGAAAATGGGGCATTACTTATTGTAATTTGGAATGCTATTATTTTACACGCCCGCTGGGCAGGCACTGCGAAAATTCGGGGACTTTCCGCTCTGGCAATTTTCGGAAATGTGGTGACGGCATGGTCCTGGTTTGGCACAAATATGCTGGGGGTTGGGTTGCATGCATATGGATTTATGGATAAAGCGTTTCTTCCGCTTATGATGTTTATCGGTTCGCAGGTTGCGATTATTGGAATCGCTTATTTACCTGCTCTCTTATCCAAGCTTACAAAAAAAACATTCCAAACGGTATAACTTTCACCCAATAAAGACCGGGGCTGAAATTCTTTGAAACTAAGCCTAATGTTTAAAACCGAGACGATTTGCTTTTTTGCGGGCAATCTTCCAATGTTTCTCCCAAAGCTCATATAAATCATCACATCTTCCCAGATATTCAGTATGCTGTTGATCTGAGATTGTTTTTTCCTGATGGGCCGAAAAGATGATTTCACGAAGAAAGACATCTTTGCGAGGATGTATAACGGGTGGAGGTTGTTCTTCGCGGATCATTAAGTACTCTTTTTTTTCAAAATTTGAGATAAGCTCCTGCTCAGCCACATCAAGATACTGTTCGATACGGGAGCCTACATTGTCTTCATATTCCCGTAATTCCTCATAAGGATCTTTGGGAAAGAAACTTGAATCATCTAAAGAAGCACACCCAGATAAGAAGAAAACAAATAGATTGAGGCTATGCAAAAGGAACGGATTCATATGCACAATTTATGTGAGTAAACCCAAGGGAAAGTCAATCCCTGCAAACCTCGATCTACTCAGGAAGAGGAGCGTGGGCGGGGGGTCCTGTCCATTGCGGACCGAACAGTGGCAAGCACATCGTCCACCGGTCTTCCAAATGAGCAGGGAAATGGAATAACTTGGTCGGGAAGTCCGCGCTGTTTACGGGCTTCTTGGGATAAATTTACTGCAAGTAATTTTTTGCCGGTGAATTCAATGATCTTAAAATCGACAATTTCATGATGGGCAAAGAACTTATTTCTAAACCAGCCTCGTAGATGATAGCCCTTTCGATCAATTCGCAACCTTGACCACTCAAATACTTGATCAAGTGTGCTTAAGATGGTGACAACGGTCATAAATATTGTGGCCGTCCAGCTGAACAAAGCCCCAAAATAGCCGACAAAGGCGAAAAAGACTGCCACCATAAAAAGAAATAAAGTAAAGCAGCTATGCCTCCACCAAATTGGCTTAATGACCACCACACTGCCCTCTCCTTGCTTGCTCATAGAATCAATAGGCCATGAGAAGCATCAGTTCTGCCTATACGCCATTAAAGAGGCCGAAGAGTGGGGAATAATATAGTGTCCCTGATGTTGGCTGCTTTGGTAAGAAAAATGACCAGGCGGTCAATCCCCATTCCCATACCACCTGCAGGCGGCATCCCATGTTCAAGAGCCAAAAGAAAATCATCGTCGAGTTCCTGAGTTTCCTCACCTACCTGCTTTAGAAAAGCTTCCCGCTGGACAGCAGGATCATTTTGCTCCGAATAAGCCGGGGCAATTTCCTGCCCATTTATACATAATTCAAAAACATCAATGGTAGAGGGGTCAGACTGGGTAATTTTAGCCAAAGGGCAAAGCTCACGAGGAATATGGGTGACAAAAGTCGGCTGGATGAGCGTGTGCTCAATTATTTTTTCAAACACATCATTGGTTACCTCAAAATCTTCCAACTCTGGATCGACCTCTATCCCAAGCTCTTTGGTCTTCTGTAGCTTTTCAGCCTTGGGAAGTTCGAACCAGTCATCCCGCCCAACCGCACCGATGATGAGATCTTTATACTTTGCTTCCCTCCACTCTCCAGAAAGATCAATAATTTCTCCTTCCGGACGCTCGAGCTGCAAGGTACCCAGGGCACGCTCTGAGACTTGTTGGATAAGTGAGCGTGTAAGTTCCATCATTCCACGATAGTCGGTATAGGCTTGGTACGCCTCAAGCATCGTAAATTCTGGATTATGGCGGCGGGAAAGTCCTTCATTACGAAATACCCTCCCGACTTCAAATACGCGGTCAAATCCACCAACCAGCATACGTTTGAGGTGTAACTCTAAGGCAATACGAAGGTTAAAATCACAATCTAGTGCATTGAAATGAGTGCGAAATGGGCGAGCTGCTGCCCCGCCGGAAACCGACTGCAGCATAGGTGTTTCCACCTCAATAAAGTCTCGTGCCCACATAAACTCGCGGATTTCCCGAATTATATGACTACGGGCCTTGAATCGTTCACGGGACTCATCATTGACCACCAAGTCCAAATAACGCTGACGATAAATTTGGTCATTATCACTGAGACCATGCCATTTCTCCGGAAGCGGACGAAGGGCTTTCGATACCAGACGGTACTCTTTTGCCCGCACCGTGACCTCTCCGGTCTTGGTTCGAAAGAGAGGGCCACGGACACCGATAAAATCACCCAGATCCAACTTTTTGAATAGAGCATAAGCCTCATCCCCTATTTCATCTCGGCGAACATATGCCTGAATGCGACCGTCGCGATCCAGAACCTTGAGGAAGGCAGCCTTGCCCATTAGTCGAAAGGCCACAATCCGCCCGGCTACTGAAACCTCAGGGCCCGTTTCTTCCTCTTCGCCAAGCATGGCCACGGCTTCTTTCGAAACATGGGTCTGCTCCCAGTTGGCAAGAAATGGATCATTACCGGATTCCCGCAAGGCCTCCAACTTGGATTGGCGCACCGCCACCTGATCACTACCGTCCAGGGGAGTAGAAGATTTGTTTTGTTCGCTCATGACAAAAGGGAGAAAAATGCATGATCTCCTTTGTAAAGACAACGGAAATTCACATACGAGAATTCCGAATGACTGGGTCTAGCGTAAAACCCGGGCAAGCACGGGGCGAAAACCTAGGTTACGAAACCGGTGATTTAAGGAATTTGTGGAGCGAGAAGAAGACCGGCATTCAACGGCTGGCTTCATGTACGCACCTCCACGACTTATGCGAAACTCATCCTGTTCGGAATCATTAAGCAAAGTATTTACAAATGAATTACCTACCCATTCACGAACATTTCCATACAGATCAAATAAACCCCAAGGATTAGGCATTTTACCCCCCACTGGATGTATTTTTTTCATACTATTTCCTCGAAACCATGCATGATCCTGAAGCTCATGTGGATCATCACCAAAATAATAGTCTGTAGTGGTGCCCGCACGGCAGGCATATTCCCATTCCACTTCAGTAGGTAAGCGATATTCATATTTTTCTGGCAAGCTCCCATGTTGCTGGGCAAGAATGGTAAGTGCTTTGCAGAAAGAAACCGCTTCCAGCCAGGTAATATTATTTACAGGCAGGTTCAATTCATGCCCGCCACTCATCCCGTCAAAGAAACTTGGGTTATTTCCCATGATCGCTTCGTAAACTTCCTGAGTAACCAGTAATTGTGACATCCAATATCCATGCTTTACGACCACAACTTTGGACTCATCAGAATACGGCACCTTGATGGTAATCTCTCCGCCCGGAATCCAAGACATTTGCCCCACATTATGATCAAAATGTTCTTCCTTAACTTCTTCCACTTCTTCGGAAGCAGGGGGAGCAACCTCCACTTTAACCGCAACTGGATGCCTGGGTTTTTCTTCAGGAACTGCGATGTCTGTAGAGGGGGCATCCAACACCTCTTCGGAAGTTTGTTCAGGAGGAACGGCTTCCTCGACCGGAACCTCCATCCGCGATTGAAGACGATTGATCTGCTGTGCCCGTGCATTTTGCCAGGCCCGCCAAAGGATTTCGCCATGATCCACCTCATCCTCGCCGCGGTCTGTCTGGGCAGATGGTTTTTCGGCACCAGATTCTTCCATCCGTTGAAAAACGGCCTTGAGGGCTTTTTCCTTCCATCCATCCTCATTGAGAGTGATGGATTGATATTGCTGTAAACAGAGGGCTAAGCCGGCAGGCAACTCGGTATCTTCAACCAGAATGGTGAGGATTTCTTTATTTTCCGAGAGTGCATATCCCACCTCACTCCGAACATATCGTGAATCAACCGAACGCGGGGAGATAAATACAAGAAAAAGAACAGAATTTTTAATTGCACTCGCAATTTCCTCAACCCATTCCCCTGCTGGTTGAATGCCCTCATCGTACCAAATATTTGCCCCCTTATCATATAACTGGCGCATGGCATCAAAAACGACCAGTTTATCAGCATGGGCATAGCTTACAAAAACATGTGGACCTTCTCCTGAATAGGCCTCGAATGGAGCCGGTACATCCGATGCAGAGTGTTTGGTAACGGTGCTCATCTATTTTCCTTTTCTTTGGAGAATGTAGACGGGATAGGCACCAAAACCCTTGGCTAATTCGAGGTTGCCGGCGTATTCAAAGTCGAAATCCTGGTAACGATAAGAAATCAAAGCGGCAACAGTTTCAGATACAAAGACTGAACCGGGTAGAACGATCGGTTCGATGCGTGCTGCCTGGTTTACATGCTGACCGAAAAAGTTTCTCTTTTTAAGCAAAGGATCAAATTCTTCATAGACTGGGCCAGCATGCATGGAGATTCGAACATCCATACTTCCCTCTGCAGTGAGTTCTGGCCATTGTTTCTGCGAGAAAAAATCTCTAAGAGAAACGGCAAGCTTTAGTGCATCATTGAGATCTTCAAATACAGCAAAAAAACAATCTCCCCAACTATTAACAAAGGCGGGCTTACAGTTTAATTCCTCCATAATTCTTGCCGCATTGCCATGAAATGCATCCACAAATTTAGGCGTCATATCTTCGTGAACTGAGGTGAAACCTTGCACATCAGCAAACAACATGGTCTTGACGGAGCGCATGGCATGATCTGAATCTCCAAAACTTGTTTTGAGAGCCGGGTTCACAGGAAATTCCTGAATGGGTGCAGGTGCTGCGTCGTCAAGTTCATCAAGCACTTCATTGGCACATATGACAATGGGCTCACTAAATGTCTTACTCCAAGATTCAGCTACATCTCCAGTGCCGCCTTCTTCACCAGAATTACCATCCCAAAAGAGGAGAAGGTGGGGATCCTCATTTAAGCCCCTTCCTCTCATCGCAGTAAATCCAAGCATTACATCATTACAAAATGAAAAGAGGGTATCATCCTGATAATATCCCTCATTGGTCACATAATGAACGGAAGTCGCTTTATCCAACACTTTCTCAAAGCGATCGATCCAATCTGTTCCCTCGCGCTGCACACTTGTTTGGATGAATTCATCCTTACGGAAAGGTAAAAAAATATGAGTCTCTCCACCTCTTTCCGCCATCACCTCAAGAAAAAGGATGTCGGTGCCACAGGCTGCTGAACTGTATCCACAAGTTGCTCCAATCTCACTGAGTTTTTTTTCGATTTTAGATCGTACAATCTCCTCCGCTTCCTGCGGAAATCGACGATTCTTTCCGGGTGAATCAATTAAATGACCCGAGCAAGCAACAATTCCAAGTGTGGGGAAAACGGAATCTAGTTTTTTCCCGATCGAATCATCCTCGTAAAGATTACAAATTTGCAAAGCCTGCTTCCGCGTACTGGCCACATGAGAAGGTTGGGCATCGTCCATCGAAACTGCTTCTTCATAAGCAGACATAGATTGTTTAATTTCCCCAAGAAGCAAATAGGCTTCGGCAATCGTTGCCTGTACCCAATAATAAGAATTTCCTGAATCTTTTATTTCCTGACAAAGATCTCTGGCTTTTTCGGCGTATTCACGGCCCTTTGCATAGTTCATGCAAATGAAGTGCATGAAGGCTACATTGATACATGGATAATAAAGATTATCTGCCTTTGTTTGTTCGCTTGATAGGGAACCATTACTAAAGAAGCCCTGTTCGTAACGGGCGATCGCTAAGTCAGCAAACTCCTGTTTTTTATCTGGATCTGTAGAAGACTCACATAGGTCTTTATAACAACTCGCCAATAGGCTGAGTGTTTCAACATCTCGGATACCCGAGGAAACTAACTCCTCAAGCGTGGAGGCAGCCAAGGCAGGCGAACCTGCTTTGGATAGGGCAAACGCAGACCGTTGAGATAATTCACGATGCCCTTTGTCTTTAAGCAAACCAGCCCGGGCAACATCGTGGGCCAATAAAAATTCCCCAACATCTAACATCCGTTCACAAAGCTCCAAAAATTCTTTTGAGCTGGAATCGTCTTTATCGAAGAGGCGCCACTCCCTTCTGAGGCTGACGACTTTTCTTTTAGTCAACTGAGACATTGACTAATATGCCTAAATAAATGTCTTGTTTTTGACGAGAAAAATTTCTCGGCAAAACCGTAATGCTACATTTTTTCGTAACGGGTGCGCAGCATTTGGGTAAAAGCAGCGACTTTGCGTGCCTGACGCTTTTTGTCTGAGGGCTTTTCGAAGTAACGCTTGGCTCGTACATCGCGGATAGTTCCTTCACGATCTAGGGTTTTTTTCAAACGACGAATGGCCCGATCCATGGGCTCGCCTTTGCGTAACTTAATTTCTATAGACATAATGAGACAAAAGATAGAAAACTAGCAAATTTATAGGGTTCGTCAAGCGGGAAGAATGGCCAAACCAATAGGCTATCCAGCGCTTCTCTTCGCAAAACGATTTTCAGGAGGTGGATCGGGCTCGGTAATTCTTAGCCTGGCACCCAAAACGCAGGAACGGGACCTCCACTTTCGAAAATTTTCGAGACTCATAGGTAAACGAAAGCGACCATCTGTTTCCACTACCACTCCCTCTTTATCCCGACTCCGAGCATATGCAAGTGTGAGCTGGGCACGCCCCCTCCCCTGTTCTCCCTGCTTAAAAAGTTCTTCTGAAAATGCTGTAGCCTCGGGATGCTCGGGATCGATCAAAAAGGTTATTTCTTCGACAAACTTGCCCAAGGTCTCATCCACGCCCCAAACCTTGGTCACATTTATACGAGTTTCGCCGTCACGGCGGGAGGCAATTCCCTCCACCACCATAATCTTGGACTGCTCCAATCGGCTGCCGTACTGCTCAAAGGCTTCAGAAAACATCGGGAGTGAAAAATCCTTTTCCTTGGCAAGCAGATTAAACCGGGCCCAAGGCTTGGAATCTTTCTTGGTATATCTTCTTTCAATCTCTGCCATCACTCCGCAAAGCCGGAAGGAACGCTTACCTTCCAATGTTTCCAAGTCAGAAGATTTTAAATTATCAAGCAAAGGACCAATTCCGCAAAGCGTGTCGACCGGGTGACCGGTGAGAAATAATCCCAAAAGCTCTCTCTCCAATTGCAGTTTCTCAAGCTCGTCCATCTCCGGAACATTGGTCTGGGAAGAAACACCATAATGATCATCCGTTTTTTTGGACTCAGGCTCATCGTCCGCCATCATATCAAAAAGATTTACCTGACCGACTTCTCGGTCTTTTCGCCGTAACTGGGCTTCCCCCATCGCACGGTCCAAATCGGCAAGAAGGGCAGCACGATTGTTATGCAGGGCATCAAACGCACCAGACTTGATCAGGCATTCCAAAGCCCGTTTGTTGGCGGCTTTTCCATCCACCCGTTCCACCAAATCTATAAAACTCGAAAATGGCCCATTCTTTTCCCTTTCCTCAACCAAACACTTACCCGCCACATCTCCCACTCCTTTCACCGCAGATAATCCAAACCGAATCGAACCTAGCTCATCCCCCACTCCATCAATAGGAGTAAAATTTTCACCAGACTCATTCACATCTGGGCCAAGAACTAAGATTCCCATCTCGTGACATTCTGCCAAAAAGTGGGCAAGTTTATCAGAATTCCCAAGTTCACAAGCAAGGACACCTGCCATAAAATCCACAGGGTGATTCGCTTTTAGATAAGCGGTTTGATAACTAATGATTCCGTAAGCCGCGGAGTGAGATTTATTAAATCCATATCCAGCAAACTTTTCCAAAATGTTGAAGATATCATTGGCTTTCTTAGATTCGATACCATTCACCTCTTTGGCTCCTTTCACAAAGATCTGTCGCTGCTTAGCCATTTCCTCAGGCTTTTTCTTACCCATGGCCCGCCTAAGAATATCGGCTCCGCCGAGGGTGTATCCAGCAATGCGTCTGGCCGCTTCCATGACTTGCTCCTGATAAACCATGACCCCATAGGTTTCTGCACAAACATCTTCCAGCAAAGGATGAGGAAATTGGATGGTGGATGGATCTTCTTTGCCTTTAATGTAGTCGGGAATCCAATCCATGGGACCGGGGCGGTAAAGAGCGATCAAAGCAATAATCTCATCTACATTGGAAATTGTCATCTGGCGACACAACCGGCGCATACCCTCAGATTCCAATTGAAATACTCCAATCGTTTGAGCTTCATTAAGTAGGGTGAAGGTAAGCTCATCCTCCAGGGGGGCATCTGTGACCCGAAAATTTTCCATTCCTGTCTTCTTACGAATATGAGCTTCTGCTTCGGCAATAACAGTTAAGGTCTTGAGACCGAGGAAATCCATTTTGAGCAGGCCGAGATCTTCCACTGGATCCTTTGGGTACTGGGTCGTAAGGACACCATCCTGAGTCGTTAATGGAACCAACTCACGCAAAGGACGATCTGCGATAATGACTCCGGCGGCATGGGTCCCAGAATTTCGGACCATTCCCTCAATGACCCGTCCAGTATCAAAAATCTGTTTGGCGACTGGGTTTTTTTCGTATTCGGAAGCAAGTTCAGGGCTTTTAGCCAAAGCATCGTCCAAAGAAATATTCAAATCGTCGGGTATCATCTTGGCCAGTTTATCAGCCTCGGCATAAGGAAGGTCTCGAACCCGCGCCACATCCCGCACCACCATTTTCGCCCCAAAAGTTCCAAAGGTTATAATATTGGCCACACAATCCCTACCGTATTTCTCTCGGACATACTCGATAACCTCTGCTCTGCGACGCATACAAAAATCGATATCAAAATCCGGTGGAGACACTCTTTCCGGATTAAGAAAACGTTCAAAAAGTAATCCAAAACGCAGGGGGTCGATGTCGGTAATCCCAAGAACATAGGCAACCAAACAACCGGCCCCCGACCCTCTTCCCGGCCCTACTGGGACTTCATTTTCACGCGCCCAGTTCATGAAGTCGGCAACGATGAGAAAGTAGTCATTAAACCCAGTCTTTCCAATCACTCCTAATTCATAATCAAGACGCTCACTGAGCTCATTGACCAGTGATTCATCTTCTCCTCGAGCAGATTCCGTAAGGTATTTCACTTCATATCGCTCCTGAATGCCATCGATGCAGAGCTTTTTTAAATACTCCACATTGTCAGAAACTTCGGTTTTGATCTCAGGTGGTAAAGTGAAAACGGGATAATTATTTTCCCCAAATGGGAGCTTAACCTCGCACATTTCAGCTACGGCAAAAGTATTGGTAATGGACTCTGGGACTTCTTTAAAAAGCTCGTTCATTTCCTCCCGGGATTTTAGGTAAAATTCCCGAGCACTGTATCGCATTCGCTTTTCGTCATCCAACTTAGAGCCCGTCTGAATACAAAGGAGGGCATCGTGAGGTGCCCAGTCCTCTCCCTGGACATAATGCACATCATTGGAGGCAATTGTTTTGAGATCAAATTTCTTTGCCAGCTTGATTAACTTGGGAACTAACTGAGCCTGTTCTTCAATTCCATGGTTATGCAATTCTACAAAATAATTCTCTTTGCCAAATATGTCTACCATCTGTGTCAATGCACGCTCAGCTTCTTCCTCTTCCCCTCGTAAAATGAGCTGTGGAACCCAGCCCTGCATACATCCGGTAAACCCAATCATACCTTTTGCATGTTCAGCTAGTGTCTCCAAATCGGTTCGTGGGCGGTAGTAAAAACCATCCACATGAGCATCGGATACTACCTTGCACAGATTTTGATAACCAGAAAAGTTCTTGGCCAACAGACCGAGGTGGTAGGATTTGTGATTTTCTCTCCCCGGGCGCTCATCATTTTTATGATCCGTAACAAGATATCCCTCACATCCAATGATTGGTTTAATTCCCCGCTTCTCCGCTTGCTTGACGAAGGAAACAGCACCGAAAAGATTACCATGGTCTGTCAGGGCCATGGCTGACATTCCGAGCTCCACCGCTCTATCCATCAATCGATCCATCCTACAGCACCCATCCAAAAGGCTGTAATCGGAGTGGACATGAAGATGAACGAAATCTTTATCTTTTGTGCTCAAGAGGTCGGTTGGGTTATCCCTCTTTCATTTCGCAAGGAATCAATCCTTTCAAGGCAATGTTGCGCACACGATATTGATTTATGGTTACTTCAGGTAACAAGAGCTTTGTGTGCTACAGGATGTAGTTGCTTAAGCAGGGAAATATTTTTGACGAAGCAACCTCCAAAAAACGATGAGAAAGGTGGTTAGCGGAATACCAAGGATCATACCCAAAATTCCCCCAAAGGCAGTTCCCCAGAAAAAAACGGATATGATAATGATGACCGGATGTAATCCAGTACGGTCCCCCATTACTTTTGGGCTAAGCCAGTAGCTTTCCAGAAGTTGTACAATTCCAAAAGTAAGCCCACATCCCCAAACAAGGGACCAGTCCCCGCTTTCGAAAACTCCCCCCGGTTGTAAACAAGCGACCAGAAAAACAGTAATCACCCCCAGAATCGAACCAAGGAAGGGAACAATATTCAAAATACCAAAAAATAACCCAAGGGAAATTCCGAACTTTAATCCAATCAAGCTAAAACCAAGTGCGTAGCCCACACCCATCAGAGCACCAATCAATAATTGACCACGAAAAAAGGCCTCAATGATCTCCTTAAATTGACGAACTAAATACAATAGGTCGGCACGGGCTGTTGTACTTAAAAAACTGAACTGACCAATCAAATGATCGAGACTATCTCTTTGAAAGCCCAAGAAGTAAAATAAGTACACAGGCACAATCGCTAAACTTGCAAAAGAAGAAAAGAAATCCCGCAAACTGGTCCATGCGTCATGCAAGACCAAAGCAGAATTTTTCGAGATTTTAGGCACTTCAGGGCCAAGGGCTGCTAAAGCCTCTTTCCAATTCTCTTTAAACTGGGAAAAACTTTCAGAAACCGCACCCCAGGTCGTAGGGTTCATCGACTGACGAATTCGAGTTTCCACTCGGTCAGGCCAATCAATCGAAGAACTGATGAGTTCTTTGCTCTGTCTGATTAACTCCCCACCCAAGCTCCAGGTGATTATAGTCCCAACAACAAGGATGGATATGTACAAGGCAACGATCGAAAAATTCTTTCCCCATCGTAATTTTGCTCTGGCGAGTTGTACAATTGGGCTGAAAATAATTGTGAGAATAAATGCAATCGCCAAAGGCCAGAAAACAGAGGAGAAATGAGTAAGTAAAAAGCCTACCGTTTTTACAAACCATCCAGTGAGCAGGAGAAGGAAAAAAATACATCCACAGCTCAGCGTAACCGCAAATAACTTAGTTTGACCGGCGGTTAATAAACTCATTTTCTCCCTAGGCTCACTCATGATTGTTGCATAGTTTGATTCTTGCCTTCAGATTGAGTGAAGGGCAAGAAACTCTTTTCTTCATTTTTTAATATTCCACACTTTCCCGACCCAGCAACGCCTTAGAAATATGCGTCTTTTTGTTTTTATCTTCACTGTTTCCTTACTGGCAAACCTATCCATTTCCTATGCCAAGGAAAAAGGCTTTCAGATTAATGAAAAGGTCAACTCTGTATATCAAGCCATCGTGCGAATAGAAGTGGTATCTGAAAGAGGATCTAATGGAAGAATGCTTAAATCAGGTTCCACTGGCAGTGGTGTAATCATCGACAAAACTGGACTGGTTGTTACAAATCATCATGTCGCAGGCAAAGCCACCAGGCTTACATGCCGGATGCATAACGGGGAAGAAATCGGGGCGGATCTTTTAGGAGCAGATGCTCTCACCGACCTTGCAGTTTTAAGACTTCGACTATCTGAACGCTCACCCGCCTCCCCCCCTCTTATCCACGCCCAGTTCGGAGATTCAGATAAGGTTAGGGTTGGCGATACTTGCTTTGCAATGGGTAGTCCAGCTGGTCTTTCCCAATCCGTTACTCGGGGAATTATTTCCAATCTTGCTCTCATCTCCAAGCAAAGCAGCTCTTTTCGGCTGGATGGTGAAAATGTGGGGGAACTGGTTCGCTGGCTTGGACATGATGCGGTTATCTTCCCAGGAAATAGTGGAGGTCCTCTCGTGGATGAAAACGGCTTGATTATTGGCATCAATGAGGTGGCGATAGCAAGTCTTGGAGGAGCGATTCCCTCCAACCTCGCTCAAACCATTGCGAAAGAACTGGCAGAACATGGGTATATTCGAAGATCTTGGTGTGGATTCGAATGCCAGCCAGTTCTTGATGAAAGCCAAGACGGTATTCTTATTTCCGGAATTATTCCTGGCTCTCCAGCTGAAAATGCAGGCATTTTGCCCGGGGATATCATCACTCACTTTTCAGGACAATCGGTACACGCTCGAATTCCAGAAGATATCCCCCTGTTTAACCAGCTGACAGGATCAATCCCGGCTGGGAAAAATGTAGAGATTTTGGGTATCCGTGAAGGGAATGGTAGAAAGTGGAACTTAAAAACCCTTCTTAGGGAACCTGCATTTCAAAGAGAGCAGGAAGTGAAAAGTTGGGGTTTAACCCTAAGGGATTTTACTATGATGTCCTCTCTCGAATCCAGACGTGCCGATCTTCTTGGTGCCCAAGTTCATTCCGTGGCACCTGGTGGGCCCTCCTTTAGTGCTAAGCCCAATCTTTTGCGGGGAGATGTTATCATGGCCGCAAATGATTCACCCATTCATTCCGTGGCTGACCTTGTTAAGATAAGCAAAGAGATATTACAGGATAAAACTGAACCGGTGCCTGTCCTTATTCGTTTTGAAAGAGACCTGGCAAGTTTTCTTACTGTCATCAAAATTGGGCCTACTCCGGAAGAAACTCGTCCGTTCGAGGCATGGAAACCTTGGCTAGGTATACGTACGCAAGTGATCACTCGGGATTTATCCGAGGCGATAGGGTTGGGAAGAAATGGACGGGGCATTCGTATTTCCCAGGTATTTCCAGATACCCCTGCCGAAAGGGCCGGACTACTGACCGGAGATTTGCTCTTCCGCCTAGATGGCCAGATCATTAACGCAAACAAGCCGGAAGATTACGAGGTATTTGGAAATATGATCAAACAATACAAAACGGATGCGATGGTATCTCTAGATGGGCAAAGGGAAGGAAAAGAAATTAGTTGGACGGCTACCCTAACCAAACGACCCACACCCTCATTGGAACTTCCTGAGCACGAGGATAAATCACTGGAATTTACCGTGCGTGAACTTTCCTTCGCTGACCGGGTGTTCCACCGACTGGAAAAAGATTCAAAGGGCCTAGTGGTGGAGAATGTGGAACCAGCAGGATGGTCTTCTTTGGCTGGTCTACGACAAGGAGATTTGTTGCTCTCGATCAACCAAATAGAAGTGCAATCTGTTAAAAATTTTAAAGACATTATGTTGGATGTAACCCAAGAACAGCCCGCGAATGTGACCTTCTTTATCAAACGGGGTATACATACTCTTTACATCAAGGTGGAACCAACTTGGGACCCTTCTTAATTCTTAGTGAAAACATATTTTACCATTCGTATGCATCGAATCTCCCTGACATTTCTTTTTTTCTTACTAGTCCCACTATTAGGATGGGGAGAAAACC
Source organism: Opitutales bacterium (assembly GCA_038103695.1). Lineage (GTDB taxonomy): Bacteria > Verrucomicrobiota > Verrucomicrobiia > Opitutales > Seribacteraceae > Chordibacter. The sequence goes on from JAYNZN010000032.1 coordinate 20,060, forward strand.
CCAGGTCCACATGGTTGGATATCCTCAACAAAAAGGCTGACTGCGTTACCTGGGTGTCGGTTATTGTTAAGATCGAGGTAAGTGCCAATGGAAGAAGTTATCCTCCATCAGAAAGAAAGCTTGAAGCCCTCGGAACCGTCCTTCACCCGGATGGTTTAACGGTCTTATCTTTGCATACCATGGATCCTACCGAGTCGATACGGTCTCGCATGCGCAATGTGGGTGACATTAATGTGGATTATTCTGAGGTCATGATTCTTCAGGACGATGGTTCAGAAATTCCAGCAAAATTTACCCTGAAAGATGAAGACCTCGACCTGGCTTTCGTCATTCCCTTAGCTCAATCAGAAGAAAACGGTGAACCTATCTCTTTTGCACATGTGGAATGTGATTCACTTAACAACTCTCCACCCGCACCCTTAGATGAAGTGGTTTCCCTTGGAAAGTTGGGAAGGAATCTTTACCGCCAACCAACCCTGCAAAGGGGATGGGTGAATGCGGTGATTAACAAACCTAGAGATTATTTCGTGATCGAAAACCTAAGTCCGGGGTGTCCAGTTTTTAACACTTCTGGAAATTGGATAGGTGTAAGTGTATACAGAAAAGAAGGGGGCAGACCCTCTGCCCTCGTAACCCTTCCAGCCAATGATATTATGGAAATTGCAACCCAAGCCCGGGAAAGAATAAGATAAATTTTCCATTGCCGAAATGAGCCTAGGAGGAATAAATACAACCAATCGTGTTTCCCAGAAAAACTAAAATCTATTCTGTTCACTGCATTGTTGCAGCTCTATTTGCATGGACAATGATTGGATGTTCCAAAGACGAGCGAGTGGACGAAAAGGATGTTGAATACAGAAAGGATTCTTTTGGGAATCAAATTCTCTACAAAATTGGAAATTCAAAGCCTTTCGGCCAAGGTCGAGTGGGCAGAGTATCTGGCAAGTATAACAATGGACAAAAGCGTTTTGAGGTAGGATTCGTAAATGGATTGAGGCACGGAACTTTTTCATTTTGGCAAAAAAAAGGAATTAAAAGATTAAGCGGTTCCTATAATATGGGGAAAAGAGAAGGAACTTTTACCGCCTATGGGAAAGCGGGAGAACTGATATACCAAAAAAACTTCAAAAACGATGAACTGGACGGTAATTTTACCCTCTACTATCCCTTATCGCATTCCGAAGTTTTTCGCTACTCGGAACTCAGTAGAGACATTAAAGTCGATTTTGGTGAGATTCCTATCAAAAGTAATATTCGATTGAAAGCGGTGTTTTCGGAAGGAATACCAGTGGGTAAATACCAGACATTTTA
>JAYNZN010000064.1:0-4102 GCA_038103695.1 Opitutales bacterium
CTCAAACATAGATCGAAGCACCTTTTGACCATTTGATTAAATGGGCTCTCCAAGGGTTCATTTAGTAAAGTGAAGAATTGCCTTCCCGACTCCTCCATAAATACCAACCGGGCATCAAACAAGCCTGATAAATTGTTGTAGATCAAGACACGGCAACCATATTGCGTAGCCAGCTCAGCGACCCGACTCACCCAATCATCCATCAGACGGTCGGGCAACACCACCAACTGGTGCACCCGGTTCTCCTTTAAGAATCCCTCCAACTCATCAAAATATCCAAGATCTTTTAAACCAGGCACAATTTTGGTTTCTCTTTTGGAGGTAGAAAAAACACCACAAAATGAAAACCCATTAGAGGTTTGTTGATTCATCCATAGGTTAAGATCTTGCACAGAGTGAGGATTACCAATGAGCAAACTTTCCCGACTCGATCCTCTAAATCCAATTACTCTTTTAAAAATTCCCGGTAAAGCGAAATTGGCTCCGATTAACAAGGGCCAACAAATTACAATGTAAAATGCCAAGAATAAGCGACTCGTCTCGTTATCTTTAGTCGCAAAATAAGAAGCAAATACAAAAAAAGCGATTAATGCAGTTTGGAAGTTTGCCTTGTTTATTGACTCTCGGACACGCTGCCAACCATTCTTAATGTAAAAAGCACCATAATTTTGTAATGAGCCAAATGTTGCAACAAGCAATCCTGCCATCGCAACCAAGGCATAATTCCAAGGGAGCGTGATGAGAGAAAGTTCCCAATTCTCCCAAACATCAAGAGATGCCCAAAACCAAACAAAGACTAAAGCCAATAAACTTAGCCTATGAAGTAGTGAATGACCTTGATCGCGCGGGTTAGTCATTCTTTGAAAATATTAAAAGAATTTCATTCAATCAAGTGGAGAATTATGTATAAGATTAAATTTATCACTTAATCACCCTGTATTTTAATCCCTTGCTAATTTCATTTTTTTTTGAAAGCTTTGAAATTGATGGCCTACTCCACGCCCAAACCAGTCCAACAAAAAAACTCAATCTCTTTCAAAGAATTAGAAATTGAGTCCATCGACTTTTTTGTTCGCATGATGAGTATGCTAGGCATGCCTAAGTCAGTTGGCGAAATATATGGCCTGCTTTATTTTTCAAGGGACCCCATACCTATGGATCAGATTGTAAAGAGGCTTAGAATAAGTCTCGGTACAGCGAGCCAAGGGCTTAAAACCTTGCGTTCTTTAAAAGCTGTTCGGACATCTTATATGCCTGGTGACCGCCGGGATCATTATATTGCTGAAACTGAATTCAGAAGACTTTTCGCCAATTTCATCAAGGAAGAAATCACACCCCATATGGAGAGTGCGAAAGAAAGAATAGAAAGAATGGAGAGCGTCATTCCTTCTACCGATCACCATGCTGACGAATTCTATCAAATTAGAATTGAAAAGCTGAAAAAACTAACAAAAGCAAGTAGTCGTCTACTGCCTGCACTCGCAGGATTATTAAAATTCTGAAATGAATTTAGACGATGGAAACATGAAAGATTGGTCTTTAGGATGGTATTGCCTGCGGGCAAAACCGAGACAGGAAATGGTTGCCGCTGCAACCTTGTCTACTCTAGATCAGGTCGAAGTTTTTCTGCCCCGTACTATGCGAAAAAGAAAAGCAAAGTCTGATCCGCTTAAACCTTTGTTCCCAGGCTACTTCTTTGCCCGCTTTGATCCTGTCGAACACTTGAGAAATGTTCATTATGCTCGAGGTGTCGCATACATTGTTAGGAGAAAAGAGGTACCGGTACATGTCTCTCCTCAGGTTATGATTGAATTACGTTTACTCTCTCCTGACGGAATTGTCGAAATCCCCGACCAACCTCATAAGATTGGTGATAAGATAAAAGTTATGTCAGGTATTTTCAAAGGAGGGGAAGGCGTAGTCACACAACTTATTCCAGCGAGGGAGCGTGTGCGTGTTCTTTTTGAAATTCTTGGTCGTCCAACCGTAGTTGAAATTGACGAACAACAATTAGACTTTCCCAGTGCTCACCCGATTGGCACTGGGTAATTTTTGCCAGATTACATATCAGTTTCTCTTGAAGATTGGCTTTGTCTTCAGCAAACGGCCAAGGGCGGTAGCTTAATTATCTTTCAACCTTTGGCAACTGCTTCACTCAAATAAACAATGTTTGGATTGAACATAAGTTACATATTTGCACTTTTTGCCTTGGCTATTTTTGGTACTGCATTTTTTACAGTCGATTTTTACCTTCCTAAGATTCGTGTTAGGAAATCCAACATACTTTTTCAGCAATCGAAGATCTACCTTGATGAAACTATCGATAATGCCGGTGGTTTACTGGATGAAGGAGTCGGACGGGGCAGACTTGCTCATTTATTAAACCCTTCAGACCAAGAGGTACTCTTAAACTATATCAGGCTCCGCTTTCGTACTCATCCCGCACAGGCTCTCCTTCTTTGGTCAAAAGCTTTGGGAAATGAAAATGACTCAGAAAATCGATCTGAATTACTTTCTAAATGCTTAGCTACCCTGAAGAATGAAGATCTTACTCTGAATGATCGAAGAATTTCCGGAGAAATCGCATACGGACAAGTCAATATTTTGATGCAGGTATCGGAATGGGCTAACAATCCTGACAATATTTTAATATTTTGTGAATTATTGGCAGAAACAGGGAAACCTGAAGAAGCTCATGTAAAATTATCTAAATTGTTAGACGAATTCCCCCTTCATCCTCAAGGAGTTTTCCTCCTTGCTCGATTAACCGTTCACCTTAAAGACGACTCAAAATTAATTGAAGTCGGTAAAGCCTTAGCTTCATTAAGTGCTCAAAGAAACGACATTGGAGTGGAAGCTATTAGGCACATGACATTGCTGCACTTATTAAACCCACTGTCAGCAAATAGCCTACAAAAGTGCATCGAACTCCTGAATTCAAACCCACAAAGCAAACCTATCGACTACTTGCGTATTCATGCACTGCAATATGCGGTATCGAATCAAGATTCCGAAAAAGAAAATATCATTAGGGAGTGTTCGAAGTTATTTGATCTGACAAATGCTAAAGAGCTTTTCATTTATTCTAGATGGCTTGCGAGACTTTATGAGTTCTCAGCAATCTTAGAATTTCTTCCACCTTCCAAAGCACGAGTAGATGAAAATCTATTTAAAATTCGAATGAATGCTCTTGCTCAACAAGGTGAACTGGAAAGTATTCATGCCGAAGTAGCCAATGCTCCCATGATTTCTACTCTCTGGAGAATGGTGATTGAGGCACGTGCGTTTTCACTGCAAGGAAAATATGATGAGTCGATTGACGTTCTTGATAGGCTTATTCCTCTTTTAGGTGACGATCCTCGTAAAGTAAGAGCAGTCTGCTTTTATCTTGAGTCTTCGAATGATATTCGTGGTCTAGCCCATATTTTAGAAAATCTTATCGATCAATCAATCCACAGAAGATATGCCCTAAGTAAGTTGCTTCAACATCGGGCAGGGTCGGCTCCATTACATAAACTCATCGAGTGGATAGAACATATGTCAAAAATAAATCCTGATGACCTCAATTTACAAGTTTCTAGGATCTACCTCAATCTTCTCGATCCCAGTCTAATTTCTCCGTCTGTTAACCTTAGCAAATTCATAGAAAAAGCAGATTTGCTAGTCAGTAAAACTAATCTTCCACAAGCACGTATTACTTTAGCCCTAGCCCATCTAAGAAACAGTGCACCAGATAAAGCACTAGTGGCTCTAGGCAGACCGGAAGATTGGCGTCAGTGGAGAAATTCAAGGGGGGCGTGGTCTTACATAGCTTCTCAAATTTATCGCCTAAATAAGGATTCAGAAAAAGCGATCATCCTCAGTGAAAATGTAAGTTTCGCCCAGATGGACCGTGCCGAAAAAGAAAGCCTACAAGCCCTCTTCCCCTCACAATTCTAACCATCTCGTGAGCACCGCCCCTTACATTTCTACAACTGCTACTAAACCAGACCTTTCCGGTCCGCCTGCAAAGTGGAAAGTTTGGCTAGGTGCCCTTGCCCTGCTTCCGCCCTGGTGCCTGTTACTTTTTCAACTCTCCTTTACCTGGGAGACCAACGAGCAA
>JAYNZN010000065.1:0-4023 GCA_038103695.1 Opitutales bacterium
CCCATTGGCCATAAGAATAACTCCGGAAATTGCACCAAGGAATAACCCACCCAGTGCACTTCGAAAAAGTACCACTGTGATTAAGGCGACCAAGGTAGGCCACAGAGATAGAGCAGGAGCACTCAGTTGCGAGAGGCCAAAGGAGGCAAGCAGGATAATGGTAACCGTTTTAAGATGTTTGCTCATGAGCGGAGAAAATTTTTGGAAGAGATCTGCCGGAGTTGCAATCTATAAGGGAAAACTTAGCCTCTTATCTATTCTTGAAAAAACAAAGAAGTGCGTCCTTGTCGCTTGATTCGATCTAAAATTTGATATATTAAAAGAGATATGATTTTTTAATCGGAATCGGTTAGCAAAAATTAATCAACAAAATGGGGTGTTTGGATGATGTGGCATAATCAATGCACAAATATTGTGTGCTAGATTTTCTATACCTAATTTTTCGATACAATATATTTTAAATATCATAATAAATGAAAACATTATTTGAAGAAGATCTTATGGATGCTGGGTATGAACTTCCATCCACTGGTCTTTGCTACAATTTAGAGCCAGAAGACGCTAAGTCATTGATCTCTGAAGGTGAATGGTTGCTTGCTGAAGATGAGTTAGTTGCCCGTGAGGGTGATGAGCAGCGTTTTCTTTACCTCATCGTGTCGGGTTCTGTTAAACTTTCCAAGAGGGACGAAAAGGGTAAGCAGCAAATTATTGCTGATCTTGGAACTGGTGATACCTTTGGAGAGGTTGCCTTTCTGAGAGGGCATATCGCATCCGCTACATCCGAAACCCATGGTCTTTGTATCCTTTGGAGGATGGACCATGACCAGCTTCTTGCTTTCATTGGAAGTCATGGAACCATTGCAGGTCAACTTTGTTTAAATTTGGCAGGCTTGCTCGCGGATCGTTTACTAAAAGAAAATACGGTTGTATCTCAGGTGAAAATGGACCTTGAAGATGCAATTTCTAGCCTACGCGTTGCATCACAAGAAGATAATCTAAAAACCTCGGCACTGAAAGAACTTCAGAACCGTGTGGACTCCCTCAATCATGCCACCCGCGCCAGGAAGGAAAAGGTAAGCAAGCGTTCTAAGTTCAATTCAATCTCAATGACCAGTCTGGCAGTCGCATTCTTGGCCATCATTGGAATGTTAGGTTTATATAATTCTATTGATCATCAAGCACCTGCTACCATATCTGCCTTACAGGATGAACTAGATGGTTTCAAAAAAAACGAGTACTTCTATCTAGACCTTAAAAAACAATTGGAAGCTGAAAACGATATGCTCGTTCGGGCAAACAAGAAACTTGTTACTGATAAGGAGAATGTATCTGCTGAACTTGTCAGTTTTAAGGAACTTCTGAGTGAGAGAAATTATGAAAACGACTCCCTCAAGTCTGAACTATTCAAGACCGAACAGGAATTGGCTGCTTTAATAAGTTTGGAAGAAGAAGCTCAAGCAGAAGATGATATCATAGCTGAAATTAGCCCATCTGAATTATATTTACCTCTTATCCCCCAAGACTTTCTAGATAAAATTAAAAGTTGGGCAGTTTCTAACTCCACTTTGGCGTTCCCATGTGTTGTGAATGTAGTAAATGAGCCTGTAACACTGTCTGACCTTACCCTAAGTGCAAGTGTTGAGGTGAGTAAAGGAGAGAGCATTGTCATTACTCGTTTTCATCCAGTTTCCGAAACATATGTTGTAGCCCGTAAAGGAGACAGTGATACCTTTATGGCCTCTGTAAACATAGATAACACAACGCTTATGGAAGAATTAGCTAAGAGGTATGTGAAACACATGAAAGAATTAGGTAAGAAGGTAGACAACCCCTTTCTAACCAATCGTTTTTCTAAAATTGATTAGAGATTAACGGAGGTCTAATTGGTCTTCTGCTGTCTTTGGGAAAGACTGACAATCTAGACCATAGAATGAGGGGTATAATTTTTCACTTTTAATAAAACTTTACACCCTTCTGTCCATTTATCTAATAAGTATTCATTTATCTAAGCTGGTCAGAGTAGATTCTCAATATGACTAAAATAGAGGATATGAACTTCCTGAAGGTTAAAGAAGAAATCAGGTCAAGTTTTTAGATTTACTAAATAGTGGATAAGTCGATCACAAAACGATACTTTACATCATTGTTTTGCATTCTTTCATAGGCTGAATTGATTTGATCCATACGAATAACCTCCACTTCAGAAAGTATATTGTTTTGACCACAGAAATCTAACATTTGCTGTGTTTCTGCAATTCCTCCGATTAGAGATCCAGCGAGCGATCGCCTGCCAAAAATCAGCTGAGCTGCATTCACTTGGCTAAGGGGTTCTACTGCACCAACTACGCACATCGTGCCATTGGTTTTGAGGAGCTCAAGATAGGGAGTGAGGTCGTGATTTACTGGAATCGTATTTAAAAGAAAGTCATAGCTGCCCGAATTCTTTGCGATAGACTCTGGGCAATTTGAAAGAAGCACCTCGTCGGCACCCAAAAGTCGTGCGTCTTCCCCTTTTTGTTCCGTTGAAGTAATCATGGTGGTATGAGCACCAAGAGCGTGGGAAAATTTAACTCCCATGTGACCAAGCCCTCCAAGTCCTATAATCCCCACATTACTGTTGGGCCCAATGCCCCAATTCATTAAAGGAGAGTAGGTGGTAATCCCTGCACAAAGGAGTGGAGCGATACCAGGACCGCTCAGTGTATCGGGAACTTTAAGAACAAACGATTCCTGAGCGACTATGGACTGAGAGTAACCCCCATAAGTGAAGCCCTCAGGATCTTGGGTTTCAGAGTTGTAAGTGGCAGTGAATCCACTCAGGCAGTACTGCTCGAGGCCTTTTTCACAATTTGAGCAACTCCCGCAAGAATCAACAAGACAGCCAATCGCTGCAATGTCTCCTTCCTTAAATTTGGTGACTTCTTTTCCAACTTCCGTAACTCGGCCAACGATTTCATGTCCTGGAACAACAGGGTAATGAGTCATTCCCCAATCGTTATTCACAAAATGTATATCGGTGTGACAAACCCCACAGTGTTCGATATCCATTTTCACATCTTCAGGACCTACGGGACGGCGTTCAATTGTGGTAGCAGAGATCCGTGCTTTTGGTTCAGTTGCGGAATAAGCTTTTATTTCAGTCATAGGATTCGATCCAATCAGTAACTCGATGTAAAGCAAACCATGAAGAACTCTATTTTTCCGTTTAGTTCGGCCAATATGCCGACCGATCGGAAGATCTGAAAAGATTTAAGCAGAGGCAAGCTTACCAAAAGATTCTATTTCTTGAACGATAGAACGAACTTCGGATCTTAGCTCAGTTATTTTATCCTTGGATAAATCCATTTTATCACGAATAGCGGTTTGCAATTCCTTGTGTATTTCGGAAAGACGATCCCCTAATTTTTCAAGTTTTACAGTAGCTTGTTCAATAAGCTCATTGCTTTTGTTTTGGGCCGCTTGGAATGTGGATAGCTTTTTTTCGACAATTCGAGACATCTCTTTAGTCTCTGCGAGCAGAATTTTCTCGTTTGGCACTCGTTTGAGTTTACTAGTTAAACCAAGCCTAGAAAGACTCCAAATGATCCATTTGGAGGGATCTAGCTGCCAGGGTTTGACGCCATTCCGATAATCCCAAGCAAATTCATGGTGGTAGTTATGGTAGCCTTCTCCCATAGTGAATATTGCGGCAATCCAACTGTCTCTGGCGGAATGATCCGTGGAGTAGGGCTGCTTGCCGATCATATGGCAGAGAGAATTGATACAAAAGGTGGCATGTTGTACCATGACCACACGGGCAACACCAGGAATGAGAAAACCGCCAATAGCACCAACATATGGCGATAGATTAGCCGAGTAAACAGCGTAATAATATCCAATCAAGGTAGGAGCGATAAAGCTGACTGTAAAAGAAATAGGATGAACCCATTTGTGCTGCCAGGCCACTAATTTATCATTGTATAAGTCGCTGACATTGTTAACAGGTTGCTCCGGTTTGAGTTTAAACATCAACCAACCCATATG
>JAYNZN010000033.1:0-20557 GCA_038103695.1 Opitutales bacterium
GTGTGTGTCAGGATTTTGCCCATGCTGCTCTTGCATTATGTAGGTGTTTGGGTATTCCCGCCCGTTATGTGAGTGGTTACTTTTTTGATTCCACCCGAGACCAGAGAATGCGTGGTTCGGAAGCCTCACATGCCTGGATAGAGGTGATGGTTAGTGGACATGGGTGGTACGGATTGGACCCTACCAATAATCGTGTGGTTGATGACACATATGTCGTCGTTGGCACTGGACGTGATTACAAGGATGTTGCTCCAGTTACTGGATCTTATTGTGGGCCTCTGCCCAACGAGTTTAATGTTACCGTAACAGTGAAAAAGTATGATGATTAATAAGTATGGCTTAAGCTACAGTTTGCTTTGGGCACTGCATCAATGAGGGCACGAGTATACTCACTTTGCGGATCGTTGTAAATTTGATCGGCAGTACCATTTTCGATGATTCGCCCTTTTTGCATAACGGCAATTTGATCTGACATAAATTTTACTACGCTTAAATCATGCGAGATAAACAAGTAAGTAAGTCCTCTAGAAACCTGAAGAGATTTCAATAAATTAAGGACCTGAGCCTGAACGGATACATCCATAGCACTTACACACTCATCACAAACAATAAATTCAGGTTCAGTTGTTAAGGCACGTGCGACACAAATCCTTTGTCTTTGACCACCGGAAAATTGATGAGGGTAACGATTTAAGAATCCAGCATCCAAGCCAACCTCCTCCATAATTTCCATGGCTCTTGTCATTCTCTCTTTTCTAGATTTGCCGATGCCGTGTACGATCATTGGTTCGGTAAGAATTTGCTCTACAGTAAGACGTGGATTGAGGGAGGCGTATGGATCCTGAAAGATAATTTGCATCGATTTACAGAACCTTTTGCGTTCGCGTATACTTTTGAAAACCACAACATTTCCATTGAGGTAGAATTGTCCTGCAGTGGGTTGAACTAATTGAAGAATAGCACGTCCCAAGGTGGTTTTCCCGGAACCGGATTCGCCAACTATTCCATGAGTGGTCCCTTTTCTGATTTTTAAGTTAATGCCATCGATTGCCCTGATGAGTCCACTTTCGCTCGGAAAATCAACGAACAAACCTTTAATTTCAACCAAAGTTTCTTCGCTATCTAAATGGATAGGGTTCAGATCAAGCTTTTCATCTTTTTGTATCTTATTATTTTCCTCATCCATAAAATCAGCAATAGTGGGAAGGCGTGTGATTTTAGAATCCAAAGTCGGGCGACAAGCGATAAGGGCTTTTACATACGGATGTTTGGGGTTTGAAAAAAGAGATTTAGTATTATTATTTTCAACAATTTTTCCGCGATACATCACGATTACGCGATCAGCAAGTTCTGCAACTAGACCTAAGTCATGGCTTACGAAAAGGACACTGATTTGTAAGTCTCTGCATAGCTCTTTTAGTATACATAAAATCTTGGATTGTACGGTTACATCCAAGGCAGTTGTTGGCTCATCAGCAAGGAGTACAGATGGTTGAGTGATCAATGCCATGGCAATCATTGCTCTCTGGCGCATACCTCCAGAAAATTCATGGGGATAGGCTCGAGGGTTTTCAGCCACACGGGAAACTCCTACTTTTAGAAGCATTTCTCCTGCTTTTTTTCGAGCCTCAGGCAAACTTGCCATACCGTGAATAATCAAGGGTTCCGCCACTTGATCCAAAACGGGAAGGTAGGGGTTTAAGGAGCTCATCGGATCTTGAAAAACCATTGAAATTTCTTTGCCCCTAATTACCTCCATATCTCCCTTCTGTTCTTTAAGTAAATCTTTGTTTTTCCATTTGATGGAACCACTTTCAATTTTTGCAGGTGGCGAGGGAAGGAGCTGAAGAATGGAATTACAGGTAACTGACTTGCCGGAACCGGATTCGCCAACCAACCCAACAACTTCTCCACGATTAAGTGTGATATTCACTCCTTCCACCGCCCGAATCACTCCTTCACGGGTATTAAAGTTTATCCTTAGATCATTGATTTCCAGTTTATCCATTTTTCATTCCTTGGAGGACTTGGGATCGAGTGCATCTCGCAAACCATCACCTAAAAAGTTAAGGGCAAACAATGTCATGCAGAAAAAGATACCAGGAAAAAACAACAGCCAAGGGGCAGCATCCATCTTATCTGCTCCTTCTTTGATTAAGCTACCCCATGAACTTAAAGGTGCCTGAACTCCAAGTCCTAGAAAACTAAGAACAGCTTCCAGTAGCATAACAGAGGGAACTGTGAGGGTAGCATAAACAATGATCGGGCCAACAAGGTTTGGAAGAAGGTGACGAAATAATATTCTCCAATGTGAGTATCCTAAAGCTCTAGCTGCCTCGATAAACTCTGTCTTCTTAAGATTGATGGTCTGGGCTCTTGTGATACGTGCCATAGTTAACCATTCAACCGCTCCAATTGCGAGAAAGAGTAGAAGGAAATTTCGACCGAATAAAACCATTAATAAAATTACAAATATTGTAAAAGGCAGCGAATAGAGAACATCAACAGAACGCATCATCCATGCATCCGTTTTGGAACCGGCGTACCCAGCAGTCATGCCATAGGTAACTCCTATAATGAGTGAAACAATGGTGGCGAGTAACCCAACAGCTAATGAAATTCGTCCGCCGTAAGTAGCTCTTGTAAAGAGGTCGCGTCCAAGATTGTCTGTCCCAAAAAGATGTTCATTGCAGGGTCCATGAAAGACTCTATCCAAGTTCTGCTCGTCATAGCTGTAGGGAGATAATACGGGCCCAACTACTGATAGCACGGCCATTGCGACCAATACCCATAAGCTCAACATGGCCATACGGTTTGCCTTTAATCGCAACCATGCATCTTTTCCAAGCGAAGATGAATTTTCCAAACTCATCAGAGTTGTCTCGCCTTGGGGTCTAACCACGCCTGCAAGAGATCGACCAGTAAATTGAGCAGAATGATAAGGGAGGCGTAAAAAAGAACCGTTCCCAGAACCATCGTGTAGTCTCGATTAAAAGCAGCTGTAACGAAAAATTTTCCGAGCCCTGGAATAAAAAATACACTCTCGATGACAAATGAACCGCTTATCAAACCGGCAAAGGCAGGGCCCAGATAAGTTATAACCGGTAAAAGTCCTCCCCGTAATGCATGCTTGGTAACGACACGAAAAGAAGATGCACCCTTGGCTATGGCGGTACGCACATAATCCTGTTGCAGAGCCTCAAGCATGCCTGCACGGGTTAAGCGTGCGATGTAGGCCGCATAAAATAAACCAAGAGTAAAAGAGGGTAGAACCCAGTCGGCAGGTCCATACCATCCAAGAGGAGGTAAGAGCGATAACTGAGTGGAGAATACATAAATTAGTAGCGGACCCAGTACAAATGTCGGTAAACAAATTCCCGCCATTGATAGGCTCATAGGAAGGTAATCGAGCCAGCTATTTTTTCGTAACGCTGCGATAATACCTACAGGTAATCCAATCAACAGGGCAATAACTAAGGAAAGTGCACCCAGAGTAAGAGAAATTGGGAATGCTGTTGCAATTAGTTCAGATACCTCCCAGCCCGGATATTTGAAGGATGGACCAAGGTCTCCTTGTAATAGATTTTTGAGGTAAAGTAGATATTGTTCTGCCAATGGACGATCCAACCCAAAATGGCTTTCCAGTTTAACTTTTATTTCCTGAGGGATTGCCTTTTCGCTATCGAAGGGTCCTCCAGGTGCATAACGAGTCATGAAAAAAGTAACTGTAGCAATCACCCAAAGGGTTGGGATGGCTTGAAGGATTCGAGATAAAACAACTTTTTTCAAGGTGTTGCCACCTCCTTTTCTAAGTAGACATATTTATAGGGGTGGTGATCAAGTAGGGTGGGGTGCCACCCCTGAACCGTGGGGTGTCGCAGGGTAAGATGAACATAGAAATATAAAGGAATGATTGGACACTCCTTGGCCAATAAATCTTCACAGCTTTGAAAACTCTTGTGTCTTTCCATTGCCGATTTTGTCGATTCCGCTTTTCTTAGGGCTTGATCGTAGGATTGATTGCTCCATCCAGTCATATTGAGTCCTTCTCCAGTCCGCCACATCTGGAGAAATGTGTGCGGGTCCACATAATCCCCTATCCACCCTGCGCGAGCCAGTGAGAATTCGCCTTTAGAAATAGTTGAGAGAAAAACTTTCCACTCCATATTAAGCAGTCGTATTTCAACGCCCAATACTTCTTTCCACATCCCATGGAGTGCTTCTGCTACTTTTTTATGCCCATCAGAAGTATTGTAAGTAAGCTCAATGGGAGGCAAGGAATCCAAACTCTTTTCGGTTAAGTAGGAATTTAATAATTCTCTTGCTTCTGCTGGGTCATAATAAAATTGAGGTTTGGGGACAAAGCCTCCAGTGCCGGGAGGGGTGAATGTGGTGGCAGGAGTCTGGCCGCCCTTAAGAACTTTATCGACCAGACGCTGACGGTCGATCGCGAGGCTAAAGGCCTTGCGCACACGAAGATCGTCAAAGGGGGGGCTTCTCAGATTAAATCGATAAAAATAAGTTCCCAAGTATGGTTCAAAGTGGAGTTCTTTTGGATATTTTTCCTTCAGGAATTCAATACGATCGGCAGAAACACTTTGGGTTAAATGTAAAAATCCTGACCTGTAGGCTCTTTCTTCAGTATCAACCGCTTCTATTGGATAAAAACGGATTCCTTTTAACTGAACAACCGAGGCATCCCAGTATCGGTCGTTTGCACCCACTTCGATAACTGAATTAATTTGATGATCGATGAACTTGAATGGTCCATTACCGACGAAGTTACCCGGCTTTGTCCAGGGAGTACCTATCTTTTCGAATGCCCCATATTTTTCGATGGTGGGGCGATGAACTGGAAACCATGAATAGTGATTCAATAACTCCAAAAAATAGGGAATCGGATATTCAAGACTGAGTTTTAGAATATGATCATTAACTGCCGTGGCTCCGACTTTTGCCTGCTCCCATGTCATTTCCCCGTGGTTGTACGCTTTTGCGTTTTGGAGTGGGTGCAACATGGAGGCGTATTGTGCGCCCAATCCAGGGTTTAGAATACGCCGGAATGAATAAACAAAGTCATGTGCAGTAAGAGGATCTCCGTTACTCCACTGAGCGTTTTTTCGCAGATAAAAAATGTAAGTCTTCCCATCCTCGGAAATCTCCCACCTTTCCGCCACTCCAGGTCTTGGTTTTAGAGATTTTGGGTCCTCGCTGACTAAGCCTTCAAGCAGGGCAGAAAGAATATTATGAGCTGCAACACTGGTTGCGAGATGCGGATCTAAGTGTTGGGGTTCTGCCCCCAGGCCAAAATGCAAAACTTTTGTATCCAGAGCAGTTTCTACATTGGTTGGCTGCGAGCACCCTAAAAAACTAAACAGACCCAAGAAGGTACTAATAATAGGGGTTATTTTCCCGAGATTGTATTTTAAGGTTCTTGTTTGCATTTAAATTAATCTTCACAAAGTACGGGTTAGGCAATGCAAGTTGGCAAGCAAAAGGAGTGCTAAATTCATAGTGTTTGGGTGTTTGTCTTTACTCTGATAAGAGATTCGAAGTAAGAGTTTTCTTTTCTCATGCGCGATTATTTCATTCGTAGGTTGTTACTCATTCCTCCTGTTCTTCTTGGGATTAGTCTGATGGTGTTTGCGTTGACACGCATGGCACCTGGAGGACCCATTGAGCAGGCAATGATGCAAATGCAACAAGTAGGTGAGCAGGGTGGAGGAAAGTCGTCGGGAACTGAACAAGCCTTATCGAGTGAACAATTGCTACAGATGAAGCGGCTGTATGGTTTTGATAAGCCAGTCTGGGAAGCTTATTTGATATGGCTTGGATTAAAACCTCGCGAGATTGAATATCGTGAGGTCGATTTTCCTGCAGGGGTCCAAAAGGTTAGTGAGCGTATAAGTTTACCAAGCTTCCACTTGGCAAGGTTGGATTGGAACAGGGATGGGTATATTTCTCCAGACGAAATCCCTCCACATTTATTTCGCATGATCCCATTCCAGGAGTTTGACTACAACCAAGATGGATTAATTGATGGGAGGGAAGCGGATGAAAAAACAGGTTGGATTACAGGAGCACGAGAGCGCATGAATTTAAGAAGACTGGATAATGGTGGGGTCGAAATTGAGAATCGTTCAGCCCTCTTGGGGAATTGGGATGTGCGCATGAGGGAACATTCATCCTCCAGTTTTGGCCCTGAGGTTGTCGAGATTTACATGAAGAAATATGAGGGACTTCTTCAAGGTAATCTTGGTAACTCCATTCGTTTTGGAGAACCGGTGATTTCAGTGATTGCAGATCGATTACCAGTTTCCACTTATTTTGGAATCCTCACTTTCTTATTAAGTTATCTCGTTTGTATTCCTTTGGGTGTCTTTAAAGCACTTAATCATAAAAGTGTTTGGGATGATCTGTCCTCTATTGTCGTCTTTATTGGCTATGCCGTACCCGGTTATGCACTTGGTTCATTATTGCTTCTATTTTTATCGGTTAAGTTGGACTGGTTGCCCATGAGTGGCCTGGTCTCCCCTAATCATGAAAGTATGAATACATGGGAGAGAACCTTGGACTTGTTTCTTCATACCATCCAACCATTGGCATGTTACTTAGTGGGAGGTTTTGCCTTTGTTACCATGCTGATGAAAAATCACTTATTGGATCATCTTGCAGCCGACTATGTTCGTACTGCTATGGCTAAAGGCCTTTCATTTCCTCAAGCTGTCCGTCGTCACGCACTAAGAAATTCACTTGTTCCTTTGGCAACCAATGTAGGTCACCAGGTAACTCTTTTTGTAACAGGCTCTTTCCTTATTGAAACGATTTTTGATATCGATGGATTTGGGCTGCTGGGCTTCAACGCGGTTATAGACCGGGATTATCCCGTTGTCATGGGGGTTCTTGGATTGTCTGCATGTTTGATGTTACTCGGTAATGTTTTGGCAGATGCCTTGGTGGCTTGGGCTGATCCCCGAGTTCGATTTGAGCGATGATTTTGAGTAAATTAAATCCTCTTACTATTCGTAAGTTCCAGCGCTTTCGCTCTCTTCGACGTGGATACTGGTCCTTTATTTTATTAATTGGTTCGTTTATATTCAGTCTGGGTGCCGAACTGCTGGTCAATAAAAGGGCACTCTTGGTTTGCTATCAGGGTGAATATTTTTTTCCGACTTACGGGGCTCAAATTCCAGGATTTCGCTTTGGTCTGGATTATGACTACGAGACAAATTATCGGGTCTTGAAGAAAATTTTTGAAAAAGAAAATAATGGGAATTGGCTCATTCTCCCCCCTGTACCCTATGATCCTTACGAAATGGACTACAAAGAAGATGCGAACACTGGATTTTCGCCCCCAAGTTGGGAGTCTCGTCACCTCTTAGGTACGGATAATACCGAACGTGATGTTCTCGCTCGTCTTGTTTATGGGTTCCGAATTGCCTTTGCTTTTGCTCTTGGTTACTTGATTTTGACCTACTTTCTAGCTGTAACCGCGGGATCTATACTTGGTTATTTCGGAGGTAAAATTGATATGCTTGGTTTGCGCCTTGTTGAGATCTGGTCCAATGTACCATTTTTGTACATGGTCATCATTCTTGTCTCGGTGATGCCAAGCTGGTGGGGGATCGGGTGGCAAGTTTCTTCCCTGTTATGCATTATGGTTTTGTTTAGCTGGACAGGCATGACTTATTATATTCGTTCTGCTATCTATAAGGAAAAAGCAAAAGATTATGTAGCCGCAGCACGAGTGATTGGTGCCGGACCCATGAGAATTATTTTTAAGCACTTACTCCCAAACATTATTTCCACTTTGGTCACTTTTGCTCCCTTTACGATTGCCGCCGCAATATCCTCAATCACCGCTTTGGATTTCCTTGGCTATGGTCTTCCCGCCCCAACTCCAAGTTGGGGAGAGTTATTAAAACAAGGAGTTAATAACCTCCGGGTAGCTCCTTGGATTGTATCTTCTGCAGCGGGTGCACTTGTTCTTACACTAACCCTGGTTACATTTGTTGGAGAAGCAGTTCGAGAAGCTTTTGATCCAAAGAAATTTTCTACTTATCAATGAAAAATCAATCTCATACTCATCTTTACCCGTTCACCAAATTTTTGGTATTTATTTTCCTCTTTGGAGGATGTGAGGATAACACCCTCAAGCAACCTAGCACAATACCATATACCCATCAGGGTCCTAATGAATCTAAATCTTTAGAACCGGCAGAGCGTGCTTACATTCATGAACTTGCTAGGGAATTTGCCCATGAATTAAAAAAAGAACTGCAGACTTCTGGACATACGATAACTCCAGTTCTTCGAATGAAATCAAATCAGAGTGTGATGAAAGATAGTTTGCTGCAGGATGATGGCTCAGTGCATGACTTGATTGCACACTGTTCAGATACGGTACTGGATTTTTACATGCAGCATAAGGAAGCCTTTTTAATTTCAAGCATTGATGCGTTACCCAAAAATTTGAAATGGCGTGACGGTGCAGAGGAAAAAGAGTTTGCCTCATCTGAGGCAAAAAAAGGAGGGACTTGGAGAACTTACATGTCAGACTTTCCTAGAACCTTACGAACCATCGGTCCAGATGCCAACGGTGCTTTCCGCAAATTCCTTCTAGATTATAATGGTGTTGGTTTAGTCATGACTCACCCAAACTCAGATGGATATTATCCCGGGTTGGCGAAAAAGTGGGCGATTGGTGAGGATGGAAGGACGGTCTATTTTCAATTGGATAAAAAAGCTCGATACAGTGATGGAAAACCTGTGAGGGTAAGCGATTTTTTCTTCACTTTTTATTTCATGAGGAGCAAGCATTTGCAGGCCCCATGGTACAATGATTTTTATGGAAAAGATAAGTTTTTAAACATTACACTTTACGACGAGAATACCCTTTCGATTACTTATCACTCTGCTAAGCCCGACTTGGTGGAACGGGTTTCCATTCGTCCTGTGCCTGAACACTTTTACGATGAATTGGGAGGCGATTATCTTACCAAATATCAGTGGATTCAGGAACCCACTACTGGGCCATACATTGTTAAGCCAGATGATATTAAAAAAGGGCAGTCAATTACGCTTACTAGATTGCCCACCTGGTGGGCAAAGGATCACAGGTTTTATCGTTATCGCTTTAATCCAGATCGTATCGAGGTGCAGGTGATCCGGGATCCGAACAAGGCATTTGAGGTTTTTCTTAAAGGCAACTTGGATATGTTCGGCTTATCTAAGACTGACTATTGGTACGAAAAATTACCCAATGATCATAAATTAGTTAAAAATGGATATCTATCAAAAGTTACTTTTTACAATCAGGTACCTCCTCCCTCTTATGCTTTGAGGATCAATTCCTCCAAGCCACCTCTTAATGACCGGAATATTCGAGTAGGCTTCCATCACTCAATGAATTTCGATCTTGTGTTAAAGAAAATATTTCGGGGGGACTTTGAAAGAATGAGAACCGTTGCCGATGGATACGGTAAGCGGTCACACCCATCGCTTGAGGCACGTCCATTTTCTGTAGAACTTGCATTGAAATCCTTTGCAAAGGCGGGATACGATACTAGAGGGCGTGATGGCATCTTGGTTAACAATGAGGGGGAACGTCTATCAGTGGAGGTAATTACAGGCTATAAGCACCTAGAGGATGTCTTGGTTGTCTTACGGGAAGAAGCCAAAAAAGCGGGATTGGACCTGAAGCTAAAAATTTTGGAAAGTACGACAGCATGGAAAACGGCATCTGAAAAGAAGCACCAGGTAGTTTTTTCTGCTTTCAATACCTTTGTTGAATTATTTCCAAGGTTTTGGGAACCCTATCATTCAGATAATGCTTATTTGCCAACCGGGGAGAAAAAATTCAACCGGGATGGTTCTTTGATTTCTGATCTAACGGTGAAAACCAGTACCAATAATTTTACTCAAACGGCCGTTCATGAAATTGACAGATTAATCGATCAATATCGGGAAGAAGAAAGCCTGGAGAAAATTACAATCATAGCCCACCAGTTAAGCGAAATGATCCATGACCATGCGGTGTATGTACCTGCATGGAAAAAACCGTGGCTACGTATGGGCCATTGGAACTGGGTAGTTTTTCCTGATGATTGGGGCCCGAAAGAAACGAGAGATTATGAGGAGTTTCAAGTGTTTTGGATAGATGAAGCTCGAAGAAAAGAAATTAGTAAGGCTCAAAAAGATAAAACAAAGATCAAAGATAGCTCAGGTGTACGGTTATACCAGAAATATCGAGAAAAGCTGTAATTTGATTATTTATTGAATAGTCATGAAATTGATTCAGCCAAGATGAGCCTTCTTGAAGTCCAAGAGCTGGAAGTTGCCTTTACCACCGAGACTCGGCAGGAATTGTCGGTTGTAGATGGTGTAAGTTTTTCCATACAAACCGGTCGCAATCTAGGTATCGTGGGTGAATCCGGTTGTGGGAAAAGTGTAACTGCTCTTTCCTTACTTCGTTTACTTCCCCAGCCAGCTGGTAAAATCGTTTCTGGTTCAGTGCTCTGGAGGGGTGAAGATTTGCTGTCCCGGTCAAGCGAAGAGATGAGGTCAGTCAGAGGAAATGAAATTGGAATGATTTTTCAAGAGCCCATGAATGCATTAAACCCAGCATTTACAATTGGAAAACAAATAGATGAAGTTTTCTTAACCCATCTTGGAATGAATCTGGTCGATGCTCGTTATCAAACATTAAATATGCTAAAAAAAGTCGGTATTCCAGAACCAGGCATAAGGGCAGATGAATACCCTCATCAATTGTCCGGTGGAATGAGACAAAGAGTGATGATTGCAATGGCCTTGGCTTGTGAGCCAGAACTTATCATCGCTGATGAGCCAACGACTGCATTAGATGTCACGATTCAGGCACAAGTATTGCAGTTAATATCTGAGCTTCAAAAAAAGTCTCAGGCTTCCCTATTGCTTATTACTCATGATTTAGGTGTTGTTGCCCAAACTTGCGATGATGTGGCTGTTATGTACGCGGGAAGAATTGTGGAGCGTGCCCCTATGCCTAAACTTTTCAATTCTCCTAAGCATGCATACACTAAGGGTTTACTTTCATCCATTCCCTCCATGCAGGAACCTACTCAGAAAAAACTTCCTGTTATTCGAGGTATGGTTCCCGCCCTTGCTGACTTAAATGATGGGTGCCGTTTTGCTTCACGCAGTGAGCAGCATCATGAAGCTAAGTGGTTGGAGGAAAGACCTGCTTTTATTGAGGTTGAAAAAGATCATTGGGTTGAAGCCTGCCCTGGTTGTGTAGAACGGTAAACTGCCCATTCATCATGAAAAAAGAACTCCTTACCATTACTGATTTAAGAGTACATTTTCCAGTTAAAGGTGGAATCTGGAGAAGGCAGGTTGCGACTTGTAAAGCAGTGGATGGTGTGAGTCTTTCGATTCAAAAGGGAGAAACCCTTGGCCTGGTCGGAGAGTCTGGTTGCGGTAAATCTACCTTGGCTAGAACATTGGTTGGTTTAAACAAGGCTAGCACCGGAGAAATTTTATTAAGCGGACAACCGTTATCCTTCTTACCTGACAGGAGTGGCAGGAGTAAAAGTAACCGAAAGCGAGTCCAGATGGTTTTTCAGGACCCTGCCGAATCTTTAAATGCTCGGCATACTGTCAGGCAAATACTTGAAGAACCCTTGATTATTCACAACTGGGGGCCACCTGATACCCGTGCATTTAGAGTATTGGAATTATTAGAACTCGTTGGATTGCCCGAAAGTGCACAAAGTAAGTACCCATTTGAGTTTTCGGGCGGTCAGAGACAAAGAATTGGAATAGCTCGAGCTTTGGCCCTCAATCCTGAATTATTAGTCCTGGATGAACCGGTTTCCGCACTTGATCTATCCATACGAAGCCAAGTCATCAACCTACTTTTAGATCTAAAAAAAGAATTGAACCTAACCTGCTTATTTATTGCCCACGATCTTTCAGTGGTTAGGCACCTTTCCGACCGAATTGCGGTCATGTATCTCGGTAAAATTGTTGAGGTGGGCCCTGCCCAAGAATTAGTCGCCAACCCTCTTCATGCTTACACTCGTTCATTGGTTGAGGCAGTTCCCCGTCCTGACCCTAGGTTTCGTGGTCAATTCACCGTAATTTCAGGGGAGGTTCCTTCACCAATTAATCCTCCTCCAGGATGTGCTTTTGGGTACAGAAGAGGTTCGTTACATTATTCTCAAACCGTTGGAAAAACTTTAAAATTAGTGGAACATCAACCAGGACATTGGGTGCAAGATTGCCCATGTTGTTGCCAACATTGAAATTCCATAAAATGAATTTTCCATCAATCAAACCCTGACAATATTTTAAACCTTTAAAAAAGGCTTGCGGCAGTTTGTACCTCGGTCTTTTATCCAACCTCACCCTATGTTCTCATCCTTTAGAGCTACAGTTTCTCATTTTTGCTTAATTTTTGTTTGGGTTATTTGTGCATCCGCTCAAAACCCAGCAGATATGCCTATGCGGCAGGTTTTGAGTGGTGCGCAAGAGTTGATAGGCCAGGGAGATTACGCTGGTGCTGCTCCCTACCTGGACCAGCTCGAAATTCGTTTTGCCGATGAAGGCAACCCGGAGGTCGAAAAAATTCTTGAACAGTTCGGATTTGTTCGGGGAGTCGGCTATGTGCAAAATTTTGCCAAAACAGGAGATATGGCCAACATGCAGAAAGCTGCAGATGCGTTTGGAAATTTTGCCGAAAAATACCCGAATAATGAAAATGCAGTAAGTGCCATGCAGCAAAGAACCACTTGCCTGCGTGCACTTGCCGGGAAAGACCCAACCAAGTGGTTGGAAGCCGCAGAAGTTATCGAAACTCTTCTTGATGAGAACAAACCTTTCAAAAAGCAAATTGTTAAGCGTAGTGAATTGATGAATCTCTATTTTGGAAGGGCGCAATGCTACCATATTACCCAGAATTGGGTTAAGGGCGAGCGAGCATTTGCCGACCTTTTAAAATTTTCTGATCTGGCCAAGGATGAGGATCGTGGAGCTTATGCGGTCTCCTGTATGGTTGAAATGTTCGTGCAAACCAAGAGAATTGATGAAGTTTTTCCACTCCTTCCCAGGCTTTCTGGCGACACACCAGCTAGGTTTGATCTTCGATTAAATGTAAACCTGATGCAAGGAGCTGAAATCCTCAAGGAACAGGAAAGGCATGTTGAAGCCTCCCTGCTGTTTGCCTTAACGATGACCACAGAGGAGATTGTTTCGTTTTATTCTGGTCGTGCAGCCAGTATTTCAACAGAGATAAATCGTTTAAAAAGCTTTATTGAATCAAAGGGACGCAGAATCCCACCCAGAAGGCTCACTGCTTTAAAAGAAATGCAGAACCAACTTGCAATGAAAGTTACGAGTGCTCAAAGTCACTTAAAATTAGCAAAGGACACGCCTTCATTTACTACCATCCTCCGCTGGCGTAAGGCAGATAATTTTCAGGCATGTAAACGGGAGTGGGAGTCTTTTTGGGCTTTCTATTGGCTGTATCAAGACTTCCCTGAGCATGAAATGGTTGAGAATTTTCTTTATGCGGCATTTGCTTCAGCCAATACAGTTAAGTTTCGGGAGAAATCTATCGAACTCGGAGAAGCCTATCTACAAAATGACAAGCTTGATAAATACAGGGCAGATGTAACATTTATCATGTCCAATGCCTATAGGCAGGAGGCACAGAATCAGCTTAAAATTGTTCAAAATCTCCAATCATCCCTAACTTCTGTTGATAAACAAAAAGCATTGGATGCGAAGCAAAAAGCTTCGGAATATTACAGTCGTTTTTTTGAATTGTGTGATGATTTTTTGGCTAGAAAACCAGGGGATAAGTACGCACGCGATTTTATTGGCATGATGGGATCTGAATTTTTCAAGCGGCAACAATTTGAAGAACTTCTTATCAAATTTGCTGGTTTTGAGAATGGATCACTAGTACCTGGGGCTGGATATATTAACCTAAATGGCCTAAACCCTGCCGCCATGGCTACTGCTAATTACATGAGTGGACTCGCTTTACTTGCTACAGGAAACTTTGACTTAGCAAAACCGCTTTTGGGTGCTGTGGTTGGAATCAGCATGGAAGGATTACCATTAGATCAGGACGCCTTGGCGGATAATTAATCATGTCAGGAAAAAGCAATAGCCAAAATTTCTGCAATGGCGTCTTCCCGACCTGGGTGTTTCCCCTTGTGTGTCCTTTCTTCTTTCTTTCTTTGCTTGGTTGCGGAGATGATGAATCAAGCGATGTAGAAACAGTCGTTGCTGAAGACTCATTTGAGCAGGATGTTTTGGATGAAGTTCTGCCAGAACCCGCAAAGCCTGAACCGGTTGTTAAAACCGAAAAGGCAAGGGAGGCTCCCGACCCGAATGGGGTATTTCTTCCTATCTATGAACCTAAGGGGGATAGTCTTGAGCCATCCCAGTTGAATCAAAAACCTATATACTCAAATGGGCAGGGTTATTTCATTTGGTATACTGGGTCTTTGTGGAAACTCTCCACCAAAGCAGGAGGCGGCAGAGTTCTTCATACAGGAGGGGAAGAAATTTTGGGTTCTTGGCCGGAAGGAATTACGGCTCGGCACTCCCCGGATGATGAGTATGCAAAACAAGCTTTGTTTCGATTGGCGGTTGCTTATCAAGGATCTGAAGACAACGCCAATGCGATCAGGTTATTTGAACAATTTGTCACTCTATATCCAGAGGACAAGACGGTCGCAGAGGCATACCTGAGTATGGGTGACTTAGTGATCAGTGAAGTTGCTTCAGATAGTCAACCTACATTCGAGCAAATTCAAGGGGCCAGAAAGAATTATGGGCTTGTTCGAGAAAATACACAAAACATCGCACTTATCACCGACTCCATTTCTAATGAAGGTGGATTAATTGAGAGAGTTGCAGAAAATCCTGAAGGACTGGTAAACTTTTACTTAACCTTCGATAATAATAATGACGATCTTCTTAGTCGTACCGAGTTTGGGGAACTAAAGAGTAAAATAGCTAGTCCGTTGTACAAGGAAATCGAAGACTATGACCTTAGTGAAGACGGTAACTTGGATTTTGGGGAACTCTATGATTTAGCAACAATAGTTTGCTTCCAGGACCTTGAGTTTCTCTACAAAGGCTATGTAGAAAAATTTGGGTCTTCGGAAGGTGTACAAGTTGCCAAAGCCACTGAGAAGATTGGATTTGCACTTGAAAAACAGGGCATGCCATCGCAAATGCTCAATCTTTATTACGATGATATCAGAAAATATGGAAATGACCCTTCTAGCGTTGGCGTTGATGGAATCCTAAAAAAGTACTGTGACAAGTATCAGGAATATGAAGACTTATTTGGATTAACCTTAGATCTTCTTGAAAAGCTCCAAAATCCATCCGAACCTGTAGCCTTTGTTTTTCGTAACCGTAAGGGCATAGAAGAGGAAATTTCAGGTACGGTTGAAGAAATTGTAAAAGACCGAAAAAAGCTCTTAGCCATGCTCGGAGCCAATTATCAGGGGATGGATTCTAAAATTTATTCAGAAATGGTAAAATTTAGGGGTGCAATATTTGTAAATCCAGACTACGCGGCGAAATTTAAAGGATACTTAAAAAAATACCAGAATTTACAAGATAAGTTCCCTTCCGATTTGTCACCCAAAGTTGCATTTGTACGCTTACTTCAAGAAGCGGAAGAAAAAGGGCTGAAAACACTAGAGCTCCGAATGCGTGCTAATTTAGATCGGGTCGGTTCCCGTGCTGGAGGTGACTATAACCCTCAAACCAGTGATTTTCCTGCCGCAAGTGCCGGAGTTTTGGTTTGGATGGCTGAAAAAATGCTAGCCCAAAACTCACTTGAAGATGCGGTTACTGCGATGGAAAGATTAGTCGAATTGTACAGTGACGCAGGAGGCGACTTTTTATTCGACGCACACTACCTGATTGGAAAAGCAAAAGAAAAAAATCGTGATTTTATAAGTGCCGCGAACCATTTTGAATCTGCTCTTTCCAATTCTACTTGGCATCCAAAGTCGACTGATGCCCGAATTCGCAGAGGCGATTCTTGGTTTGAAGTCGCAGAGGAGTCCAAAGATCCAGATTCTTACCTTCGTGCAAAATCCTCTTTCGAGGAAGTACGTGGTGATTCGGATGCTCCTCTGGAAATGCGAGCTGAATCATCATTTAAAATGGGGCAGTGTTTAAAAGCACAGAAAGATTATGCTGGTGCCGCTTTCCTGTTTCTTGAGACCACTCTTAATTTTCCGAGTGCATTGAAGTGGGCACCCAAATCATTTGAACAGGCAATTTCCTGTTATGAACAAGCTGGCCAAATCGATCAGGTTACCAATATCGAGAAGCAATATGTAAACTGGCAAAGAAAGTTTTTGAAATGAAAAGATTCAGCTCGAGATTAACTTTCTTTTTTTTAGGAACTTTGCTCACCGTTTCAAGTGCACTCGGAGAGGATTATTTCAAAAAATATGCTGGTGGAATACCTGTAGAAGTTAAGTATCTCAAGTCACTTGTTAATAAGTCTATGGTATTGCAGGGCTTAGATACCCAAAAGGGGATTATTTATGCTAAAATGGATCAAGGAGGTACGATCGAAATGCAGTTACGTGATCTACGTAAGCAAAACATTGATCGTTTTGAGGTAAAGTGGTCAAATGGAACGAGAACCTATTTAAAATACTTAGCGAACGAACAATACGATCCTCGAATCTTGCAGGCGTTACGCCCAGAAATTTACAAAGTTATGCTCTTTTTGGAGATGCCCTTTGAGTTTCTTGCGATCCATGATGACTGCCTTACCTATGTAAGGGCACTATTGGGCATGGAGCAGTACAACGAGGCGTTTTATTTGTTGTCGAGGCTTAACCTTGCCAAACTGGATGAATTTGGATACCGCGAGTTTTCTGAGGCTGCTCTTGAGCTTTGCGGTAAAATGATCACGGTTAATCCTGCTGCCGCCAAGTCGTCAAGGGCTCTACTTCAACGAATCACTATTCGAGATGATCGAGCGGATCATCTTTCTTATCTAGCCTTGGTCGACTCTTTGCGTAGGCAAGGGTTGTATACTGAAGCGATTAGTGAGTATGCACGATTAGCTCCGATTGTGGCTAAAGACCCAACCAGTCCGCTCAATAGTATCCTCAAAATCTGGCCTGTTTATTGTTATGTTAAGCTGTACGAAATTTATGCCCCAGCCGCGAGTAAGGACAAACGGTATGCAGCAGCTGCTGGGAAAATGTTCAACTCCGCCGTACAGGGACTCAAAAAACTGGATGAAGAGCCACCTGCCCGCAATACCAATGAGTTTTCACTATATAAATTATTACGATCCTTGATTCGGGTGCAGTACGCCAGACAATACGAGGCGAGGGGAGATGATATTCAGGCGAATGACTATTACAGACAATCTGTTCTGGAGGTAACAGAGGGTATAGTGAATGCCCGTGTAGGGCTCGATTGGTTACCCGAATCTTTAATGATGGCGGGAGATGCTTATGAAAAGCTTGAATTAGTGGAAGCTGCCAAAAATGTCTACAACCAGGTCAAAGTATTCTTCCCGAAAACCAAATGGGAGAAAATGAGCATGGATCGATTGGCGGCCTTGCCCGCATCGTAATGTAAAAGCGCGTTGACCTTAATCAAAATTCTTTCTTTTCTTTTCTATATAACAATCCATTAAATTATGAAAATAGGCCCGTTTCGTTTACCTACAGTTTTTATCCTTTGTATCGTCTTTCTTTCTCCAGGCATGCTTGTCAACCAGGCAATGGCGCAGGATAGTAACCTATTTGCTCAAGCTTGGAATAACCTTGGGCCTATTTTCTTTATAGTGTTCCTTCTTATGATATTGGCTGGGATCACCCTGATCATATTCAACAGTATTGCCATTCGCCGGAAGGCCTTCATCAAGGATGATGTTATCGAACCCATCATGCAGGAGATTCAGAACCTCAATATAGAGGGTGCCAAAGCATTATGTGACCAGTATAAACTTCCTGTAACCTCTGTTCTCAAAGGTGGGCTTGAGCGTATTCAAGATGATGAATTAGACATTGAATCCATCGAGAAAGGTCTAGATGAAAACTCCGGTCTAGAGCTAGCCAAGCCATTCACTTGGATAAATATGCTTAACACCATAGGCTCAATTGCGCCAATGATTGGGCTACTTGGAACCGTTGTGGGTATGATTGGTGCATTTGCTGTACTTACCTCACAGGGCATGGGTGGTGAAGCGAGTAAGCAGATGGCCGGAAATATTGGTAGTGCTTTGTGGACTACAGCGGCTGGACTCGTAGTGGCCATTCCCTGTCTTGTTTCATACTTCTTATTCAAAACAAAATTCGGTAATATTGTTGCCGAAGTTAATCAAGTGACCGGCTCAATGGTTTTTACGCTCGTTCGTGCTGCACGAGGCGGTTTTGCTGAAGAGGGTGAAGGTGGGGAAGAGTATTACGAAGAGGGCGAAGGCTTTGAAGAAGCAGTTCCCCAACCCGCAGAATAAACGAGCTGTTTTTCTTCCATTTACTGAATAACTAGAAGACAAGGATATGGCAAAGTTTGAAATGCCAGAGACCAACGATTCGCCGGATTTAACCCCGATGATCGATGTGGTATTCCTTCTCATTGTATTCTTCATGGTCGTCGCACAAAGACTTTCAGAGCAGTATATTGAACTTTCTGGACTCCCAATTGCTGCGAATTCTTCTGTTAAAGAAGAACCTCCTACGCGAACGATCATAAGTATAGACGAAACGCCCTCTGGACAAAAATTCTACTGGGGAGAACAAGAAATTGATATTTCTCAGGTTTCGGTTGCTGTTAAAAGAAATCCGAAATGGAAAGTCTTTTTAAGGGTACATCCCAAAGTCACCCATTCGGTCGTGCAGGATACTTTAAAAGAAATCGGGAATGGTGGTCAGGCAGATGTAATCTTTGCCACTTTTAAGAGTGGAGGGTAAGCGGCATTAGCAATGGATACCTTTAAAAAAATTTTGGGGGATGTAGATGAGGTAGATTTGACCCCTATGATTGATGTCACCTTCCTCTTACTTATCTATTTCATGGTCACTACCATGATAAAGGAACCCGAAGCCGAATTATCAATTCAACTACCTGGCAAGGCATCGAGTAGTGATATTACTCCTATGGAAATGCTAAAAGTTCGCATTGGAGATGAGGGAGAAGTCTATTTGAATGGTTCCGAGATTGAGAGTGGATTGGATTTGGAAATGCCTGATCTTGTGGCAAATTTAAAGATCCAAAAAGGAATGCGCGATCAATTGATTAGCAGTGGGGCAAGATCGAAGGAAGAAGCCGAACTGAAAGTAGAGATTGCATCCTCAGGAATTGCCGAACACCAGGCTGCGATTAGTGTTCTAAATGCTTGTTCAGAAGCAAAAGTTTACAAAGTCACTTTTGCTTTTAATTAATTTTTGTAGGCTTTTGCCTACTCTAATATTTAAGAATTCTCCATGGTAGTAAAAAAATTTCTTCACACCCGCATGCGTGTAAATGATTTGGATAAAACATTAGATTTTTATCAAAAAGTTTTTGGACTGGAAGTGACTCGCAGACATGAGTCGCCCCGAGGCTCAAAATTAGCTTTCCTTGCTGTGCCTAACAGTGAAGAAGAGATTGAAATTACTTACTTTCCTGGTTCAGGACCCGTGAAAGTACAGGAAGATTTGATGCACCTTGCCTTTGAGGTGGAATCTATGTCCGCATTTCAAAAACATCTTAAGGAAATCGGTGTACCTCTAAGCGATGGCCCAACGAAAAGCTCTTCAGGTTCTGTCTTTGCTTTTGTGGATGCCCCGGAAGGCTATGAGATTGAAGTAATTGAGCGCCCAAAGTAAACAGGAACTCTGTTTGGGGCATCTTGTGCGGTGCTTATACTAAGGCTATGCGATATTCAGTGCTTTTGATTCTAATTGTTTGTCTTTTATTTAACTCTTCTTCTGCTGCTTCACCTCAGGTTCTTTTTGATGGTCATTCGCTGGAAAATTGGGAAGTAACTGATTATGCGGGAAGAGGGGAAGTTAGCTTGGATAAGAACGGAAGCGTTATACTCGAGTTTGGCATCGCCCTGACTGGTATACATTGGATTGGAAATGACTTACCCAAGGTAAATTATGAAATACATTGGGAAGCTAAAAAAGAGATGGGTTCAGACTTTTTTGGGTCCCTAACATTCCCCTATCGTGAAAACCACGCTACCCTCATTCTCGGGGGATGGGGCGGTGCATTAGTGGGGATTTCTTGTATAGACGGGTTTGACGCATCTGAAAATGAATCTGCTACCGCCCATTTCTTCCGTTCCAATCATTGGTATGCCTGCCGGCTACGAGTGACGGAAAATCATTTTAAATTTTGGGTGGATAAGGAAGCCCTGATTAATTGTGAGGTGGTGGGTCGCGAAATTTCCATGCGCACAGGAGAGATCGAATTGTCTAAACCTCTTGGTTTCTCGACCTTCGATACCACCGGTCTGATCAGGAATGTTACTCTCCTGAGGCTATAAAAAAGGCCCGCACTTTCGTGCAGGCCTTTT
>JAYNZN010000066.1:0-3934 GCA_038103695.1 Opitutales bacterium
CATCCAAACTCGTTAATCATGGTACCGTTTTGTTCAAATACATAAATTTTGTTTCCATTGTTGGCACAAAATAGTTTACCGCTTGGTCCCTGTGTCATGGTAGTAACTGCCTGAGTAGACCTCCATTGCTCGGACCATCCACCGGATGCATTTTGTTCGAAGCAAGTAAGCTTGCTGGCATTTATTCCGAACAGGCGACTGGTGTTTTGATCGTATTCAATGTCTGAGAATGTGACCCCACTGGTATTGATAGTCTGCAGGAGCGTGCCATTGATGTCCCGTACTTCTAGTCCAACTCCTGCAACCGTCTTGTATAGCATGTCCTTCTTGGCAGTGGCATTGTACTCCTGGTGGAACACCCCGCTTAGGTTGCCATCGATGGGACCATGCAAGTACCAATTGTCCTGCTCGTAGGCATGCCCGGTCAGGCAACCAAGCAAACAGGCGGTTAAGAAATAAGTGAACTTACGGATGGTCGTATTCATGATCTTTAAAAATTAATGAGATACAAAGATTCTAGCCCTCCACAGTTGGTGAAAGTTTAGAACTGGAAAAAGGTAAGGAATTGAGCACTTTAATAATAGCTTACAAATACATACGATATTTTCCATTAGCGCAAGTTGTACTTTTAATACTTCTTTTTTAAACAAATTCACTTTTTCTTCTCTTTTTTTAGGAAAATTAATTGTTTTATCCGATAACTGCCCGAGAAACTTGCCAATTTTATCTCCTTTCCTTACGAATGCACCCAGATGATCAGGGAAATTATTAGCCTATGGAGAGATGCCCTTCACCGGGTGCTCGATATCTACGAGCGGCGGCGGGGCTCGATCAAAATATTTTTCCCCATTCTATTCGGGTTTTTCATCTTCCTCAATGTTGGATGTTACTGGTGGGCAATTTACACCGCCTTTCCCTACTACATGATGACGCACGAGGCGGCTCATTACATAAAACTACAAATTCCGGTGGGCATACTCGGTGCCCTGTTTGACAGCTTGTCCTTTTTTGTGACCATCTGGATAATCCGGCGGGCCCTCGCCTCAACCAAGACATCAGAATATGTGTTTCATCTATCCCTCGACCTGGTCATCGCGGTGATCGCCACCTTCTGGGTATTGTTTGTCTTCACTTTTGGCGGGTGGATGATCAGCCTGTGGGAGACTGCCCCCGAGCAACTCGCAGAACGGGGCACAAAATATACCAACCGTGCAATCCAGGCAATTCAGGACCCAACCGGGCGGGAAAATGCCAAAAATATCTATTTTGGAGTGATCATGGGCGTATCTGCCGCCCTGCCCACCTGTATGCACCTTGGTCTCTTTGTTTACTCGGTATTTAGACGCATAGTTCCCACCAAAAAAATCGAGGAACCCACGGAACCAAAAGGCGAGGCACAAAACTAAGCACCCATTGCCCGGCGGTACTCCCGGGCGGCCCCAAAGAAAAGATCGGCAAAGGAATCGACCGTGGGGTCGATCGGGTTGGCATAGCCCCCGCCCATAAACAGGAGCATGGGCACCCCACGCTCCCTGCGCCACTTAAACACGCGGTCATTCCTCGCCTTCATCCCCTCCCGCGAGAGGTTTAGCAACCCGAGGGCATCTGCCCCCAACCCGTCCACCCCGGCCTGGAAAAAGAGCAGGTCAAAGGATTGATCATCCAATTGCTCCAGGGTACGGTCGAGACCGTCCAAAAATGCTTCATCGTCTGTGCCTTTGGGAAAGCCAAGGTCCAGATCGCTCTTTTTTTTGCGGAAGGGGAAATTGTCCTGCCCGTGCAGGGAGACGGTGAATACCCGCTCCTCATTCTTAAAAATCTCAGCGGTGCCATCCCCCTGATGGACATCCAGATCGAGCACAAGCACACGCTCCGCCTGCCCGCGCCCAAGAGCAACCCGGGCACAGACCGCGAGGTCATTAAAAATGCAATACCCCGCCCCTTCACCGGCAAAGGCATGGTGGGTGCCGCCCGCCATATTTCCGGCAATGGGTGCCCCACCGTGTAAAAGATCGAGCCCATCCAGTGCCCCACCCACCAAGCGCATCGTACGCTCGACAATTTCCGGCTTCCATGGGCGCAGCCCAATGCGGCGAATTTCATCCTCCCGCAGAGTCTGGGCAAGAAAGCGGTCAACATAGTCTGCATCGTGAGCGAGCAAAATTTCCTCCCGGGTGGCAAGGCGGGGACGTTTCATTTTGATCAACCCCTCAGTATCCTCATCCTGTATCCGCTGGGCTATCCGGGAATATCGATCGACCGGGAACCGGGCGGTGCGATCGAGCCCGGATGAATAAATTTCATCATAATACAGGGACATGTGCATACTTGGCACGGAAGTTTCATACTCCTCTAATTTGTCCATTCTTAATTCTTTTCTATTCTTATATTCGTGAGCTTGCAAAATGCATTTTTAGGATCCCTCGTAGGCGATGCGATATCCATGCCTGTTCATTGGTATTACGACCGAAATGCATTGGACCGGGATTATGGAGATTTTGATGATTACCTCCCCCCGCGCAATCCACACCCAGACAGTATCCTCTGGCGCTCCACCTACGATCCGGTCGGTCCGAAGGCAGATATTTTGCGTGAACAATCGAAATTCTGGGGAGAAAAAGGAGCTCACTACCATCAATTCCTACAGGCTGGGGAAAATACTCTGAACCTAAAACTCTCTGTGGAATTGTACCGTTGGATTATTCTACGGGGGGGATACGACTTGAACGGGTGGCTCCGTCGCTACGCCGAGGTTATGCTTTCCCCCGGCTGGCACCACGACACCTATGCCGAGGAATACCACCGGAAATTTTTTACTAATTACGCAAGGGGGCGGGCATTGAATTCCTGTGCATCTGCCGATCTTCACATTGGGGCACTCAGCCTGATTCCAGGGTTGCTTGCCGGGCTGGAAGCCCTTGATATTACCGACCCCTCCACCCTCATTGAGCATGCAGTTTCCTTGGTACGGGCCACTCACGACCATGAATACTCCCTACGGGCAGCCGCCGATTACACCCGCATTCTTATCCATTCCTGTGATGGCACACCCATACGCAAGGTACTTTCTGAACTTCCCATCCCTGGAGTATCCGTCTCCAAATTTATGAATTGGGTGGATCTGCCCGACCGGGTAGTGGTGGGGGAAAAACTATCCACCGCCTGCTACCTGCCGGAATCTTTTGTGGCCTCCCTATATTTCGTGTGGAAATACCATGATGATTTTTCCCTCGCCCTTTTGCAAAATGCCAAGTGCGGGGGAGATAACTGCCACCGGGCAGTAGTGGTGGGAGGCGTGCTTGGCATCGGGTGCGGGGTGCCAAGAAAGTGGTTACGTAAGCTAGTTTCTATGGAAGATCTGCGCTGCGACCTCAAGGCCGTCAAAGGGCTTAGTCTTTAAACAAAGCAAGCTGACCGTCTGTTGATTTTTTCCTTTTCACCCTAGACCCAGTTCCTTTGCGCGACCCATGTTTTTGTAGCATGGTACGGGCACTTTCCCGCCCCTGCTCGCTCTTACGGATGGTAAAAATTTGTTCCTTCATTTCCTTAGTTCGTTCGTTCAGGGAAACCACCGGCTTTGCATAGCCGGGCAGCTCGATCTCGCCGGCATGGGCAATCTCCACAGGGGTACGATCGCCCAGTTCAGGCACCCACTTTTTTACAAAATTACCGTCCGGGTCATGATCCAAAAATTGCTTGGCCGGGCTGTATACCCGAATGGCATTGATACCGGTAATGCCCGCCTGCATCTGCAACTGGGAAAGGTGAATGCCCGGCTCATAATCCAAAAAGATCTGGGCAAGCGGACCATGAATAAAACGCCAGGATAGATGAAGCCCAAAACAGGCAAAGCTGACCACCATGGCCCGCATCCGAAAGTTCATAAACCCGGTCTGCCCGAGGCAACGCATACAGGCATCGATCATGGGATAGC
>JAYNZN010000034.1:0-20350 GCA_038103695.1 Opitutales bacterium
GATAAGGAGAGGAGATAAAGTCCATAGACGATTCAACCCGTTCATCATAAATATCCGCAGTAGCCGATACTCGTGTATCCGGACCCAAGTGTTTTTGAATTTCCCCAATGGCAATCATCATACCCATTCGGGCGTGGGCTTTTGCCAATATATGATTCTGGCGAGCATCGGAATAAGCGAGACCCTGTCGAACCTCACTCACCAAAGTGATGACCAATAAAAAAACAAAGCTGATCAAAGCTAACGAAAGGATCATGGCAAAGCCAGCAACCTTGCGGTTCTTTTTAATGGGTGGGCCTACATTATACATTTTGATACCTACGATAAAACTGACCGCAAATGGGCAGGTATCGCAAACTTTTTTCGTTCCTTACCTCTCAGGAAATTTGGCAGGGATGCTGAGAAAAACTTTCCCAAAAAACTGAAGGAGTGAAAGCAATGAACACCCCAATCCAAAGAGAAAATTACCTAGATGGGATCGCGAGGATCTCCTCCTCCGAAGGCCAGTATTTTTCAATATCTTCCAAAGATGGAATTTCCCGAGGGCGGACCACACGAAATCCAACAAATAAAGCATCGGTGTGATACCATACACTTTTGGGAATTTGGGGGTCCTGCTGCTTCCATGATTCTTCAGATGCCATACGAGCTGCTGACCGATGGTTTTGAACACCATCATCCCAGGAACCACCTTTTACTACACGGGGATACAGAGAGGTGGGAACCACCATGGGATTTATTCTTTTTTCGGAAACTTCCTGGGGTGGGGGGGCAAACTGATCAAGCGTCCATTCCCAAACATTTCCGTGCATATCAAAGAGGCCAAATGGATTGGCGGGTTTTTGCCCCACAGGTTGGTACTGAAATAAGCTATTATTTAAGAACCAGGAATGCTCCGGTAGTTGTTCGGGATCATCCCCAAAATGATAAGCGGTCTTTGTGCCTGCCTTACACGCATATTCCCACTCCGCCTCTGTGGGTAACCTGTAAAAACGACCTGTGCGAGCACTCAGCCACATACAGTACATCTTGGCAGAAAGCTGGGTCATACAAATGGCAGGGTAGCCACTTTTCCCCATACCGAATGTCATGTCGGTGTAAGGGGCGGTGGGCTTGGTTACGGCATCTGAGAGGGAGTCAGATTTAGTTTCTTCCAATTTTCTGTAGACCCGATTATCGCGGTCAATGTTGAGCATCCATAATTCATACAAATCCCAAGTAAGTTCGTGTTTTCCCATCCAAAAATCAGAAACTTGCACTTGGTGGGCAGGCCATTCATCGGGGCCACGATTGGTATCATCTGTAGGACTGCCCATTGTGAATTCTCCTCCCTTTACGGGTACCATGGAGAAGGTAACTTCAGAGGTAGAGATTTCCTGCTCATATTCTGCAAATTCATCCTGTACAGCTCCAGCCGAAAAACCAAGTTCCTGATAAAGGTCTTTAGGCATGGTTCCCAATATGGTCAGGGATTTCTTTTTAGGTGACAAAGTCACATCTACCGGCCACTCCGCTCCCTCATCTATCCATCGACGCAGAGTGTACAGGTCCCCCGAGGACAGGGGATCTGCAGGGGCAGGGGGCATAAACATTTCATCATCCACGGGCAGGGTGCAAAGAATGTAAAGATCACTGCCCAATGCATCGCCCGGGCTTATCACATAATCTGTGGCAAAAGCATATTCCCGAGTGTCCAAGCGTAGATCCGCCTTTACTTTTCCTTCGTAGTGACAGGCCACACAGTTGAGTTCTAAAATGGGTTGAACATGCTCAACAAAAGAAATGGTTTTGGGTAAACGCTTACGGGGTTCAAGAACCACCCCATCTGGCCACTCCGCACCGTCCACGATCCACTGTTTAAGAACTTCTTTTTCCGCATCGGTAAGGGGATAGTCCTTTTCCTCGTTCTTGATGGGAGGCATAATTAATTCGTCATCCAAGGGCAGGGTGGTTGTCCAATAAAGTGAACTGGCTTCTGGATCCCCGGGTACTAAGACTTCGTCACCTGCAAAGGTAGCCTCTTTGGTATCTAGGCGAATATCTCCCTTGTCATTATCTTCCCGGTGGCAACTTACACAATTGTGCTCCAGGATAGGTTTAACATCCCGCACAAATTCAATATCGGATTTACCCGAAAGAAAAGACGTGAGCAAAGAGACACTGAGTATGAATTGGCAAGCAGGTTTGAATAACATATCTATACTAAGGCTAATGTCTCATCTAATGGATATTTTCCTTTTATCTCAACCTTATTCACATTTTCTGTTCTAGTAAGAAACTAATTATGGCTTACCAGTCGCCACATCTCTTTTTCACTTTTTTACTCTGCTCCTTGGCAAACTCTTCCTGCACCAAGGAAGACCAACATCCTATTTTGAAATTCTCTCAAAATTTAATGGGAACAGATGTGCATATTCTCGTAAATGCTAAGGAGGGAAAAGATTTAGATAAGGCCATCGATGCCACATTCCTGGAGGGGAATCGCTTAAACATGATATTTAGCGACTACGAGGCGGAGAGTGAAGTGAGTAGATTTTCTAAAACTTCCGGGACAGGAAAGCCGTTCAAATTGTCTCCTGAACTCTTTGATGTTCTTTCCTACTCACAAGACCTGTCTAATAAAACAAGCGGGGCATTTGATGTAACGATTGGTCCCCTTTCGCGCCTTTGGCGCATGGCACGATTTCAAAAAAAACTTCCCCCAAAGCAAAAGCTATCCAAAGCGATCAGCAGGATGGGATATACAAATCTTACCCTCAATAAATTAGACAGATCAGGAAGCTTAAAATTGGAAGGAATGGTCCTTGATCTAGGTGGAATTGCGAAAGGATATATTGCCGATCGAATGCTTGAAAAAATGAAAAGTTTCGGATTCTCACGCTGTCTAATTGATGCAGGTGGGGACTTAACCCTAGGAGAGGCTCCACAAAATCGAAAAGGATGGCGGATTGAAATTGGGGGGCGAAAACATCCGGAATTACCAATCCTGGAGTTATCAAACTGTGCAGTTGCCACATCTGGAGATTTAGAACAATTCCTACAGATCGAAGAAAAGTTCTATTCCCACATCATTGATCCATTTACTGGGTTTGGGCTTTTAGAGAGGGCACAGGTAACTGTCGTTTCTCAAAATGGTATGCTGGCAGATTCACTTGCCTCTGCCTGCCTGGCACTCGGTTTTGAAAAAGCATCCAATTTGAGCAGACAAAGCGAAATCGACAGTTTTTATTATCTACAGAAAGCGGATACAGGGACTACTTTAAAGGCCCAAACAAATAAAAAATGAAACGCGACTTCGGGCTTTAGTCTTGTCAGAATAGGTAATTATGCCATTTTGGATCATTTACCTCAATTATCGTTATGTCTAGAATTTGTGCAATCACTGGTAAGCGCCCTAAAGTAGGCGGTAGAATCATCCACAAAGGTGTCAGCAAAAAAGCTGGCGGCATTGGCTTACAGTTGGTCAAAAACAATAAGCGTACCTTCCGCCCAAACCTTCAGCGAGTACGGGTTAAGCTACCAAGCGGTCAGGTTAAACGCCTTTGGGTTTCGGTTAAAGCAATCAAAGCTGGGAAGATTCAAAAAGCTTAGCCTTGCCCCTTCTTCCCGTAATTTGTGCGGGTATACTTTTTCCACTCCGTGACTTCGGACATCCAATATTGGGACCCGAAAAAAAATGCACTAGTGCATGAAAAGGTTTATGGAGAAAAATGGCTTCGCTTTACCTATGAAAACTGGATTGGGAAGATTGGTCTTTGGGCATTAGTCAAAAGGGCTTGGTTTTCCAAATGGTATGGCAAGCGAATGAGCCATCCAGATAGTGCTTCCAAGATTGCACCTTTTATTAAAAATTATGGTTTGGATACGAATGAATTTTTACATGATCCACACTCTTTTCATTCGTTTAATGAATTTTTCTACAGAAAGTTAGCTCCAAACGCTCGACCCATAGCTGAATCTGATTCCAGCCTGGTTTTTCCCGCTGATGGGAGACATCTCGTAATTCCAGACATATCCAAGGTTGGTTATATTTATGCAAAGGGACAATCCTTTGATCTAAAAACTCTGCTACAATCCCCTGAATATGCAGAAGAATACAAAGAGGGGAGTATGCTCATTAGCCGTTTATGTCCGGTGGATTATCATCGGTTTCATTTTCCTGCGTCCGGGAAACTGGAAAAAACTTCATTAATTAATGGGGATTTGCTCTCAGTTAACCCTATTGCCTTGAGCAAAAGAATTTCCATTTTTTGGGAAAACAAAAGATATCTTTCTTTTCTTGAGACCAAAACAATTGGGAAGATCGCCCAGTTACTCGTTGGGGCAACTTGCGTTGGCTCGGTACATTTGACTGCCAAAGAAGGCTCTAATGTACAAAAAGGCGAGGAGTACGGTTATTTCTCTTTTGGAGGATCTTGTGTAATTACTCTGTTCCCCCCCGGTAGTATTAGATTTGATAAGAGCTTACTCGAATGGTCTGAAAAGGGAGTTGAGACATACAGTCGAATGGGGGAAAAAATGGCGGATGTTATAACAGTTTGATTATTGTAAGTTTCCTCTGCTTAATTCATCCATATGCAATCAATCAGGAAAGCATGTAAAATAAAGGCTGGGTTTACCGTTCTAGAGCTTATGGTCGCTGTTGCAGTCACTGCGCTTTTGGCCGCGGTTTTACTCAATGTGTCCACCCAGGTTCTTGAGACCCAGCGTATTGCATCCGGTGATTTAGAGACTAATCAAATTGCCCAGTTTGCCCTGGATCGCATACAGGAAGACTTACAGTGTGCACTTTACAGAAATGACGGGAATGTTTGGATGGCCATTAGCATTTTGGAGACGAAAGATAATAGTGGTTCCTGGATCCCCGTAGATGAATCTGAAGAAGAAAGAGGAAAGCCGATCGAAGATTCCTTTCGCATCCTGAGCACGGATTGGCCAGATGACGAAAAATTGCCTGATGAAGAAATTGACTGGTTAGGCCAGAGCCCTTTCGAAAAATCACGCTTCGGCGTGGGAGGAACGTGGTTAAGATTTTTTACCCAAGGACCTGAACTCGATCAAAAAACAAAAAATACTGGAGCCGCCCGGGCGGTAGCCTACCAGATTATCAGACATGGCCTGACCCCATCTCCCACTTCTTCGGTTCGATATCAATTATTTAGATCGGATGTTTCTGCCAAAAATACTTTTGAGGCAGGATACAACCTCTACCCCAAAGAAAACGCCTATTCAATAGACGCAGCAGCCAATGACCCGAGCACCCCGAGAGTTCCCTCCACAATCACTAACCCCATTATTCCAGAAGGGTCTGATTATTCTTCAACTGCCTTCTCCCTTGCTGCGAATGTAATCGATTTTGGGGTTCGGGCTTATGTGCTCGAAAAAAATAGTTTTGGTACAGGAAATTTAGTACAAATCTTTCCTGCTGTCGAATCTGGCAATCTTTTGGCTACTGAATATCTAGCCACATCAAATTCAAACCCGGAATTGGGTTATCAAACCTTAGAGAATCCACCCTACCATCTGTTTCCTGATGTGATCGACTTATTTATTCGCGTTCTTACAAACGAGGGTGCACGCTTGTTGGAAAGCTTAGAAAACGGGCTAATCCCGACCAATGATCAACAAAACTGGTGGACGATCGCGGAGGAACATTCTGAAGTGTATGTCAGGCGTGTAAAAATATACGGACAAGGGCTCTAGAATTATACAAATCCCCTTTGCTTTCGATATTTCAACGGTGTGATTTTCATTTGCCTACGAAATAACTGGGTGAAGGAACTTTGATCATAAAACCCATTTTCTTTGGCGATAACTGAAAGCTTTTTTGAAGATGTTAGCAGATCATCACATGCTGCTTCTATTCTTGTTCGGGTAATAAATTGCATGGGGGCAACTCCAAATAATTCAATAAATCCACGATGCAATTTACGATGAGAAAGGCCAGATACCTTAACCAAGTCTCCAATAGAAATTTCAGCCCTAAAATGATTACGTACATGATTTACGGCCCGTCCAATTTCATCATCTCTTTCCCACTTCAATTCTTTCTTCTCACCGTCTCCATAGGGCCTAACTGTGCCCATTAAGCCGATCACATCTCCACGGTTATTAAAAAGGGGATACTTATTCGTGAGGTACCAATCAGGTAGGCCTTGGCTATTAAATACAAGCTCCAAGATATTAAGTTTAGGTAGTTTGCTGGTAAAGATTTCACGGTCCTCCCTACGAAAATGTTCCGCCAATCGGGCGGGAAATAGATCAAAGTCTGTTTTTCCAAATAATTCTGCCTGAGATAGCCCAAGTCTTGGTAAAAATCCATTATTTACCATGACAAGACGATGCTCTCGGTCCTTAATGAAGAAGCTCACACCCGGTAAATCATCAAAGAGTGCCGAAAGGTTTAATGGGTTGCATCGATTTCTCTCAAACCAATCAGTGACATGCTGTATGGATTTGGTAGGTTTAACAAAATTTATAGAATCCATAAATTTTAGATAATTACCAAAATTATATCTAAGCAAGTTTATTATTTTTCGTGAACCCCCAAGGGTAAGTGACTTACAGCATGTTTTGTTTTATTATTATTTTAGCTTTTAACTTTAGCCACAAAACATAGGGGGCTCAAACCGAGCGTTTACTTTGATTATAGATCATGCCGTGATGCATGAGGAGGAGCG
Organism: Opitutales bacterium; assembly: GCA_038103695.1. Classification (GTDB taxonomy): domain Bacteria; phylum Verrucomicrobiota; class Verrucomicrobiia; order Opitutales; family Seribacteraceae; genus Chordibacter. The sequence goes on from JAYNZN010000034.1 coordinate 6,681, forward strand.
CCTTGCTCGCAATCATGTGAGCTAAGGATTGGAAAATGAACTATTCTAACCCTAATTTTTTGAGTTTTGGGCGAATCACAAAAGAGCAATAACCCTGATTCGGGTTTTTTTCATAATAATCCTGATGATATTCCTCGGCTCTGTAAAATTTAGGAGCAGGAACGATTTCTGTAACCACTGGATCGACAAGCTTTTCAGATAAGTTTTTTTTCCATTCCTCGGCATCCTTTTTTTGTGCCTCGGAAAGATACATGATTGTAGAGCGGTATTGTGTGCCTACATCTGCTCCCTGTCTATTTAGGGTAGTCGGGTCGTGGGCTTCTCCGAAAATTTCTAAAATCTTACCATAAGAAATTAACTTGGGATTAAATTTTATCTTTATGACTTCAGCATGACCGCTTTTACCCGTACAAATATCTTGGTAAGTAGGGTTTTGGGTTTGGCCACCAGCATATCCAGAAACTACTTCCGATATACCTTCAATTTTTTCGAACACTGCTTCCGTACACCAAAAACAACCCCCGCCAATAAGAGCAAATGCATAGTTTTCATAATGTTCTTCCACAGTATTCTGACTATCCCCCCAAGCATGGGAACCCAAACCCAAAAGACAAAGAAGGGCCAAGAGAAGCAGGAATTGGCGGTTTAGAAAGTTCATTTATTCGTGATCCATTCATGTCCGTGTTGAAGAAGCAATTTATCTGCAGCCAAAGGGCCCCAGGTACCTGCAGCATACTTCTCCAATCCATGACTGCCCGCGCCCTCCCATTCATCCAACACAGGAGAAAGCAGGCCCCAAGAATGTTCTGCTTCATCTCCTCTAATAAAGAGTGTACCATCCCCCGCTAAGGCATCGAGAATTAGTCGTTCATAAGCTTCCGGTGTATTGGAACCAAAGGTGGTATCATAACCGAATGAAAGGTTAACAGGTTGAAGTTTAGTTTCCAAACCAGGGGTTTTTGAGTTTAGGCTTAAGCTGACTCCTTCATTTGGCTGAACCCGTATGGTGAGCAAATTAGGGGAGAGGGGTTGCCGAGAGTCCTGGCCGAAAAGAATCGCGGGCGGACGGGTAAATTGTACAACAATTTCACTGACCTTGCGGGCAAGTCTTTTCCCAGATCTGATGTAGAAAGGTACACCTTTCCATCGCCAATTATCTAACTGAAGGCACAAGGCCGCATATGTTTCGGTATTTGAGGAGGACGGTACATCATTCTCCTCCTTATAACCAATCGCTTTTTCTCCGCCAACCAAGCCTTCTTCATAAACCCCTCTGACGACTTCATTGTTTGAATCAGCCAAGGATAAGGGCTTAATGGCTTGAAGAGCTTTTACCTTCTCATCCCGAATCGATTCAGCATTTAATGAGGAAGGTGGCTCCATGGTAGTAAGGGCTAAAAGTTGCATGACATGATTTTGGATCATATCACGCAAGGCTCCACTGCGATCGTAATAGCCTGCCCTCGAGCCGACACCCAAATCCTCGGATACTGTAATTTGAACGCATGAAACATAATTGCGATTCCAAACGGGCTCAAAAATGCTGTTAGCAAACCTCTGAACAAGCAAGCTCTGTACAGTTTCTTTACCAAGGTAATGATCAATGCGAAAGACCTGAGATTCAGAAAATCTTCGGTTGATCATTTGGTTCAATTCTCGAGCACTGGCTAAATCCCTACCAAATGGCTTTTCGATAATAACCTTGGAAGAGCATGGGGTCTTATGATGACGCCTAGCCAATCCGCTGTTACCGAGATTTTCTAAAATCGGTAGAAAACCAGACGGGGGCGTGGAGAGATAAAAAATACACTGAACCGGCTCTCCAACCTTGCTTTCAATCCTGTCAATTTTAGCCTTTAGTTGCTCAAAGCTTTCGGCATTGTCATATGCACCACTGTGAAAGGATACACCAGGGGCTAAACTTTTCCATACTTCCTCATCAATCGCTCGCCTCGAATGAGCAGAAAGCGAATCCTTTAGAGATGATTGAAATTCGTCGTCTGAAACTTCTTTCCTACCATAGCCAATCAGGAAAAATTGTTTAGGTAAAAGTCGATCAATGGACAGGTTAAAAAGTGCGGGTACGAGTTTTCGGGAGGTTAGATCTCCAGAAGCCCCAAAGATTACCATCACCGTAGGGGGAATGCTGCGTTTGCCTGAATTTGTCATTTAAAAGAATAATTATAAGTTCTCCAAGAAACTATGGAAAGAGGGAAACGTTTTCGTGGTGAAAAAGTCGAGAAGAGTGATCATCATAATCTACCTCAATTACATCAAATCGATATGATGGATATCTATCTCGATTTAACCTCAGGAAATCCTTGCATCCAGTAAGCAATGTTTTCTTTTTCTTTTTTGAAAGTGAATGGTAACCACCGTTCAAAGATCGAGAAGATCGAAAACGGACTTCCACAAACACCAAGCATTCTTGATCCAAGCAAATAAGGTCAATTTCCCTACGCCGATCCAAATGACTTCGCCAATTTCTTCTTATAACTGAATAGCTTTTGGCCTTCAAAAAAGAACGAGCAAGCCATTCGCCATACCAGCCTCTTGATCGATTATCTTTTAGTCGAGACTTGAGCCCAAATTGCCATTTGATTTCCAGAAGTCTTCTATGAATAGAAGGGATCGTAAGCTTCATCGCCACTCATGTTTAGGATAACGCCCCGCCAAGTCTTTTCGTACAAGAGAATAAGATCCTTCCCAAAAACTTGGTAAGTCTTGAGTTCTTTGAACTGGGCGTCGGTTTGGAGCAAGTATTTCAACAACTAGGGGGTATTTTCCAAAAACAATCTTTGGGTGGTTTTTGATATCGTATAAATCCTGCAACATTGCCTGCATTACGACTTCACCCTTATTTGAATATTCGAGAAGATAAGGGTGCTTCCCATTATCCAAATCGAATTTTTCTGGTGCGGCATCGTCCAACAAGATTTTTTCTTCCTTTGAAAAAATATCCTGTAAAGGACCGAACACATCGAGATTCTTAATTTCTTTCCATGTAGATACAGACTGACATAATTGTTCGAGGAATAAAAATTTTATTTCCTCATCAAGTCTGGTTATTCCAAGTTCAGGAAAATGCTTTGAAAGAAAATATCGCCGGTTTAATAGTTTTTCCACCCTGTGGTTCCAATTCTTCAGCTTTAGGTCGCCTTTCATTAAGGCAGATGCATAAGCCTTACTTAGATCACTCTTGTCAACTAAACCGATCTCAGCGGTAGAAAGCGTTAATCCTCGCCAAGTTTCAACTTTTTCTTTCACCACTTTTCTACTGTCCAAATCAAGATATACTTTGGTCTGATCCTGGATCTTATTTCCCAAAAAACTTCGGATCCAGCTTTCATCAATTCCTGTGACCCATTCCATTTGAAGAACCCAAGCATTATGAGCTTTTTTTTCGATAATACTTAAAGGTAAGACAAATTCTTCCTCTCCAAGGATAGATCTTTTACTCAAGTGTAATTTGCGACCCTGAGTATCTTGATAAATTCTTCGTCCACTACTTATCATGCGCGAGATAGCCCACGGGAAACAGTGAATAAGCAACTGGCCAAGTTCCTCAAAACTAGGGAGGATCAACTGATAGTCCTCATTGATCAAAGAACAGAGAGACTGAGCAACTTTTTCAGAGTCTTTGCATCTGCGTGCATGAATCCCTAACAATTTACAATCTGAGATGGAAAAATTCCTACGGGATGCTTCTTCAAAAGCCAGAAGTAAACAATAGGGATCAGATCGTGGATTTTTCATTGGATAAAAATCTGCTAAAGCTTCTGCCTCTACTGGAGGTCGTTCATCTAGCATCGCTAATAGCAAGGCAATCGCAGAGGGAAAACCTTCATCTTTGGCAACCAATAGGGCGTAGGCCCATGAGGGGTGAATAGGTAATCTTCCCATTTTTTCCCCAATCTCCGTCAAATCACCTTTTTCATTTAGTGCACCTAAATTCTTTAATTTATCGATTACCTCCTCCAAAAAAGAATTTGGTATAGGTTCGAATAAATCAAGTTCAGCCAAGTTTAAATCAAAGCTTAATAAATTTAAATAAATTTGACCAAGGTCAATACGGTGAATTTCCGGCTCATCAAACTTGGGCCTTTTTTGATGTTCACCCTTGGACCATAAACGGAAACAAAAGCCTGGCCCAAGACGTCCGGCTCGACCGGCACGCTGATCTGCTGAACTTTGACTGATTGGCTCAACAACCAAACTGTTTACTCCTCTATTTCGATCATAGTGCAATTTCTTGGCAGTCCCGGAGTCAATGACCACTTTGACCCCCTCAATCGTAAGAGAAGTTTCCGCTATATTTGTGCTAACAATAATTTTTCTATTTTTACTCGGATATAAAGCTTTATCCTGATGCTGAGCCGACAAATCTCCATACAAAGGACATACTTCAAGTCCCCTCGACCAGGAGTTAGCTAAAATCTCATCAATTGTTCTGGAAATTGCGTAGGCTCCATCTAAAAAAATAAGCACATCCCCATCTGCTTCCTCGAGTACTTTGGGTAAAAGATTTGCAATATCTTTCCAGATGGGGAGATGTTTAGAGACATTCCTATGCTCGGTGTGAACCGGATAACTTCGGTTACTAAGCTCAAGAGAGCCCGATTGAGGAACATATTTAGAGAGACTTTCTAAATCTAAAGTTGCCGAAGTAACAATAATCCTGAGATCGGAACGTTTTTCTCTCCATAATCTTAAAGCCAAGGCTAAACATAGATCAATTTGAGCACTTCTTTCATGAAATTCATCGAGGATTAAAACTTCGATCCCAGACATCTTCTCTTCGGAGTAAAGCATGGCTTGGGCAATGCCATCAGTCACATAAACCAATCTAGTATTTGGGTTATATTTCTTATCAAAGCGCACATGGTACCCAACTTCTTTTCCCAATGACCAATCGGCCATTCTGGCAACTTGCTTGGCTAGCATACGAGCGGCAATTCGGCGTGGCTGTACTATGAGTATCTTGTTGGAAGTCAGTCCCGATGTTTTAAGAAGATAGGGCAGAGCAAGTGACTTTCCTGATCCAGTAGGGGATTTTAAAAGGATGTGAGGATTCGATTCCCACAATTTCTTCAATTTCTCAAACTCAAGAAAAACAGGTAAGTTTTTTAATCTTTCCACGGGGTAAAATTAAGCCTGTGCACCAAAACTCTTTAGAAAAAGGGTCAGCCGATCATGATTTCAAAAAAGGCTCTTATATTGATCGAGTAATCGCTGAGCCAAGCCGTCTCCATTGTTGGCAGCCTTTAAAAACCATTCTCTCGCTTCTTTCGAGTCTTTGGTAGTTCCTTTACCAGTTAATTTCATCATTCCGACAAGACGAGAAGCTTCAGGCGACCCTTCCCGGGCAAGGGGCAACAGCATAGTGAAAGCAATGCCGTAATCTCTTGGTCGGCCAATTCCAGTATAATATTTACGAGCCTCTAAGAGCGTCTCCTCTTTACTCGGTTTAGATTTATATTCAATGGATTGTTGTTGTTCAGGTTTTCGTGTCTCGCGAGAGACGGACAATTTCGAAGATTTCATCTTCTCTAGGTATTGCTGAGCTAGCTTATGTTCTTGCTCGGCTGCTTTTCGCAAAAGGGTTGAGGCTTTTGCTATGTTCTTGGGCACTCCATTGGTGCCCTCCGCTGTCATAACGCCAAGAATATATTGGGCTTCTGCAAAGTTTTGCCGCTCCGCGACTTGAAGCCACTGTACGGCTTTTTCCCCATCTTGTTGTACTCCATCACCATTATAATATGCCATACCAAGATTAAAACGGGCAGTTAATGATTTTGAGCGAACTGCCGAAGACAAAAGATTAACTCCTTTGCCTGGATCGCGATCGAGGAGCCCTGGCAAGCCCTTTAAATAAAGTGCACCAATTGTTGCCTGAGCTTGTGCATACCCTGCCTCCGCCGATTTTTGAAATAAATCCAAGGCCCGACTTACATTGGTTGGTATAACTTGAAAATCAATTTCTCCCATACAATACATAGCGACTGGATCGCCATCAGATGCTTGGCGTTGAAGCAAAAAAGCTGCATCCTGATACAGGGTAGTGGCTTCAGAAAAGTCACCTTTCAGCATGGCCAAATTTGCCAAGTTGTAAGAACCAAAAGGATGACCTTTTCGCAAAGCTGCTTCAGACCATTTTCGGGCAGCCTCCAGATTAACCGAACACCCAGCTTCGCCAGATCTTAAATAAATGCCCAATAGTCCCATGTGATAGGCTGACCCTTTCTTGGCAAGTGAAACAACTTGGTCAAATGTCATCTCGGATGTCCACTTTGTTTCTGCACGAGCTGTAAAAAATGAACTTAACCATAAAAGAAGAATCAAAATGGGATTTTTAAAAATATCCATGTTGACTAAGTTAAATAATCGTCTCTTTGTTCCAAGCTTGAAAGAGTACTGTAGCTAGAAAAGGTTATAAAATCGAATGAATAACTCCTTATGTCAGGCAATCATCTATTGCCTGTTGATTAATTTTTTTCAATGCCAAGCATGTAAGGCAGGAGATTTAACTGTAGCCAGCCTTGAGTTATCGAAAATTATTGATCAGCAGAATTTTGTTTTCTCCAAAGCAGGAATTTGGTCGGAAGATGAATTTAAGCAACAAGCTCAAGGAATCGTTAACCTTTATGAATCATTTCTTGTGGAAAATCCCAACGAAGTGTACGCACTTATATTGTACGGGAAATTTCTTAAAAAAACGGGTCATGACCATGAGGCTGCCGATTTATTCTTCAGGGCAGATAAAATTAATCCCGATATCGCGGTGGTTAAACAAGGTATCGGGAACTTTTTAGCTGAAAATAATAAATATACCGCCGCTTTTCCCTTTTTTCTTAAGGCAACTCAGCTATCAGATGAAGAACCGGAATATCACTACAACTTGGGAAGCTTCCTTTACTTCTCAAAAGACAAAATAAGATTACCTGAAAATGAACAAGATCTAGATGAGCTCATGCATGAAAGTTTCCGCAAAGCTGCCAATTTGGAACCTAATAATTTTGAATACCAGTTAAGGTTTGCCCAAAGTTTTTTTGACTACAAACAATCCGACAAGACTGATGGCTTGCTTCAATGGGAAAAGCTATTGAAAAGCTTTGGGGATAGATCCCTTACAGAAGTCGATTATCTTAAGATAGGCAAAGCACGAATGCTTATTGACCTAGAGCAAGATAAAGAGGCCAAACTTCTTTTAGAAGCTATCAAAACCAATTCACTTCAGATCAGCAAAGAGACTTTATTGAATAAATTGGAAGAAGATTTGAATAACTAATTCTCTGTCTCAAATTCGCAGATCATAGAATGTGCATTGGTGAAACCTAACAATTTAGCAAATGGCTCGTAATAATGCTGAAATACCCTAAGTTGTTGAAGTATGCGACGCGTAGCCGATTTTGATCATGAAAAACTAGCTCTTCGTTTTTGGGGCTATCTTAAAAAAGAGGGAGTGGAAGCCTCTCTAGAGCAAAATGAGTCTGAAGAAAAAAAGGGGTGGGAAATTTGGGTTACTGAAGAGGATCAAGTGAACTCGGCGATTTCTTTGCTCCATGAATTTCAGGCCAACCCCGAGGATGAAAAGTTCATATCCAATTATAAATCTGAAAAGAAACCTGAGACAAATAATGGTTCAAGCCCGAAAAGGTTTAAAGAGTTTAACCTTCGGGAAAAGTGGCAACGCCATGACCGTTCCACTGGCACCATTACATTATCCATTATCATTACCTGTGTGGCTGTGTTTTTGCTCTCTGGAATGGGACGGAATACAGAACTTGTGGGAAGTTTTTTCATGTCGGAAAAAATGGACGGTCATTTATCAGAGTTTCTTTCTGGAGAAGTTTGGCGTGTCTTCACTCCAATCTTCCTGCACTTCAATTTCATGCACATATTATTTAATATGTTTTGGCTTTATGATCTAGGTGGCCAAATCGAAAAAAGGAAGGGTGGAAAGTTTTTTATTTCTTTTGTTCTTCTGATCGCTCTTATTTCCAACCTTACCCAATTTATCCTCACCGGCCCTGCTTTTGGTGGAATGTCAGGAGTGGTTTATGGCCTTTTTGGCTATGTCTGGGTAAAGACACGCCTTGACCCCGCAGATGGGTTTCGCTTAGACCCCACCGTTGCTATCATTATGTTTGGCTTCTTTCTGCTTTGCTTTACAGGTCTTTTCGGCGGGATTGCCAACTGGGCACATGCTGGAGGATTGGCTGTAGGATTGGCTTGGGGATATGGGTCCGCTTATCGTTGGAATCAGGGAAAAAGATGATGAAATTTAGCCTTGATGTACGATTTCATAAATAGCAAGTCCAGCGCGCAGATTAGGTAAAAAAGAGCACGACTTGACCCAATCACCTCGGTAAAAGAGTTTCCTGCCCAAATTAACCTTCATTCCATCTGACTGGAGATGAAAGCAGAAAGCTTCAAATTCATCTACGGAAAAATGGTTACTCAAATGACTGCTTTCCCATTGGTGAGGATAAACTTCATTGCAGACTCTCTTGCCTCTGAAAAGAAAGTTTAATCGGTTTCTCCAGTATCCATGATTTACAAAGCTTACAGCTACTTTTTTTCCAACTCTTAAAGCTTGTTTTAAAATTTCTCCGGGCTCGGGTAGTGACTCAACCATTCGCGAAAAGATTACCCAATCAAATGACTCATCTTCACAGTTACCTAAGACTTGTAAGATTTCTTCTTGATAAATCGGTACTTTGCGGGCGACGCATGAAATCCCATTATTCAACTCCCAATCCACACCCAACCCTCGCACTTTCTTAACATCACTAAGATGCTCAAGAAGCAAACCCCTGCCGCAACCTAAATCTAAGACTTTATCTTCGGAACCAACCCAATCGTCAATTGCACGAAAATCAGCTTCTTTTTTAACATCATAGCGGTTTTTTAACTTACGAAAACCATCCGGCTTAAAGATTTCGGAATTTTCATTACGCTCAGGTTGGAGGAAAACATCCAAAGTCTGTAAAAACGGACCGGAGTCAATGAGGAATGAATCATGACCATGGGAATGGTCGATCTCTATGTAAGATGCATCTTTTCCCGCTTTAAGTAAGCCATCTACGATTTGCTTGTTTTGTGCCGGAGTGTAAAGCCAGTCGCTTGAAAAAGCTATTACGAGGGTTCTCGTATCCACATCCGCAACTGCATGAGAAAGTCCATGCTCACCAACCAAGTCAAAGCGGTCTAGGGCTTCTGTCAATTTGAGGTAGGAGTTAGCATCAAATCGATCAATGAACTTCCTTCCCTGATAGTCTAAGTAGCCCTGAACGCTGAATTCAAAATCACTGGTGTTATCCAATCTTCGGTCCCCCCCAAATTTTTCTTCCATCCCAACATCAGAAAGATAAGTGATATGAGCCATCATACGCGCCACAGATAAACCCTGCTCAGGTCCTAAGCTTTTTTCGTATTCCCCGCCATTCCATTCAACATCGCCCATAATGGAACGTCGCCCCGCTTCATTGAAAGCTATTGTTTGGACGCTATGTTGCGCAGTTGCGGCAATAATAATGGCATTTTTGGCAAAGCCTGGGTATTCAACAATCCATTGCAAGGCCTGCATTCCTCCCATGCTTCCTCCTACCACTGCATGTAACGAAGTAATATTAAAGTGGTCGATCAATGCCCTTTGGGCACGAATCATGTCCTTAATAGATAAATCAGGAAAAGAAGGCCCGTATTGCCTGCCCGAACCATCGGGCATCTCACTTGACGGGCCGGTTGATCCTCTGCAACCGCCAAGACAATTCGATGAAATAACAAAGAAAATATTAGTGTCTATCGGCTTCCCGGGGCCTACAACATGGTTCCACCATCCAGGCTTGGAGTCATTGGCGTCGTATACCCCAGCCACATGATGATCTCCCGTGAGGGCATGGCAGATATAGATTGCATTATCTTTAGTTTTATTGAGCTTTCCGTAACATTCATACCTTAACTGAAAGCCATCCAAAGTTCCACCGCCTGAAAGATTAAACGATTCGGCGTAAGTAAATGTTTTCTCCTCCACCAAGCCTACTTCACTGGAACCGTTCAAGAAATCAGTCATAGATTAATATTGCGTATTTTTAAAAATAATAATTGCCGCAAAGGCTGTACGACTATGGAAGGTTAAGAGGAAATCCTTTCAAGCAAAGCTTTGTTTATGTCATAGTTCCCAAAGACGGATTTCACATCCTCTAAATCTTCAAGAGCCTCGATTAAATTCATAAGCTTACGAGCGGTATCTTCTTCCTCAATTACAACGAGAGTGTTTGGTATATAAGCTAATTCTGAGGAATCAGGCTCGATCTCCTTACTCGCAAAAGCCTCCGCTAATTTATAAAAATCAGCAGTTTGGCATAAGACTTCGTAGTGCTCTTCTTCAACGAGAACATCTTCTGCTTCATTTTCTAAGGCCAAATTTGTTAGTTCGTCTTCTGACATTTTTTCGGCAGCCAATAGGAATTGCCCCATACGTTTAAAATTAAACGCCAATGCACCTACGCCGGCGAGCTTGCCTCCTCCCTTTGAGAATGTGCTTCTTACATCCGAAGCAGAACGGTTTTTGTTGTCAGTTGTAACTTCAACAATCAAGCCTACTCCACCAGGTCCGTAACCTTCATAAAGCAATTCCTCGATCGTTACACCACCTAGCTCACCTGCTCCTTTTTTAATTGCTCGATCAATATTATCAGCCGGCATATTCGCCTGCTTTGCTTTAATAATTAAGGTTCGTAGCCTGGGATTGAATTCAGGATCTTTTCCCCCATCACGAGTAGCAAGTGAAATTTCTTTACTTATAACACTGAAAATCTTGCCACGCTTTGCATCTACTGCAGCCTTATGCCGCTTAGTGGTAGCCCATTTGCTATGTCCAGACATAGATATTACCGAAAAAAAAGAAACCTAAAGTTGTCAAGTTTACTAGTTCAGTCTCTCTTTTAGAAGTTCATAGGCCTCAGTTAGCTTATCACGCTTATTTTCCGCAGAAATACGCTTTTGCTCGGACATCGCACTAAGGCGCTTAGGAGAATAATTTTTCATTCTCTCCAAGTATTTTGATTCCAAAACTTTCGCATCCAACTTACCTCTAACTTTTAAGCCGAGTAAATTTCTAGATTTTTTCTCATCATCATCAAGCTCATCTTGAACCGAAACCTGCTTGGTTGATCTGTTCTTGTTTGCGGTTCCATTTAGGCTGTCGCTAATCTCTTCGTTAGCTAATGTTGGAATCGTAACATTTTTGGTAAGCAGTGTTTGGAGAATGGTCATAATATTCTGAATCGTCCAATAGAGTACCAACGCGGATGAGAAGAAATAGAGGAAAATCAAAAACATAAATGGCATAAATCTCATCATTTTCGCATTTATCCTTTGTGCCTCACTCATTTCTGGTCCTAACTGCATCGGGTTCAATCTCATTTGATACCACTGAGTAAGTACCATAAAAAGGGGTAAAACATTAATGGAGAAACCCTGAATCATTGCCACACTATCCTGCTCTGAAAGATCTTTAGCCCATAAAAATTCTTGCCCATATAATTCAGCAGCTGATCGTAACATCCAAAACATACCCAAAAATATGGGAATCTGAATGAGAATAGGCCAACAACCCGCAAATGGATTAACTTTATGTTCCTTATAAAACTTCATCATCTCCTGATTAAGCTTTTGTGGACTGCCTTTATGCTTTTCTCTAAGTTTCGACAATGGACCCTGTAATGCCTGCATTTTCTTTTGCGAACGGGTAGCCTGTGCAGTAAGAGGCCAAAGGATCAATTTTACTAAAATTGTTAAAACTATAATACCCCAACCGTAACTACCCAAAAGTGAACTTAGTTTGTTTAAAGCCCAACTCAATGGTTCTGATATCCACCAAAATACTCCGAATTGCATAACTTTATTTTGCTCATCGGCTAGTTTCGACAGTTCAATGTAATCTTTTGGACCAGAATATAGTTGAAAAGAAAATTCTTTGGATTGCTGAGGCTTAAGAATACCTAATGGAAAAGAGACTGCACCGCTGATCCCAAGGATTTCATCGCCTGATTGATCAACTGTGGATTGGACCGATTCTCCCCAAACGCGAAAATCGCCAAGTTCGGTTTCAGGTCTTAAAAGATTAACAAAAAATTGGTTATTAACGCAGGCCCATTTCGCTTTGGATAATTTTCTGGGCTCTATCTTTCCATTAGGACCCATCTCGTTCAACTGAAAGAATTCTTCCTTTTCTCCATCAATTCTTCCACTACATGTTGCACAAGAACAACCCTCCGCCAAAGGTGCTCCATCATTGTAATACCCAACGCTTAAGTAAGTAGATTCCTGATCAAACGGATTGTACATTCTGGGGATTTGAAAACTTGAACCTAGATGCATTCTCACTCGGTCAACCACCATTGGTGTATCTCTCAGACTCTTAAAAACAGTCTTATGAATAAGTCCATACCCATCAATCTCGGAACGCTCGTAAATCCGGTCGATTTGTAAATTACCCTTGGATGTCCATCGATAGACAACTCGATTAGACGAGCTAGAAATTAATTCAAATTCTCTTGGGTTAGGCAAGGCTTTGGGTAATAACCGTCCAGATTCATCCTCAAAAGCAATTCCAAGCAATGGTTTACGAGAAAAAGTTAAGTCATATGCTTTACTCAATCGATTCGATCGGTGGAGCTGAATAGAACGGATAGCTCCCGTATGGTTTGAAAATGTGATTGAGGAAAGATCGGTATTAAGTGCACTGGTTAATTCCTCTTCACCCAGCTCAACCGTAGTCACAAAAGCATTATCAACCCCAATACTAGCTGAAATGGAGCTAGCACTGGTTACATTTCTGTCACTCGCATCAAAAATTTGGAGTTCTTCGGTCTCCTCCGGGTTTGATCTTTGGTCGTCATATTGGATATTATTGCTTCCCTGCTGCCAAATTAAATAAAAGGCGAGGACGAGGAAACCGAATCCAAGTATATAATTCTTCATATTCTAAAAGATGCACGACTTAGGGCATCGATGTAACATTTTTCCAACTGATGGAATGGGGTTTTTAAAATGGATTTTCGTGGCAAAACTACCAAGTGAACTGGAAATGAAATTTTTGATTTATGTTTGCGAAACAGTTCTCTAACCAACCGCTTTGATTTATTCCTAAAGACAGCATTGCCCAATCTTCTAGTCGCTATTACCCCTAGTTTACTATCACCTGAACGGACTTTCATCACTTGCATCCAAAAAGGATCGGTTTTCACCGAGAAACCTCGCGATTTTACTTCAAGAAATTCTTTGGTAGCAGATAGCCTTTCCGCCCGTGAAAGGAAAAAAGTCACACAGAGCAGGGGCAGGTAAATAAATTACCGGAAGCGAGGAAGAACAGAGGCAGTCAATTTAGCTCTGCCTTTGCGGCGACGGTTTTGCAGCACTTTACGACCAGAACTGGTTTGATTACGTTTGCGGAAGCCAAACTTACGAGCTCTTCGCAACTTAGATGGATTATAGGTAGGTTTCATGACAAAGGTTAAAAAGTAAAGTATGAGCAAATAATGTCAAACTTCTAGAGATAAGAATTCTTCAAGGTAAATTCGTCTTGCGAAATTTTAAGATTTAAACAGGATAGGGATATTGGTCCCGTTCGTCTAGCCAGGTCAGGACACCGGGTTTTCATC
>JAYNZN010000002.1:0-2374 GCA_038103695.1 Opitutales bacterium
TGGATGTGTACGAACCATCCCGCGAGAATCACACCGTAGACCTCAACTCCACCGTCTCCCTGGAAATGATCTGGGTGGAGCCGGGCACATTTACCATGGGTAGTCCGGTGACGGAAACTGGTAGGAATGTGAACGAGACTGAACACAATGTTACTCTAACCAGAGGCTATTACCTTGGGAAATACGAACTGACCCAGGCCCAGTATGAGGCTGTGATGACGGGGGTAACAGGCGATCTTAATGCCACGCCATCAAACTGGCACGGATATTTTCACCGCCCCGTGGAAAGTGTGTCATGGGATGATATACAGGTCTTTCTCACGCGTTTGAATGCACAGGAGTCGGGGAATATCCCTGCGGGGTGGGGGTATGTTTTACCCACGGAAGCCCAGTGGGAGTATGCCTGCCGTGCAGGCACGACCACGGCGTACTCGTGGGGGGATAGTATTACGACCGACAATGCGAATTACTCCGATAGTGGATACTCGCAGACACGCGATGTGGGCTTATATGATGCCAACCCGTGGGGCTTTTTTGATATGCATGGCAATGTATTCGAGTGGATAGCGGATTGGCAACATACTAGTTTTTCATCCACTCCACAAATCGACCCTTTGGGGCCTTCTACAGGTACAAGTCGAGTTACCAAGGGAGGCTCATTCGGCAATGCATGGACTTCCCTGCGTTCCGCCTACCGGTCCAACTATTCTCCGCTCAATCGCCACAGCACTCTCGGCTTTCGTCTCGGTTTCCAACAGGTTAACCAAGCACCAACTGATCTAAACTACACTGCTGAGCTCTCCATTTCCGAGAACCAACCGGTTGGCACCTTCATAGGCGAATTCAATGCCACTGACCTGGATAACAATAGTTCGATCACCTACCACTTGGTAAGCGGGGAAAATAACAACACGTTCTTTATTTTAGAAACCAATGGTACCCTAAAAACCGCCACTACTTTTGATTACGAAACCAATGCCTCCACCTACACCATCACGGTAGAGGCAATGGATGAACACAACGCCACAGTGGAGGGTAACTTTACGGTTACTCTGACCAATGTATTCGAGGACCTCGATGGGGACGGTACTGAGGATTTTTCTGATGATGATATCGATGGGGATGGGTTTAGTAATGCCACCGAGCTGGCCTACGGTTCTGACCCGCGGGATGCCAACTCGGTGGCCAATGCACCCCCGGCTGATCTGAATAGCACAGCTCCCCTGACTGTTCCCGAAAACCAGCCAATTGGCACCATCGTGGGCGAGTTTAATGCCACCGATCCAGATGCCAATTTTACATTGAGCTACCAATTCAAAAATGGAGAAAATAATAACTCTTTATTCTCTCTCGATCCGAACGGGTCATTGAGCACTGCTGTAGAATTTGATTACGAAAATAATGACACACATCTGATTGTTGAGGTAGAGGTGTTCGATAACCATAATGCCTCAAGCATCGGCACTTTTGATGTATTAATAAGCAATGTGAATGAGGCCCCGGTGATAGCAAACGGAACCTTCTTTACCCTAACCTTGGATGAGGATGGAAACCTGTCGGATTCTACTTTGGTGGCTACGGATCCGGATGCAGGAGACTTACTCACCTGGAGCTATGTCTTCTTCGGGGATCGAAATGAGACCATTCTCCTAGATGGTAATGGCACTTCGCCAAACTTTCAATACCTGCCAATTCCCAATTTTCATGGATCGGAAAATCTGCTCGCAAGGGTGACGGATGCCCTGGGCTTGTATGATGAGTGCAATGTTACTTTGGTGGTGAACCCGGTGGATGACCCGCCGATTATTGTTTTTGCCGGGGGGGAGGAGAATGGAACTGTCAATATTGCAGAAAATCAAAGAACTGTCGGTACGGTTGGTGTGACCGAGGCAGATGGCGATCTTTATACCTATGAAATTACAGGAGGGGAGGATGCATCCTCGTTCTATATCGATTCCAACAGCGGTGAACTTAATTTTGTAAATGCCCCGGATTTTGAAAATCCCAGCGATGCAAACCGTGACCAGGTCTATGAAGTAACGATTTTTGTTTCTGATACCAATGGGAATACAGACTTTCAAAACCTCTATATTTCGGTCGAAAATATGGTGGATCTTTCGACCTTTATTTTTAGCAATGCTGGCAGTGTGGGTACCTCCGGGCCATTGGTTGGTAGTCTAGCATCCGCTTATTATGGAACAGATCTCGAGGATAAAGTAACCATGACTGAGCAGGGTATCCAGGAAATCGAAATACCATTTAGTGGAGAGTTTCTGATTGAGGCTATGGGTGCTCAGGGAGGTAAGGGAAGAAGCGGGAGTTCAAGCGGGGGGCTCGGTGCGAGGATGGGAGGGCATTTCTATCTTCTGGAGGG
>JAYNZN010000002.1:2384-65689 GCA_038103695.1 Opitutales bacterium
CCACCCCCCCCCCGCCGCCCCCCGCCCCCCCGCACCCCCCCCCCGCCCCCCCCCCCCCCGCGCCCCCCCCCCTCCGACCCAGCCCCCCCATTTCTATCTTCTGGAGGGCGAGAAAATTTTTGTTGTGGTCGGACAGATGGGTGCAGACAGCTCCCGGGGTGGTTCCGGTGGTGGTGGAAGCTTTGTCTGGCGCCAGTGGCCAAATGGGGACCGAGAGTTGCTCGTTGCCGCGGGTGGTGGCGGTGGTGGAGCGGATGGTTCCTACTATAATACACAAATTGATGGCCGCGTCGAAAACTCGGGTGGCGATTCGGTGGGCCAGGGAGGAGAAAACGGGGAAGATGGCAACCTCGGTGGCACCCATACCAGCTATGCCGGAAGGGGATGGAATGGATATAATTTTGAAGGTCAGGGAACCGGCGGCTTTGGCGGAGGCGGTGGGGGTGATAATCATGCTTCCGGCGGTGGGGGCGGATATTCCGGTGGTGGAAGTTCTAGCTGTGGAAGCAAGTCCGGCGGGGGAGGAGGTTCTTACAACATTGGTACGAACCAGGAAAATATTGCCGGAATTAATGAGGGGCATGGTAAGGTGATTATTTCGGCCCTGAATACACCTCCAAGTGATCTCATTCTCAACAGAGATTATATGCCTGAAAACCAGCCAATTGGCACGGTAGTTGGAGAATTGTTTACCCTGGACCCTGATGATGCGAACCAGACGGGAACCTATCGCTACGAATTAGTGAGTGGGGAGGGTGCGGAAAGCAATGCAAGGTTTACGCTTACTGAGGGTGGGGTATTGAAGACGGCCACTTTGTTTGACTATGAAATTGACCCAATGACTTTCTCGATACGGGTGAGAACATCAGATGAGTTTAATGCCTCGATGGAATCCTCCTTTTTGATCTTTCTACTTGATGAGACCACCTTGGTGGTGGATACCATGCTCCCGGAAAAAGCCGTGGATGGTGGGGTTATCGTAGGCGTGCGGGTTTTGAATGATGCCAAGGTTTATGAACTTGGAGTGCTGCTTGCAGGTCGGCCTATTTCCAGCCCCAATCAGGATGGTGTGGTACGGGTTCCCGTTTTAACTGCAGGGCAGGGGAGTCTATCCAGCCAGGTTTATTTACCTGGCTTTATGCAAGGGGTGTATGAACAATGGTTCCTGCCTGATCCGGAATGGAGCACTCTGTATGCAGTGGCGTATGGGATTAATGTGGAAGGAGAGACTTACGGGCTGGAGGAAGTATTTGATCTAGATAAAAAGGCATCCAGGTATGATCCATTGACCGGTGCTCAGGCAATGGATAACGCACCAGGCTGGTGGGAAAGTCCATGGTTGGGTAATTATTATCGCTCAGAAAGTGGATGGATGCTCCACTTGGATCTTGGGTGGCTTTACCCAAGTCCGAGTGCCGGGGGTGGGCTTTGGATGTGGAAGGAAGCTGTGGGATGGATTTGGACGGAAGATGGATTATATCCATACCTGTACTCTGCCGGGCGTGAAAACTGGCTGTTCTTTTTTGGCGAGCATGAAAAAAGCCGCTTGCTTTACGATTATGGGGAAAGGAACTGGATGAATCTGAATGAGCGTTCCGTGGATGAAAAGGAAGAGGCTCGATGACTAATATGCAAATGAATCGTATATATATTTGGATAGCGTTCTTTCTAATGAGTTTGTCCGCATTTGGGGTGGAACCCAAACGGGGGGTTCTCATTTTGGCCTCCACTGAGGGAGAGGTGCGCTTTGAGGATGGAGAGGGGAATCCGGGTAATCTTGTTAAACCTGGGGAGCCTATCCCGCCAAGTTATTTTGTAATTACGGGTGCAGGAGCCAAAGCAATTGGCCTATTAAGTAACGGCACCCTGCTTACCCTTGATGAAAATACCCGGATGAAAGTGGGCACTTTTGAGCAGGAACCTTTTGAGGATGATGGTCGAAAGGTCTCTGAGCTCTCGGAGGAGCCAAGTAAATCAAAAGTTATTTTGGAGCTGGATACGGGTTCATTAATTCTCAAAACGAAAAAGTTAAATAAGGACTCCTCTTTGAACATTAGCTCGCCCCTTGGGTTTGCGGGAATACGGGGAACAGAATTTCAAATGGCATCGAACCCGGGGCAGGGCGTGCAGCTTGATGTGACGGAATCGACGGTGGAATTTACCCCTCCAGGTGGTGGTTCCCCGATTGCGGTGAGCGAGGGAAGTGGGATGAGCGCTCCTCCAGGAGGGGCTCCCACCCTTAGACCTGTGAACCCAACGGTGGCCCAAAAAATTCAGGTATCCAATGAGGTTGCGGCTGAGGCAACCCAGGATGTTTCTTTGGGAGAGGTATCGGCTGCGATGGAGCAGGTGGCTGCAGAGAGTGAATCTGATTCCTCGAATGATTCTGCAAGTGAGGAATCTGAATCCACGGAGGAATCTTCGGAGGGGGACAGCCAAGAGGATGGATCGGGCACGAATTCTCCTGATGAGCCAGTCGATGAAGTTGAGAATAGCAGTGAAGGCGCACCTGTAGAAGCCATTGAGAATACACCTGTCGAAGTGGGAGACCCTCAGGCATCGGCTCTGGAAAATAATGCGGAGATCGCCCAGGCCAGAAAAACAGGAAAATTTGACGAGCAAACCAAGGAGTTGGCGAAGTTTGGATTGTTGGAAGACCAAACAATGCGGTTTTATGGATTGCCGGCAAGAGTGCGGGCTTTGCTGATACTAGAAGATCGGGAGGTGGTTAGGCGATTGCTTTCCCTCGAAGATTTTAATCCACAGCGGGCGGAAACTTTCTTTGATTATCGCCCAAATACAAGATCGCTTATTCTTGGTCTGGAAAATGAGGTTATGCTGACTCTCCTGGACCAAGAGATTGAAGAGACCTTGCTGGAGGAATCACTCACCAAGATGAATCTCGAATTTTCCCGCACCAACCGGGTTCCGGAAACCAAGCCTGCTGATAATCTTGATGATCGTGCTAAGAATTTGAGCGAACGATTAATGGAGAGTGGAAATGGTGAAGTGATGGAAAAACTAGTTGAACTTTCAGGTGGGGAATGGACGGCCGAAGTTTTACGGATCGGAGAGGTGGCAGATTCCCTCTTGCGTGATTACAGGCTGGATGAAAATTCGAAGATTGAGCCTCTGCAGATTTATGAGGCCCTCGAGAATCCATTTTATATGGAAGTGGCTGCCTTGTATGAAGAGTTACAAATGGAAGGACTCATTCAAGGGGGCGATTCTTTACTTGGTGGTCGTAATCTGATTGTGAGCGGGAATGCTCTGGCTCTTATGCCCTACTTTGCTTCAAGTGGTGAGGAATGGGTGATCTCGGCCTCGCAATCTCTTTCTCTGGAGGAGGATTTCCAGTGGAGTGCCGAGGTTGGGGATGATGCCCGGTTGGTCGCTATGAGTGCAGGCGTGCTGAGCGTGAAACCAGGCACCACTTTATCCTCTGCAACCAGCGACTTGGTACTTGCCACGAGGAAAAACTTATTATTGAGCCAGGTAACTTTGGAGGCGGCCCGGGAGGTTGCTGTAAGAGGGTTTCGGGATGTGATCATCCGGGATGTTTCCATTGGTGCAGATGTGCTTGCGACCATTAAGGCGAGGCGGGATTTGGATGTAGATGGATTGATCTTTAAGAGAGATGTCTCGCGTATTGTGATGGAGGCAACGACCATGAGGTTGAAGAATATCAATTTCCCTGCCTCTGCCCAGGTGCGTTTAAACAGTCTTCACGGGGCCATTGACGGAAAATATCCAAACTTTGGCACTACTATTCCTGCGGCCCAACAGATCGGAAGAGTGAATTTTATTGAGAATGTAAGGTCGGGTGGTAATTTGATGAACGATCGATCGTCTTTTGATTTGCATGGTAAAAATGTACAAATCGGTAAGATTGCACGTCCGTAAGTTTTAATCAGATTAGCTATCTTGAAACCTTTCCTTCAGGTATTTTCAGTATTTTTTTTCCCCTTGGCTTTAATAGGGATCGAGTTTTCTGATCCAGTGGAGTTTGAAGATCCATCGGGCTCAAATCTAGGCGAACAACAGATCATTGAGGTGGTACGGAAATGGGTGGGGCCCACACCTCAAGAACTCGCTCCCGGAGTAGTTGCCCTAGGGTCGTTGAAAGAAAGGAAGTATCTTTTGGAAGATCCTGAAGAAGTGGGTGGGGAACTGGTGGAAGTAGGTGAATTTGAACAATCCAGCCCTGCGGCTGGGGGCAATCCATTGCCTAAGGTGGATTCAGACCCCATCAAATCACGATTCCCACATGGGTGGGTTGGGCCACTCCCCGAGGAGCT
Source organism: Opitutales bacterium (assembly GCA_038103695.1). Classification (GTDB taxonomy): domain Bacteria; phylum Verrucomicrobiota; class Verrucomicrobiia; order Opitutales; family Seribacteraceae; genus Chordibacter. The sequence goes on from JAYNZN010000002.1 coordinate 6,683, forward strand.
TGCTCCAGGAGTGATTGCTTTGGGCTCACTATCCGCTCCTCGATCCTTACATGGTAAAGGTGGTCATGCGGATGAGCAGGAGAGCGAAGAGGAGGGCTTTGGGAATGTAAGTGTTTTTACAAGTGGCCGTACTTATTTTACCAACAATGTTCTTAGGCAAAAAAGCGATAAAAAGAAATCCATGGTTCTTGAAAATGCACTGGGTGTATCATTGGGAACCCAAGGAATTGGGCTGGGAGATTATGTAACCATGGTGCCCCGCATCGATATGATGATGCAGGTGGCTACCTATGAGAATGAGGAGGTCAAAGATTTGCTTGGGTATGGATTTGGGATGGTGAAAGGAGGGGTGAATTTTGAACTGCCCAGCAATTACAGCGTATCCACTGGCTTGGAATATAATTTACTGCACAGTATGGATTCTGGGGATAGAATGTTTGATGCCTGGGCACCTTCTTTGAAAATCAGCAAGATGTATGTTCCTGCAGAAAGGACTTTGGTTATGGCTGATTTATCAATGAAATTTGCTCTTACGGAAAAGGTGATTACCTTTCAGGCACCAGGAGTGTTTGCTGACGATGGAGATAATTTACAGTTGGGCATGAATATGGCGCTCATCCAATTACTTGATGCGGATGGAAAATTTATTTTAATGCCAAGAGTCGGTCTAACCCGCACCGAATATCTTAAAAATGAGCAGGATGGCAGGGTAGACTGGATGGTTAATGCCGGAGTAGGCTTTACCTGGCAGGCACTGGAGTGGTTAAGCCTCGACTTGGGGGCAGGATGGTCCACCTTGTGGATGAATGAAAAAGGAAAATCCTTGCAAGGTGAATCCTCGCGCTTCCAAGCATTGGATTTAGGGCTCACTTTACTAGCCAGTCACATTTTTTAATTTTCTTATTTTAGTTAATTTTTGAAAATACACACAAATATGCATATAGTGTAAATATGCATCTATATATTATTTGTTTTGTGATTCTTGTTTTAAGTGGTTGTGGGGCCAAAAAGTGGAAACAAAGTGCCCCTCAGGCAATGAATCAAATCCAGGAGGAAATCAAAAATGAACCAAGGGTCTAAAGTTATTTTATTTAAGTTTAGAAAGATAAGCATTGGGTTGGTAGGCGTGCTTGTTTTGATGAGTCTTCTCTTCCCCGATACTTTGGAGGCTAGAAAGTTTAAAGGACTACGCGTGCATGGAGATCATCGCTTACTTGAACCCATTGTCGGTGCGATTCCCAAAAATCGATCCGGAGTTACCACAGAGGATGTGAAATATCGGGTGATGCGAAAATTATTAAGTAGAGGCATTCAACCGACGCGATCTTCTCAATCATATCATTTTCTCGATGTTGATGTGGTCATTCTTTCCAAAGGTACCAGTTTTAGTGTAGTGGTTTCCCTAAAGAAAATGGCCCAAGCCTACGGATTTGACCCCAAGGTGGTTGGGCCAGTTGTGACGATGGCCCAAGGAGAGTATGGCCTGTTTGGCAATGCTGCCAAGGACAAGGACTATGTACTCGAAGCGGTGGATGAGGTAATGGATAAATTTCTGCTGGACTATCGGGATTCCAATCTAAACTAGAAAATCTCTAGCTTTGGATTCCCTCAAGTTTTGCCCGTAAGGATTGGCGAATTTTTTCTCCCACAAAATCCAGCGTGGTCACGATGGTTAGAATGCAAAGTAATACGAGTGAAAACTTGTTCCAACTGTCTGCCGATTCTGCATAGAGTTTGAGGTGCAGGCCGATGCCTCCTGCTCCTACATAACCAATAATACTTGCGGAACGGAAATTGTATTCAAGCATCCATAAACAATGACTCCAGATAATTGGGCGTGCATTGGGCCATAGCCCATGCCGAAAAGCTTGCAGGGGACTGGCACCTAGAGAACGGAGAGCATGTTGAGCCCGCAAATCAGCAGATTCAAAGGCCTCACTGAAAAACTTGGCGAGGTAGCCTACGCTGTAAAGTGTAAGGGCGATGACTCCCGCCAGAGAGTTAGAGCCTACAATGACTACGGCGAGCAATGCCCAGAGCAGGCTGGGAATTGTACGGATCATGTTGAGTGCCATACGGGTGGGCCAGAGAATCCATGGGGGGGAAATGGTGCGGGCAGCCCCAAGGGATAAAAAGATCGAAATGAAAATTGCCCAAAATGTGGAAACGAGAGCAATTTGCATGGTTTCGAGAAGTGCATCCAGGGTGCGGTCCAAGATACTCAAATCAGGCGGGAAAAATTGAGAGGCAAAGCGGGCAAGGTTTCCAATATGATCCAGGTCTCTGCCCGATCCTTCAATGCCTGGGAGCGAACCTAAAGCACCTGCCAGAAAAAGCAGAAAAGTGACCCCAAGCAGGTCAAACCGACTGTGCCAGGGAACGCGGGAGTTTATGATTTTTCCTCCTGATTGAATGCTTTAAGTGACCAACCATTGGGTAGGGAAGGATCGAGATGCAGGTGCATGTCGGCAAAGCGGGAAACCTGCGATTCATCATGCAAAGAGCAGATAATGCCCCCATCTCCTGCCCTGATTGTATCCTGGAATGTGGTCAATACATGATCGGCCCACTTGTTATCAAGACTGGCCACGGGTTCATCTGCGAGGAGGATGCTAGGCTTGGCAAGAAGAGCCCGGCATATTGCAAGTCTTTGCCGTTCGCCCCGCGAGAGTGTTGATGCCCATTGTCGCTCCTTTCCGGAGAGTCCAAATTTGGAGAGCAACTTCTTTGCCTGCTTTTTTTCTTTGGGTGGAAAGGAGAAAAGGGTGGAGAGGAACGAGTGCCGCCCTAAGCATCCTCCAAGGGCGTTCATCAGACAAGTGGCCCCATCAGCAAGTTCAAGATCCTGGTGGATCATAGCGAAGGGGAGTCCCCTGGAAAGGGATCCTTCAGTAGGAGAGAGCTTTCCAGCAAGGCAGCGAAGAAGAGAGGTTTTGCCGGTGCCCGAGGGGCCGGTTACTGCAAGGAAGGAATGGCAGGGAAGAGTAAGATCAAGATTGCGCCAAAGCCAGCGGTCTTCCACCTGCAGTCCGATTCCAGATGTCTTCAATATTGATGTATCTAGTATCATTCCGGCAGGCTGGGGCAAATACGAGTCTAGTTATAATTTCAATTCAGATTGGAGAGCCAAAGCTTCGCGGGTCACTTTTAAGTGCTGATCTGCATCCACTTCAACAAGTTTACCATTGAAAACCTGGTCACGGAGAGAGGGGTTTTCTTGGTTCATTTGCAAAAGAGCATCCTTGATGATGGATACATCATTGGGGGAAATGGAGGATCGAATACAAAGAGTATGTGAGGGGACTGGGCCTTGTTCCTGTATTATGCGTAAGCGTGCTTTTTGTGCTGGAGATAAGTACTTATCATTCCCTTTAAATACATAGTCACTAACGGCTGCAGCCTCGACTTCTCCAGAAAGAACTTTTTGAGCTGCAGATGTGTATCCAGTGCCGTAAATGATTTTAGAAAAGAAATCATTTAATCCAGCATTCGCCCCGATTACTCCTCTCTGGGCAAGATCCCAGCAGGGAATGAGAAAGCCAGAAGTGCTCGAGCGACTGGCAAAAGCAATGGGCTTATCCTTTAGGTCACCAATGGATTGATAGCTTTTCTCTTTCAGGCTAAGCCAAACGCTATTGTAATTAGGCTTACCATTCTTGAGATGTATGAGGAGAACGGATGAAGAATTCTGATCGAGATTCCGGGCGGCATCTGTAGAACTTAGGTAGCCGAGATCGAGAGTGCCATTACGGAAAGACTCAACTATAATTGATGAATCGGTGGGGATAATCACCTTGACTGGGCGCTTCAGTTTTCCTGCGAGGTACAATTCGAGGGACTCTTTTTCAGCCAGCATTTGTTGGGGATTTTTATTTGCTTTGAGAGCAATGACCACGCTGTTCAAACTTAAGTCCCCTTCGTTTTGAGGATTTGGGTTCTTTTTCCCACAGGAAGAGAGAAGCTGGAGACAAGCAAAACCAGAGATGATTAGGCAGGATTTGAGGGAGCTTATATGAACATTCATGTACTTATTGATACTGAGTCTCAATATCAATTATAGCAAAATGGAGCAAGACAAAGAGGGGCGGGCATCCCTTACTCCTGGTTTATTTCCAGGGCCTGATAAATTCGGGCAAGACTGAGAGCAGTCGGAGAGCCTTGTTTTTTTCTCCAGTTGTGTGCATTCGCAGAAAGTTTTTCCCGTTTAGAAATACTTGTGGCTAACTCCACGAGTTTTCCCACGCCCTCATCAAGGCTCGATGTTTCAGCTAAGGCTTCATCAACAAGGAGATCATGACAAGTTTCCTGAAAATTTTGGTAATTGGGACCAATCACCAAGGGCAAGCCAATCGATATCGGTTCAATCGGGTTTTGGCCACCTCGGTTGGGGGGAAGGGTTTTCCCCATCCATCCGATATCCGCTGAATGAATGAGCTGTGCTAATTCCCCCGTTGTATCAGCGAGATAAACAACGGTGCCGGGAGGTGCTTGCTTACGATGGCTTCTAAGGTGAAAAGGGAGTCCGGATTTTTCAAGTATTTTGGTGATCTCACTGCGTCTTTCAGCATGGCGCGGGACGAGGAGCAGGCGGGCGTCGAATCCAGCATTTCCTAATTTAAGCACAGTTTCAACCAGTAAGGACTCCTCTCCGGGCCAGGTGGAAATTCCAGCCAATACAAGGCTCTCGGAGAGAAAGCCAAATTCATGCTTAAGAGCAATCTTTTGGTCCGGACATACTTTTTGATAGAGAGCAGAATCCACCTTGAGGTTACCGGTGATATGGAGGTGATTTTCATTTATTCCCAGTTCGAGCCATCTTGCTTTTTGCCGCTCCGATGTGGTGAGGATTTCCAGTCCTTTGGGTAAAAGGAAGTTTCGTGCAATTTTTGATTGGGAAAGGCGGGAGTAGGTACGATCTGACAATCGTGCGTTAAGAATATAAACCGGGACTCCCCGAAGGCGTCCTTGTTCAAAATGCTCGGGCCAAAGTTCACTGTCTATACTGATAACGAGATCTGGGGCGATTTTATTCCATGCCAGGCAGCTGATAGGCCACCAGTCCAAAGGAAAAGGACCAATGGCCAATGAACTGTCACCAAAAACCTTTTCTGCATAAGCTAAACCGGTGCTGGTTGTGGAACTAATCACAATTTCTATGTTTTGGGACTGCGAAAGGGAAGTGACTAGTTTTTGGATAGATGACAGTTCGCCAACACTGACTGCTTGAATCCAGATTCGCTTGGTATCTTTTTCTTTTTGGGGAAGATTGGGCCAAAATCCAAGCCGATAGAAAAAGTGGTGTCCATACCCCCCTCGTCTAAGCATTCTTCTTAGGTAGTAGGGCCAAAGAAGGAGGGCCAAAACAGGAAATAATAATCTGTACGCTAAGATCATACTGGGGTAGCCCCCGTTTTCCGTTGCCAGAAAGGATAGTATTGGAAATGATTCAAGAACCTTTTTTATGGAGACTTCTTCACGAATCGCGAAACTTTTCTCCGATCGCAGGGCAAACGGATGTTCGAGCTTTATTGCTTATGTTTGTGCTTGTGATCCGGACTTTGATACATCTTTAACTATCTGCCGTACCCTTATCGAAGAGGGGGTCGATTTGCTTGAGCTTGGGGTGCCTTTTTCTGATCCCCTTGCAGACGGGCTCACCAACCAGCTTGCCGCCCAGCGTGCATTGGAGGCTGGGTGTAAACAGGAGGATGTTTTTAAGCTGGTTAGGGAAATTCGAAAATTTTCGGATGTGCCCATTGTTTTTTACACCTATTTCAATTTAATTTTTTCCCAGGGTATCGAAGAGTATGTGCAGCGATCGAAAGAGGCTGGAGTGGATGGACTCCTTACATTGGACTTACCACCTGAAGAGGCTGAGGAATTAATTCGTGAGTGCAGAAACCAAGAATTAGATAATGTTTTTATCATCGCCCCGACGACCCCTAAGGAAAGAATTGCCAAGATTTGCTCGGTGGGATCGGGTTTCTTTTATTATGTATCCCGGGAAGGAGTAACTGGAGAGCGAGAAGATTTGGCAACTGACCTAGAGCAGAGAGTGGCCACCATCCGTTCTTACACCGATCTGCCGGTCGTGGTTGGCTTTGGAATTTCCACGGCTCAGCAAGTTGAGGAAGTTTCCAAAATTGCAGATGGAGTGGTTGTAGGCAGTGCGTTGGTGAATTGTATTTCGCAAAATATTGGAGATCGCGAAAAAATCATTTCTACACTTGCTCAAAAAACGAAGGCACTGACAGCAGCCTTGGTTTCAAAATAACCCGATCAGCTTGGATGTTGTGAGTGCTTCAGTTAATGAACTGCGGCTCTTGGGAGGGATTACAGCGGCGGGCAAAACAGATTGGGCCATTGCCTGGGCAAAAGCAAATGATGCCAGCATACTTTCCTGTGATTCGGTCGCATGCTACAAGGGGTTGGATATTGGCTCTGCTAAACCGGGTAAAAAAGAACGCAGTGAAGTGACGCATCATGGTATTGATTTAGCTGAAGTTCATGAAGTCTTTGGAGTGGGGGATTATCATGATTATGCAGGTAGGGTACTAATGCAGGCATTTCAGGAAAAAAAGTCTTACCTGGTCGTGGGTGGGAGTGGTTTTTTTATGGAGGGGTTTTTAAGACCGGTCGTAGACGGGATGGAAATTTCCCAATCTGTACGAACTCAGGTTGATGACTGGTACGAGGAAGAAGGGCTAGAAGGTTGTTTGGCCCGCTTGGAAAGCATGAATCCATCTGGGATGGCTTTTCTAGACAAAAAAAACCAAGCCAGGGTACGACGAGCACTGGAAAGGTGTATGCAGTCTGGCAAAGAGTTGATTGAAATAAAAAGAGAGTTCGATGCCTTACCCACACCGTACAGTGCATTTTACAAAAGTATGATTTGGCTAGATCGTGAGAATGACGATCTGGAATCGAGAATAGAAAAAAGAACAGAAACGATGCTTAGTGCGGGAATGATTGAGGAAACCCAAAAAGCTCTGAGCAATGGAATGGGTAAGCACCCGAGTCTTTCCAATGCAGTAGGATACCGGGAAGTTCGATTATTTTTGGAAGGGCATTTATGCCGTACTGAATTAAGTGCCGCAATCTCAGGAGCTACCAGGAAACTGGTCAGCAAGCAGAGGAAATGGTTCAGGAATCGTTTTCCGGCTGAGTCAAGGTATATTCTCAAAGCTGGGCAAATTCCGTCTCCAGAGGAATTGCAATGGATTGCCAGTACTTGACCGATTCGATAACTCGCATTACCTTTGGAAAGTGCCCATGAAGTAGTCATGAACCCTTTACGACTTGTAACCATAGTAAACAATCTTTCCAAGCCTGGGACGAAAGTTGTGGGAAAGAAATTGGAGGAAATTTGCAAAAATTCTGGTGTAGATGTGCGTTCTACTGATGAGTTTCCATGCCCAGATGGTTTTTTAGCCGGATCGGATGTGTGTTTTTCCGTGGGGGGGGATGGCACCTTACTTCATCTTCTTAACGACGCAGTAAAACACAAGGTACCCGTGGCTGGAGTTGGGCTTGGAAAGCTTGGGTTTTTAGCGACGATTTCACCTGATCAATTAGAGGAAGCGGTGCCACCCATGCTGGATGGTCAATTTCAAGTCAGAAAAAGGAGCCTGCTAGGTTATTCAGGGATGGGTGGAGAAGAGTTGCTGGCCCTTAACGATCTTGTCATTAAGAGTGGTTCGAATGGTCGGTTAGGTCGGTTTTCTATTTATGCTGGGGATGACCTTGTGGCAGAATATGCATGCGATGGGATCGTATTTTCCACTCCCACAGGATCGACGGCTTATAATTTAGCTTCCGGCGGTCCGATTGCCCATCCAGATGCAAGGGTAATGCTGATGACTCCTATAAGTGCCCATACCCTTACCAGTCGCCCAGTAGTTTTTCCTGAAGGGATGAAGATAAGAGTGGAAAGCGAGGGTAAACAACCAGAGCCCTTGGTCTTTGCGGATGGTCGAGAAGCCTTTATTTCAAAGACAAATTTCCCGATCGAGGTATCCACTGCAGATCGTGCTTTTCCGTTGCTGGAATTAAATAAGCATTCTCATTTTCGAGTGATGCGTAATAAATTGAAATGGGGATGAGGGCTCAACCTTATCTTTGCTGATTTTCTGAGCTGTGCTCTCCGAAGGTACCCGTATTGGTCCATTTAGGATTCGTAAGTGGATACATGAAGGTGGATGTGGGCAGAGCTACGAAGGGGAGCAAAGAGAGGGCAGTGAAAAAGGAAAAAGTCGATACCTTAAGCTTTTACCCAGGGAGCTTTCTGAGAAAGAGGGTTTTTCGGAGTTTTTCTCTCAGGAATGCCGGGCACTTGAGCAATTACAAGGGCCAGGCATCTGGGAATTAAAAGAATTTGGAGTGATGAAGTGGAAGCATTGGCTTTCATATTCCTGGTTTCCAGGCGAAGCCCGCGAACTTCCCGTTGAAAATGAAGATAGTTCTTCTGGACATATTGATATACGGACATTGAAGGATTGGATTGAAACATCTCCTAGGTCGATTGGGCCAGGGGAGCTTCTTTCTATTATGACTGATCTGCATCGAGGTTTGGATAGAGCCCATAAGTATGGAGTGATTCATGGTAACCTGAAGCCATCTAATGTTTTAGCCCAAAAGAACGAGAATGGTTACCAGGCATGGTTATCCGAGTTGGGCTTGTATAAATTATTTAATTTTAAGACTTTGGGAGAGGGAGGAACTGAAGTTGGAATGGTTTCCACTCCAAGTATGCAGGCACAAGAATCGAGAGTAGAGAGTGATCGTTTTCGCCCCAAAGAGAGCGGCAGGGATGACGAACTTGAAGAGACTTGGGATCTGCATGCTTTGGGATCTATTGTTCATTGGGTGATTGAGCACAGTACCCGACATTCTGATGAATGGATAGATTGGTTGAAGTGGGCTGGCAGATCTGTCAATTTTGGGTTTCCGACCGCGGCTCTTTCCATGGAGGCTATGCCAGGAATGGAAGATACAGCGCAATATGGGGTCAAGGTGGACCATAGAGTGGAAGATCGTGGACCTTCGGCTGAGGAAATTAAGCGCAAGCGTGAATTAGCTTGGGAGAAGCAACAAATTACAGCCTCTCTAAAATTTAAGCGAGGCATGACAGGTCTGGCTGGTTTGGCGTGCCTTGCTTCCTATATTTGTTCGTCCATTTACCTTCTTTTTTTCCCGGCACCCTGGACAGAATATTCACTGGAAGGTGCTCTTGATCGCTACCAGTTTGGCCTTGGTATATGGTCTGGGCAGGCTTGGGGAATCGTGCCAGGGGCTTATGATGACGATGGTTTGGGTGGCCAGGATGTTGTAGGGGAGTGGGAGCGTGAGAATGGTATTTTTGTACTTAAATTTAGACGTTTTCGAAAATTAGATGAAGAAGAATCGGGGAAAAAGCTCTGGCAATTTATAGGAAAGGGAGCCACTTCCGATGATGATTATCACTCATGGCAGGACGAATTAAGTTTTGATCCTTCCACTGATACCCTTGCCTTGCTCAAAAGAACGGATGTACATGAGGTTTATGTTCCTGGAAAGCGTGGGGATGAATCACCGAGACTATTTGCTGAAATCAGGCTGCGCAGATCTTCTGGAAAAATTGCTCCAGCTGAATTAATTTTTTCTCGGTCAGATAAGCCGGGTCCCTCGTGGTCACTCTTTTTCGCGTTAGGATTTCTTTTGGCATGGTGGTTGTACCAGCGTCAACTTTTGAGGTTAGCGAGGGAAGAAGAAACAGGTAAGTAATTGAATTTTCTCTCTCTTTATCCCAAGATATTGAGAAATGTCCTCAAATTTGTACAAATCTCTCCAACGGCACCTCTTATCTAGCTGCTTTGTCTGGGTGCTTTTATTTGTATCCTGTGGACAGCAAAATCCTTCCGGTCGTTACACTGGAAAGATGGAGGACTGGGTGCATGAAGTATTCGATGGTGTCCTCATTGCAGAGGGCAAAGAGTGTGAGATTTCTTTGGAACTTAGTCAGGCACCGAATCAATTGCGGGCAACTCTTATCTTTAGACATCCTGATCTTGCGGAGACTCGTAGGGAAGGACTATGGTCCATCGGAGACGGTGAAAGAGTGCTTCTTTTTGATGATGGGAAAAAGCCAGGCGAGTATTTTTTGATCAAACGCGGTTTGCGCTATGCATTCCAGACAAAACAAGGTTTAAGCAATGACGATGGATCGCCTGTTCTTCTTATGCGTAATGAAGGTAGATCCCGAAAATCAGCCTATCCCTTGGAAATTCTGTTTGGTTCCAAAGGGGGAGTCCATGTGAGCGGAATGGGTAGTTTGGGTAAACGTTCTGGGGAATGGAAATGGTCGGGTGAACGAATTGTCGTTCAGGTGAAATTGCCAGATGGCGAGAGCCCTTCTGGAGAAAGTATTCCTGCTGAGACTTATAAATATTTTCTCAGTTGGTCAGATACCCATCCCCAAGAATTGGAGTTGGAAAAACTCGTGGTGCTTAGGCCTTTCCTGAAAAAGGATGGAAGCAAAAGGCAAAGTTGGATGAGTTCTCTTTTATTTTCTGATACCCCGCGGCTTAAACCTAATTAAAGACTGAGGTGCTTGCCCCCTTCATTGGTTTGACGTCTTCAGTGCCGTCTTCATCATAGATACCTTTTTATTCTTTAAAACCTATGATCACTTCATTGCAGAACTTTATTTCATCTAAAGGGAAGTTTGTTTTCGTCCTTCTCTTGTTTTTGGTAGTTGTATCTTTTGTTCTCTACCTCTCTCAGGGTTCTTCTGTATTCGATCTTTTACCTGATCCTAATCGTGAAACCCAGGAATTTTATGGGCATGATTGGAAAGACCCTGACCAAAGAAGACTGTTAAACATTGCTAGCCGAGTCTCTGCTGATTTTGGATCCGTGGTTTCTCCGGGTGGGGAGATCTTACAGACAGCACAGGAAGAATACATGCAATCATTGCAAAGAAGAATGCAGGCTGCCTTTCAGGCGAATCCTGATGAGGTGGACCAAGAGGGTTTGCAGCAAATGTTTTCCTACATGCAGGCCTGGCCTAATTTTCCTGACGATATGAAGGCCCGAGAAATTGCCAGGTCAGGAAACTATGACCAATCTTTTTTACAATCAATGGTTGAGTTCAAGGTAGCCTTAGGTGGGCAGGCAAATAGTTGGGACTTTATGCCATTGAATCTTAATCATCCCGCGATCAATGCTAGATTTGCAGAGTATTTGCAAAACTTGGCTCCAGGGATGAATCAAGAAGAGAATCGCTCACATGCACTGACTTTTGTTGGGGGCAGGTATGGGGTTTCCAGTCGTGATGTAGAGTCTATACTCTACGATTCATTTCGTACCCGTCAGGTGGAAAGAATCTACCTTGATGGTGGATTCGCTTTGGAAGAGGAAGCACGATTGGATTTGCATTCTGGCCAATTTGCCTGGGATGGAGAAGTTGCTGAATTATATGCATCCGACTTAACTTTTGATCAGCCTGCATGGCGATTGATTACTTTTAAGTCTTTGCCGATGGTTCAGGATTCATTGGCACTTAAATCTGGTTCCCAAAATATTAAATTTGTTTTTGGTGAGAAGAGTCAGGATAAAAACGAAACGACCCGTCATGTTCGAATAGGCAAGAACCTTTCCCAGTTTCGCAATAATCTGATCGCTGCTTTTCAAAAGGAAGATTGTGGCTTTGACCTTAAACCCGTAGGCAAAAATGGGATAGCCCTACTTCCTCAGGCTAATCGCTTGCCAAGAAACACTCCTGAGTTATCGGTGAGATCCAAGCATATAGATATGGATACGAGCATTGATAAAAAGCTTCGAGAATTCCATAGTAAGAGGGTGGATGAGGCACCCTTTGCAGAAGCACCCCGGACTTTTGCCACTGCAACTTTATTCAGCTCCAGCAATTATTTTATCGAACCTCCGGTTCCTGATGAGGCTAGGTTACGTGCCTATTATGAACGAAATCAGTTGGATTTTATCAAATCCACCGCCTTGTCCAATGGAAATGATCAAAATGCAAGTTCCGATCAAAATGTCACCTCATACAAATCTTTTGAGGAAGTAAAAGACGAGATACTTGAGAAAGTGATAAGCCAAGATAGGGAAGATGCCCGAAAAGACTCTGACCTTCAGGCAAGAGATGCTGCTCTTTCCTTTTTGGATCAGCTCAATGGCTTGCGGGACAAAGCCCGTACTCAGTTCTCCAATTATTTAGAATTTAGAAATTCTGATGAACTTGCCGCACTGATCGAGCAGGCAGGAGCCCGACCCCAAAAAATTTCATTTTCCAACCTGGAAATGGGGACGCAGGCGATGATCCTAGGATTAGAAAGAAGGGAAAGTGAAAGACAGTCCAATCGCGAACCGCTTGAGGAGGTTGCAAGCTTAAATGAACGCATGTTCTTTACCCGTTCCGTAAGAAAGGCAAGGCAAGGATATGTCGTTTTTATCTTGGATCGTAAGACACCTCAGCAACCTGGTTCTTTTGAGCGGGCAAGTTTTGCAGATTTGTACAGAGGTTACACGGCAGAATTTGCCTCAAATTATTTTTCAGAACAAATTGAGGCTGCTTTTTCTGCAATTCAAACCGACAAATCGAAAGCGAAAAGCCTACCTTCTCTCCAATATTATGCGGTTTCAGCCAAAAGCTCAGGAATGGCTCGTTCCACTTTTGATGCCGAGGCAAGGTCGATTCGTAATCGAATTCAAGAATTGGAAGAGAAGAAGAATGCTATTTCTGTAAAAGATAGCAACTCGTCGAAGGATAAGTCGATTGTGGATGGTTTGGACAAAAGATTGTCGGGTTTACGCACGAGACTCGAAGACCACAACAAAGAAAGAACCGCAATACTACGACTGCTTGATACGGCTCACACATTACAAGTAAATGGAACTTGGCAGGAATTAGAAAGAAATGAAGATCGTGCTGTATTTGCGAAATTGTCCCAGGTTTATTCGCTCAGAGGGAAGGAAGCCAAAGCCGAAGCGGTCACCCAAAGAAGAAAGGTCCTAGAAGCGAACCGTGGTCAAGATGCCCGCGATTCAATTCTCCAAGACTTGATTGTTTCCAGCCTGGGCACAGATCGCTAATTTCATAAGCTCCAAGTCTGCATTTATTTCCCTGGTTCACTTTTCTTCCAACCTAGAAAGTATTCGAGGTTTCCATCTGTCCCCTGAGGTTTTGCTTGGGACTGGGCAATTAAGTGAGAAAATTTCAGCTTATCTTTAGCGAAGGTTATAACTTCTCTAATCACTCTCTGGTGGATGGTATGATCCCTTATGATTCCCTTCCCCTTGTCTGCCTCTTCTTTTAAGCACTCAAACTGGGGCTTGACCAAAGCCGCTAATTTTCCTTCTGGAGATAAAAATTTCCAAGCCTGCTCAAGCACTTTAAGCAGAGAAATAAAGGAGAGATCCATAACAACCAAGGGGTAGTGCTTTCTGGGAAGGATTTCTGCATCCAAATCCCTTAGGTTTGTTTTTTCAAAGTTTGTTACCCTTGGGTCGGTTCTTAATTTATAATGAAGTTGTCCATGGCCCACATCGATACAGGTTGCTTCAGTTGCACCTTTTTGAAGAAGGCAGTCTGTGAATCCACCTGTGGAGGCACCTAAATCCAAAAAGGACAGGCCAGTTACATCCCAACCATTTTCTTTGATAAAATTTTCCATCTTTAAGCCGCCTCTTCCCACATAGGGCATGGGCTTTTCCACAATTAAAATAGCCTCTGATGCAATCAGTCTGCTTGATTTATCAATACGCTCTGTGCCAAGCTTAACTTTCCCGGCCATAATAAGGGCTTGTGCCCGTGTCCTGCTTTCACAGGCACCGTTTTGAACGAGCCATTCATCCGCTCTGACTTTCTTTTTCATCTTGCTTGAGAATGGGATTGAGTGGGGCAGATGGGCAACGATTGAATTAAAAAACTTCAAAATTTACTAAACTTTTACGAATTCTCCTTGACGACTGTGGGTCAAAGTGGCAAGAAATGGTATAAAGTGGAATTTATTGGATAGATGCAACTAGGTGATGGCAAACGAAGCTACAACCTTTTTTGTGGGGGAATTTACCCACGCCTTGGACAACAAGGGCAGGCTTACTATTCCTTCGAAATGGAGGATAGCGGGAGGGGACAACACCTATCTGGCCCTTCCCAATCCCGGCGGATATGTAACCGTTTACCCTCCAAAGATGGTATCGAGGTTGGAGGAAAAAGTGGCCGAGGCCAGTCTCTCCGATGTGCGGGCACAATCTCTTCTCATGGAGTTGTTTGCCAAAGCCCATTCTTTTGGTTGCGACAAGCAGGGAAGGATCAATTTAAACGACAAATTGATCGAGCATGCAGATATCCAGGGGAGAGCAGTCTTGGTGGGAAATTTTTCCGCTTTTGCGATATGGTCGGAAAGGCGTTACGCCAAAAGACCAAGCGGGGATCAAAGAAACATTTTCGATGCGATGAGGGAGTTGGGGTTATGATATGGAATCAACCGGACTGGGTGACTTTTAGGGTGGTCTCCCGATTAAGGGGAATGGTTGACCGATTTTTCCTCCTCCCTCGCGCTTCGACTTTAAATAGTAATGTCGGCTCTGGGGGGGGTAAATATGTATTGTGGGGCGGTTGAGTTTGTTTGTTCTCCTTCGGCGGTGAGGCATATACCTGTTCTCCTTGACGAATGTATGGGCAATCTAAAGCCCGATCAAGGTGGTGTGTATGCAGATTTAACTTTTGGTGGAGGGGGTCATAGCCGTGCCATTTTGGAGGCTCACTGCGAGAATCAATTAGTTGCTTTTGATTGTGACCCTGACGCTTCTTTGCGTTCCGCTGAGTTGCTTGAGGAGTTTTCTGATCGTTTTACTTTTTATGATACTTCGTTTCGAGAATTGGATAAGTTCTCGTCTGTAAATGAATTCGATGGCATTTTAATGGATTTAGGTATCTCCTCCTTTCAGTTAATGGAGCCAGAAAAAGGTTTTTCATTTAGGTTGGATGCACCGATAGATATGCGACTAAACCCTCGGGTGGGAATGAGTGCAGCCGAGTATTTGGAAACTGCCTCGGAGGAGAGTTTAATTAGAGCTGTTCGAGAGTATGGAGAAGAGAGAAGGTGGCGTAGAGTCGTGGAGGCTATTATTTCAGCGAGAGGGACGGGTCTCCTTAGCCGAACTATGAGCGCTGCAGATATAGTTTCTAAAGCGGTGGGTGGTAGGCACCCTAGGCAAAGGATTCATCCCGCAACCAAAACATTTCAGGGTATTCGAATTGCAATCAATGGCGAGCTTGAGGCACTGGCTGTTACTTTGCCTAAGGCATTAAGTGCACTGAAGGAGGGTGGCGTGCTTGCGGTAATTTCCTTTCATTCCTTGGAGGATAGAATTGTAAAGAGATTTATGAGGAAGATGGCAGGCAGGCCTGAGCATAAAAATGACAGTAGGTTGCTGCATGAAAGGAGTTCATTTGGCCGGATGCTTACATCGAAAGCAATCATGCCATCCAAAGAGGAAGTACTTTCAAATCCGAAAAGTCGTTCAGCGAGGTTAAGGGTTTTTACGAAGTTCAAAAATGAAGAGGTGCAGGAGTTATGAAAAGGGTGTGGTGGATGGTCCTTTTTGTGGGTGTATTTCTTTTTGGGTGCACATCGATATCGATTGTGTGGTTGAGGATGGAGATCTCAGATACTGCAAAAAAATGCGGTAGAATGGAGGATGAGCGTGAGATGGTGGGAAGAGAATTACGTGAGTTGCGTGGTCAACGCTCAAAAATGATGAGGCCGGCTATACTGGCTAAAATGGTTAAGGGGAGATTGACTATGCCACCTTCATCACGAACAATACATGTCTCCAGTAGGGAAATGACTGCCCGCTTGGGGAATGAAATTCCATCTCGTAGATGGCGTGAACAGCAGGGCAGAGCCTTAGTTGCAAATCGGTGAAATGAAAAATATTTTCATTTCTCGTTATCGATTTTATCTTGTTTTTTTTGCTATTCTTTTAACGTTCTGCTCCCTAGGTGGCAGGCTTTACCATTTACAGGTAGTGAGCTCTGACAAATACGAAAGTTTTGCTCAAAATGCTCGAAAAAACTTTATACCCGTATCAGCTCGAAGGGGTGATTTAGTCGACAGAAAAGGAAACTTATTAGCGACAACCAAATCTGTAGTAGTAGTTGGAATGGATCCCCAGAGTATTCAAGAAGAGGATTATGTGAAATTTTCTGAACTGAGTAAGCTACTAGATATAGACGAATCTGTGATTATAGAAGCTGCCGAAAAAAAAGTCTATTCTAGTGGCAAGGGTGATGAGAAAATTAGATTAGTTCGATGGGTCAAATTGAAAGAGGAGGTTGAGGAAAGCGATTTCAGGAAAATCAAAGATCTTCGAATAAAGGGTGTTTATGGAAATTATAAGCACTCTAGATTTTATCCAAGTCAGTCCCTGGCATCCCATGTACTAGGCTATGTCAATGACGAAGGTAAGCCATGTCTAGGAGTGGAGCTTTTGACGAATTATTATTTAAAAGGCCAAGATGGATGGAGGGAAAGTGAAAGAGACGGTCGGAGGAAGGAAATGCCTCAATATCGCTCCATCGAAGTGGATGCAGAAGATGGTTTGAATGTAGAGCTCACCCTTGATCGGATGATCCAATATATTATTGAGGATGAACTGAAGAATATAGTCGAGGAGTATTCTCCGTTGAGTGCGAGTATTATCGTAAGTTCGCCAAAGACAGGGGAGATATTGGCTCTGGGAAATGCTCCAACATTTGATCCAAACATATACGGCGATTTTCCACTCGAGAGTCAAAGAAATCGAGCACTTACAGATTTATATGAACCAGGCTCTACATTTAAGATTGTTCCTGTGGGTGCTGCATTGAATGAAGGAATAATTGGTGTTAATGATATAATTGATTGTTCATTAAAGACTTATAGTGTGGGCAGTAGAGAGCGTGCGCTGCCACGAGATCATCACCCACTTGGCAAAATACCCCTTAAAGAGGTAGTTCAAAAATCAAGTAATCGTGGGGCAGCTCAATTAGGAATAAGACTTGGGGCCAGAAGACTCTATGAGTATTCTCGGATGTTTGGATTTGGAGAGTCTACTCGAATGGGACTTACTGGGGAAAGAAAGGGAACATTGCATCATCCAGATAGGTGGGATGGTCTTACGATAACCCGTTTACCTATGGGGCATGCTGTGGCGGTAACAGCCCTGCAAGTTCATTCCGCAATGAGTTCAATTGCGAATGGAGGAATATTAATGAAGCCAAGTTTGATCAGGCGAGTTTTTGATGACGAAGGAAAAACGGTGGTATCATTCCAACCCAAGGCAATAAGAAGAGTCATAAGCGAGAGCGTAGCAGATGAAATTACTAAAATGCTTGTTACTGTAGTTAGTCCAGAAGGCACTGCTTCGCGAGCAAGGGTTTCAGGATATCAAGTAGCAGGTAAGACGGGAACGACTCAAAAGATTATTGATGGGAAATACTCTAATAGGCATCATGTAGCTTCGTTTTCAGGTTATCTGCCTGCTGAAGATCCTAAAATTGCAGTCACAATTTTAGTTGATGAGCCTACTATGAAAAAGGGCAGGTTAGGGTATGGGGGTAGCGTTGCTGGGCCTGCATTCCAGAATGTGGCCAAAAAAATTATTGGATACATGGGGATAAAACCTAATGAAGCCGAGCTTAGCTTTTATAATCAAGAAATTGGGAATCTTAATCTTTAAACTTGGTAAGTATGATAACGACGAAAACTGATTTAGAAACAATTGATAATGTTCGGGCTAGAATGTCTAGCAGTATTGATCTACGTGACTTAGTGGGCAAGGAAGCTGAATATGCTAGGAAAAATGGAGATATGAGCTTAAGTGCAATTTATTCAGACAGTAGGCGGGTGACTCCTGGATCCGCATTCTTTGCTTTGCCAGGAATGAGAACGAATGGGAATGAGCATCTACAGGAAGCAGTTCGAAGGGGGGCAAAAGTAGTTGTTACTGATTCGGATGAGATTGAAATACCAGGTGGTGCAGTCCGAGTAAAAGTCAATGATGCAAGAATAGCTTTAGCAAAATTTTCCAAGAGATATCACGGTTCGCCAGATGAAAATTTAGATGTCGTTGGAATTACTGGCACAAATGGAAAAACAACGGTTGCTACATTAACCCGTCATTTATTGGAAGCACCTGGTCGTCCAGTGGGTTTGGTGGGTACGGTTAAATATCATTTAGGTGATCGTGTGTTGCCATCATTTAGGACAACACCAGAAGCAGCGGACCTTTATGCGCTCTTAAGAAATATGTTAGTAGGTGGATGTTCAGAGGCAGTTATGGAGGTAAGTTCCCACGGGATTCACCAATCAAGGGTGGCGGGACTTAATTTAGAAGTGGCAGCATTTTTAAACCTTACCCGCGATCATCTAGATTATCATGGAAATATGGAATCTTATTTCCGCGAAAAGAGAAAGTTATTCAACGGAATGAATGGGGCACTCCCCAAATTGGTTGTCATAAATGGTGATTGTCCATACGGGAAACGATTGCTTGAAGAATTGCCCCCACAAGTAAGGGCATTAACATTTGGTTTTGATCGGGGAAATGATTTCCGGGCGACTGAATTATCTCTGGATGTTCACGGATCAAAATTTTTGTTAGAGTGCCCGACTGGTTCCATGGTGATTACGAGCCCATTGATAGGGAAATACAATGTGATGAATGTGCTCGCATCTTTTGCGATCATCCACTCGTTAGGAAGGTCGGTCTCTGATTGTGTGAGAAAACTAGCAGCATTTGGCGGGGTAGAAGGAAGAATGGAAATTATTGATCGAGGACAAGACTATCGTGTTGTTGTTGACTATGCACATACGCCAGACGCACTTCGTAATGCCCTTGGAATGTTGAAGGAATGTACGAATGGAAAAGTACACTTGGTTTTTGGTTGTGGAGGTGAAAGAGACCGGGGGAAAAGAATGGAAATGACGAGAGTCGCTTGTGCCGGAGCAGATAGTACCATTGCAACTTCAGATAACCCAAGAGGCGAAAGGCTTAAAAATATATTCGAGGATATGAAAAAGGGTGTATCAAAAGGTGCTGAGATACAGTTTGTTGAAGATCGCAGGAGAGCAATTAGTCGTGTGCTGGATCAAGCAAGTGTTGGCGACTGTGTCCTCATTGCGGGTAAGGGTCACGAAACATTTCAGGAGGTGGATTCTATGTCGATTCCCTTTGATGATCGACTCGTCACGGCCGAATTACTTGAGGCTAAGCAACTTGTTAGATAAAGCATAATGCCTTTTTTTGATGCACATAAACTAGAACCATGGGCTCATGGGAAGTGGACGGATATTCCTCGAAAAAGGATTCGTGGCTTCTCGATTGATGCTAGAAAAATTGATGATGGTGAATTGTTTGTTGCGGTAAAGGCTGTACGGGATGGCCATGATTATATCAAGCAGGCAAAAGAAGCAGGTGCAAGAGGTGCTATTGTTGATCGTTTTGTAGAGGCTGTCGAACTTCCGCAATTAATTGTTCAAGACACGGTAGAAAGTCTGCAGGAAATTGCTAAAAATCACAGAAATCAATGTAATATTCCTATTGTAGGAATTACTGGAAGTTGTGGTAAGACATCAACCAAGGAAGCTCTTTCCAAATTACTACCAGACTCATTATCTACACTTGGGAACCTTAATAATCACTTAGGAGTCCCGTTGACCTTGTTAAGGATTGATAGCTCGGTTCATCTATATGCAATTATCGAAGCTGGAATAAACAAAACTGGCGATATGGATGAATTGCAACAAATGATCCAACCAAATTGTCTCATTATAACGATGATTGGGAGTTCTCATCTTCAAGGTTTAATTGATGAGAATGGGGTAGCTGAGGAAAAAATTAAACTTTGGACAAATACAGAAAAGAGCCCTTGGGCATTTTTTCCTGAACATTGCCTCACGTTCAAATGTTTTCAGGAAGCAATAAAGGAAAGGCAAAACTACACGATACTTAAGGCAGGAAAACCGAATAAAAAAATCGATCAAAACGAAGCATTTTTTGAAATTTCAACTGAAACAAACGAGCTTGGAGGCTCATGTGTGCTCAGAATTTGGTGCCATGAGTCTCCTGTGCTTTCGCTTAATATTCCAGCAGTTTCAGATGGAATGGGAAGTAATCTAGCTCTAGCTGTTTTGGCGGCATTATACTTGGGTATTTCAGATAAAGATATTTTCGAACGCCTACCCCAATACCGCCCCTCGACTCTGCGTGGAAATCGACTGCAGGGTCGAGGGTGCGAATATTTTGTTGATTGTTATAATGCCAACCCAGCATCAATGGTTGACTCGATTCAATATTTTCAACGTGCCAGTGATTCTAAAAAGAAGTTGCTTGTGCTTGGAGGTATGGAGGAGTTGGGGGAAAATGGGCCAAGTTTGCATAGGCAAACCGGGGCAAGTATTAGTCTTGAAGAACAAGATAAGGTCGTTCTGATTGGTGAAAAGGCATCATGGATGGCAGACGGATTGATTGATTCAGGTGCGAGTGATCATCAAGTGCTCGTCTTGAATAAATTAGAAGACGCCAGAGCGATCGTAGAGGATTTTAACGGCAATATTCTTTTTAAAGGAAGTCGTTCAAATAGTTTGGAAAAACTTGTGCCTTTTTGGGCAACCGAATCGTATCAAGATCATCTCTTTTTAAAATGTTGAGTTATCTACAATTTTGGGAGGAATGGTTTGGACCTTTTCGTTTGTTTCAATTTATTTCAATACGCTCCGTGGGCGCTGGTATCACAGCACTTCTGATTGGCTTTTTTGTTGGTCCACGGATCATTCTTGCACTGAAAACCATTGGGGCTCGTCAAGCTTTCAGGGAAAAAGGAGAAGTTGGGAAACTGGCAGAACTTCACGGAGAAAAGAATGCCACTCCAACCATGGGAGGACTCTTAATTTTTATATCCGTTACCTTAAGTGCACTTATTTGGGCTGAGCCAAATGTTTATGTTTTGGCCGCTCTATTGACCTACTCTTTACTCACTGTCGTTGGTTTTGCTGACGACTATTTAAAAATATCCAAGCAAAACAGCAAAGGGTTACCTGGAAAGTTGAAACTACTTGGTCAACTTATGACAACCGTTTTAGTGGTGGGTCTGTTAATGAGTTCATGGGGACAAAATTTAACAGGTACTGCATCAGGGCTGATTGAGAGTAGTAGTAAAATGAAGGAATTTTGGGTTCCATTTTACAGTTATTCAGAGTTGAGTGGTCCTCCAATTTTACCACTGGTGGTTCTCGTGCCATTTTTTTTTATTACCTTATGTGGTTCAAGCAATGCTTTGAATTTAACCGACGGTCTAGATGGTCTAGCCATTGGATGTACCGTCACGGTTGCTCTGACATATGGAATTATGGCATATGCTGCCGGTAATTTTATTATTTCAGATTATCTAAAGGTTAGCTTTGTTCCTGGTAGTGGCGAACTTGCAATAGTTTGTGCATCTCTCTTGGGGGGTAGCCTTGCTTTTTTGTGGTACAATGCACATCCTGCAGAAGTTTTCATGGGCGACACTGGTTCCCTGGCAATTGGTGGACTCGTTGGAGTTATCGCATTGATGATCCATCAACCCTTAACCCTGATCATTGTTGGGGGCATATTTGTAATGGAAGCCGGATCAGTAATCATACAGGTAATCTCCTTCAAAACTAGAGGCAAGAGAGTCTTCAGGATGTCGCCAATACATCACCATTTTGAACTCAAAGGATGGAAAGAAACAAAAGTGGTGATTCGGTTTTGGATACTTTCTCTCTTATTTGCCCTTATCGGATTAGCCACTCTTAAAATCAGGTAGCATGAACGAAGTGGTGAAAAGTTTTTATGAGTTACAACCACAACCGGTTGCAATTTTCGGCGCGGGAAAGAGCGGGCAAGGTGTAAAAAACTTGCTTGATAAGTTGGGATGGGAATACCAACTATTCGATGAACAGGAGCGGGCATTTGAAATGGCGGATGCTCGCAACTGTTCGTTCGTTGTTATAAGTCCGGGATTTCTTCCCAATCATAGTTGGATTCAAAAGGCAGAAAATCTTGGGAAAAAGATCCTTAGTGAATATGAGTTTGGCGGGTTGTTTCTGGATGAACAAAAAGTAGTAGCTGTAACAGGTACTAATGGGAAGACTAGTGTGACCAAGTTAATCGAGCATGTTGCCCAAAAGGGTCAAATTCCCGTAGTTGCCGGCGGTAATTTAGGTGTGCCGGTCACACAGCTTATCGCTAATGGAATAGACAAAAGAACAACCATTATATTGGAGACAAGTTCTTTTCAGTCTCGGGGATTGAGTTATTTTAGACCTGACGAGGTAATTTGGACAAATTTTGCACCAGATCACTTAAATTACCATGGGTCTATCAAAGAATATTTTCTTTCAAAGTTTCAACTTTTAAAAGTAAATGGGTTTCGTAATTGTATGATAGGTAGGTCTGTATAGTATTTTGCTAAAACACAAAATATTTCAATGCCGCCTTCCGTTAGAGTAATTGATTCATTATCTATGAACGATATAAAATTGCCCAAGAATCACTACCTATGTTCAGTGCCTCAACGGGAGAACATATCATTCGTAAGGGAGTGGTCTATGAATCAAGGTATGGGGTCTGGAGAGTTTTTTAAAATAGCTGAAAGTTATAGTGGAGAAAAATACCGTCTTCAAAAAGTCACTCAAAGAGAAAATGGTGTAACCTTTTGGAATGACTCCAAAGCAACAAATTTAGCTTCTGTAGTCGCTGCATGCCGTTCTTTTAGTGATAAATTATTTTGGATAGGGGGAGGCCAGGACAAGGGTGAAGAGATTGATTCATTTACCCGCTTTTTGAAGCCCTATGTGGAAAAGGCATTTCTGTTTGGGGAAACTGGGTTAAGTCTGCACAGATCGTTCGCCCAAGAAGGATGTTTTTCTATCCTGTGCGAAAGTTTAAAAGATGCAGTTTTTCAAGCATTTCGGATGTCTAATAAATCAATAAATATTTTACTTAGCCCTGGTTTTGCTAGTCATGATCTTTACAAAAGCTATGCAGAACGAGGAAAAGCATTCGAACGCATAGTTTTGGATTTGAAGAGTAACCGTGAAAAGGATACCTCAGTATATAGTCAACCATTCGCACTTCAGACAGGAAGATAAATATGAAAATAACAAAAGTCTTCAGTATCGTACTTTCCCTACATGTTGGGGTTATTCTACTGGTAATGTTCCAACCAAGTTGTCAAACTGCTGGTATCCGCAAGGACACTGTACCCAATGACGCAAATAAGTCGGTGCCAGTGCCAGAGCAAGCATTCAACCAAGGTATAATCGAGGAGAATGAAGCTGTTCTTAGAAAACCCGGTGGCATACCAGCAAATGAGTTCGCTGCACCCAGTCGCCCGGCACCGGGCGAAATTATTATGCCAGAGGATAAAAAAGCAGTTTCTCGGCCTAGTCCATCCATTTTGGTTCCAGTTGATGATCGCCCCGTTCCGATTGATTTAAAACCTCAAGATCTTGCAATTTATAAAATTCAAAAGGGAGATACACTATGGGGTATTGCCAGGAAAAATGGCATTTCTCTAGCAAGTCTTTTGAAGTCCAATCCGAATATGGATAAAAATGGAAGATTGTCGATTGGGCAAGAAGTCATGATACCAGCTGGATATGCTGCACAAAATTTAGCAAAACAAGAAGTACAACAAAATAATCCCATCATCGTACCCGATGTTACCTCAGGTGGTAGTTATATTATTCAAAGCGGTGATACTCTTTCGAGGATCGCCAAGAAACATGGCGTTAAATTATCTCAACTTCTTCAGGCAAACCAGCTGTCTCTTTCATCAATAATCCGCCCTGGTCAGGCATTAATGATCCCGGGTGAAGGAATAGAGCCGCAATCGCTTTCAACGATGCCGAAGAAAGTAGTTCCAGTTGGTGCCACCACGCATTCAGTTCAAAAAGGAGAGACACTGTCAAGGATCGCTTCGATATACGGGGTTTCCTTAGAGGATCTTTTAACATGGAATGAGATTACGAACCCGAGGCTCATTAAGGTCGGTCAAAGTTTAATTGTATCCAACAACGGTTCTATTCAGAAAAATTCTGTCAATTTGGAAAATGAATCATCCATTGAAGTTGTTCCTGCCGACAATGGTGGTAGTTTGCAGGATTTCTTTAATGAAAGTCCTACGATAGAAAGACCAATAATTGATGTTTCAGAAGGGCCTGAGTAATTTGAAAATGATTATATAATGGGAAAAATGGGTGTGAGTTTAAAAGGGTGGAAAAAGCTGCGATAGAACAGCATTATTTCCGTAGTCTAGGCCTAGTACCCACCTTTTTGGTGGGGGTTGCTTTGTGCCTAACAATGTTGGGGATGGTTATGCTGTTTAGTGCTGGTGCCGTTCGTGGTGCTCAAGACTTATTAGCCAAACAATCCGTTTGGTTGGTATTGGCATTGGTAGCTGGGGCAGTCTCCGCTTGGATAGACTTGGACTTTTTAAAAAAGAGAACGCCCTTAATTTTTGGACTTTGTATATTTGGACTGATCCTTACCCTGATTCCTGAAATCGGAGTGAGAGTGAATGGTGCTCAACGATGGATAGGGTTAGGACCTTTGCGGGTACAGCCTTCAGAGTTTGTCAAAATCGGGTTGGTTCTTGGCTGTGCATATTATTTTGCAATGAAGCAGCGTACCACTGCACAATTTCTTGATGGATTTGCAATTCCATCCGCGTGGCTTGGATTAATCTGCGGACTTATTCTGTTACAACCAGACTTTGGCACCAGTTTTTTATGTGGAGCGGTGGGGGCAACTTTGATGTTTCAAGCAGGTACAAGTTTGAAATGGTTGATGCCGGTTGGGGGCTTAGCGGTATCTGCCTTTTCTGTTCTCGTCTATTTTGACCCTGTTAGAATTCGTCGTGTTACCTCTTTTCTTGATGTGGAGGCGAATGCTAATGATAGTGCCTATCAACTATGGCAAGGAATGCTTGCTTTTGGAGTCGGAGGAATTGATGGCGTCGGTCTTGGTTTGGGCAGGCAGCAAATGCATTTCCTTCCTGAAGCTCATACTGATTTTATCTTTCCGGTGATCGGAGAAGAGCTTGGCATGATTGCAACTATGAGTGTCTTGATCGCTTTTCTCTTACTTTTTGGGCTTACTTGTTGGAAACTGCGCTGCGTTTCGCGTCTGTACGATTATTTAATCGCAATGGGAGCACTTCTCTTCATTACCCTTCAGGCAATCATTAATTTGGGTGTAGTTACCGGATCCTTGCCCACCAAGGGGATGTCTCTACCTTTTATCAGTTACGGTGGGTCAAATTTAGTCGTTGTTTTTATTATGGTTGGTTTAATCGTAAATGTTCTGCGACGAATCGATCAGCCTAGTCCTATTCAGGCAAGGGAGTTATGAAGAATTTTGTAATTGCATGTGGCGGGACTGGTGGGCATCTGACACCTGGGATAGGGTTGGCCCAAGCACTTGAAGAAAAAGGGTGTCCTTGCTGGTTATTTATTAGCAAAAAACAAGTCGATTCTCGCTTATCATCTAAATACAAAAAAATGAGTTTCGAGCCGATGCCAGGCTGTCCTTTTTCCTCTTCGATATGGGGCTTTGCTAAGTTTTGTAAGGAGCTTGTTCACTCCTTTTATTTATCCAGAAAATTTTATAAAAAAGTGGGAGCGGATGCGGTGGTCGGATTTGGCGGTTTTTCCACATTAGGTCCAGCCCTTGCAGCACGATCAGTCGGAATTCCAGTATATCTACATGAATCCAACCGAAAAGTAGGTAAGGCTGTTCGTTTCTTAGCTAAAAGAGCGGATCGTGTATATCTTCCTGATGGCGTACGAATTGAAGGGGTGTCCTATGAGAAGACTTTTCATCATGGCTTTCCTCTTCGTCAGGACTTTCGACGCCTTCCAATGGAAAGAGCCCGAAGAAAGCTTGGTATTTCAATGGCGGATAAATTGCTCGTTATTTTAGGTGGAAGCCAGGGTGCAGCTGCCCTCAATGAATGGGTAAAACAAAATCTGGAAAAATTAGCGGTCGATGGAATCTCTGTTTTTTGCGTAACTGGAATGAATAAGGAAAGCTCTGGTTCAGTTCAATTGTTAGATGCTTCGGGCGGAAAAGTGACGAGTCGCTTCGTTCCCTTTACAGACCAAATGGAGGTTCTGCTTTCTTCATCAAATTTAGTCATTAGCCGTGCAGGAGCTGGTTCTTTAGCCGAGATCGTGAAGTGTAGAGTACCTGTCATCATGGTCCCCTATCCATATGCAGCGGACGATCATCAGACTGCTAATGCAGAATTTTTGGAAAGTAAAGGAGGTGGCATAGTTTGTGCCCAGTCAAATATTACGAATCATCTTTTGGATGAGGTTAGGGAACTTATGTTTAATGAAGAATTTCGTGCACTCATTCGAAGAAATTTATATTCTTTAGATACGGGGGATGTGGGCATGCTGATGGCTCAGGATATGCTTGTGGCTTTAAAGACTCCGAAGTCTTCCTTAAAACGCAGACATTTTGGGGAGGTTTTTGCATGAGAAGACCAAGGAAAGTTTTATTGCTTGGTGCGGGAGGAATGGGAATGGCCCCTCTTGCTTTTTACCTTAAAGGAGCTGGCGTAAGAGTGGAGGCATTTGACGATCATTTTCGTGAGCCTCTCCGCTCGCAAATGGAAGAAGCGGGAATTGTTATTTTAGATGAGCCTGAACCCATAGTCCTGCCCGAATGCGTAATTCATTCAAGTGCAATTAATCAATCTAATGATAGGGTGAAAAAATGGGAAAAACTTGGAATTCCTGTTTACAGAAGAGGCTCTTTTATTGCTCAATTATTTGCCAGAAAAAAAGTGATTGCGGTGGTGGGGAGCCATGGGAAATCAAGCGTAGCTGGACGTTTGGCTTGGGCCTTAAAGAAGTTGAAATTTCCTGCTTCTTATTTGATTGGAGCCCAATTTGTTAATGGGTCAATGATGCCTGGGGAATTTCAAAAATCTCCATGGGTAGTTCTTGAAGTAGACGAGAGTGATGGAACCATTGATGAATTCTCCCCAACGATCACTGTTTCGCTGAATTGTGATTGGGATCATGTTGATCAGTATCAAAATAAAGAATCTTTTAGTGCGACATTAAATTCTTTATTTAAACGAACAAAAGAATGCATAATTTGTCCGAGTAAGGGGCCACTTTTTACCATGGCTAAAGGGGTAAGAATTGGCCAAATAATACCCTATCCTTCGGTGGGTAATGATTGCAATTTTAATCATGCTAATGCAGCTGCAGCAAAAGCTGTGATTGCTTTTCTAGAGCTGCCAGATTCTGGTTTTAGTTTTGAGGATTTCCCCGGGCTAGATCGTAGGCAAACGACTTTATTTAATGATGGAAGTAGGTGTGTGATTGAGGATTATGCTCACCATCCAACAGAGATTCATTCATTTTTAGATCTAAGGAGAAGGCTGGAGGGTTCCAATTCCATGAAAGTAGTCTTCCAGCCTCACCGATATTCTCGCACTAAAAAATTAGCTCAAGGATTTGCTGAAGAACTCGCAATTGCGGATCAGCTATTTCTCCTTCCAACTTATTCTGCTTATGAAAAATTTGATGAAAGGGGAACAGTTGAAACTCTTACAGGTTACTTACCTCCTCGTTTAAGGGAAAATACTAGAATTTATGAAAATTTTAGTGATTTAAGGAGGTCTTTGAAGCGTGATGATAATCCAAGAAATCGTGATCAAGTTCTTTTTGTGGGTGCAGGAGATATTTCAGTTTGGGCTCGTGCTTTTTCCGCATGGGAGTGCAGCGGTGGGAATAAATATCTAGCGTTTGGGCAATTTCTTAACGAACGCTTGTCTAATTCTACAAGTCTTACTGATTTTCACCCATTAGGGAGTATGACCACGATGGGTGTGGGTGGAGGTGCTAGATGGTATGCTGAACCAGCTAATATCGAAGACTTAAAATCTCTCGTAGAAGCATGTAAGCTATTTGAACTACCGAGGGCAATGATGGGAAGAGGCTCAAACCTGATTATTCCCGATGATGGATTTGGTGGATTAGTTCTTCGATTACGCGGAAAATTTTGGAGTACAATAGAGATAAGAAATGAAAAATCCTTAATTGTTGGTACTGGAGCAAAGCTTAAGGATATATGTAAACTTTCATGTGAGAAAGGCTTAAAAGGCTTTGAGTTTTTAGAGGGTATACCCGGGACCCTAGGAGGAGCATTACGCATGAATGCAGGAGCCATGGGTTGGGAGATGTTCGATCTAGTTGAATGGGTTAGCTTTCTTATGCCTGATGGCAAAATCCAGAAAATACTTGGTAGCGAGCTTGAGGTTGGTTACCGGTACTGCAAAGAAGCCTATGAAGGAATTGCCCTGCGGGCGAAATTGAAGGCAGAAGGCAAAGCAAAGCATCAGGAAATACGAAATGTTATTGATAAGCTTGCTTCTGCACGTAGGAAAACCCAACCAAGGGAAGCAAGTTCAGGTTGTATTTTTCGAAATCCAAGCGAGAAGCCAGCAGGTTGGTTAATCGATCAATGTGGTCTTAAGGGAGAGAGAGTAGGGAATGCCGGCATCTCTCATCTTCATGCTAATTTTATTCTTAATCATGGGGATGCAACTGCCAGTGAGGTTATTGAACTTATTCAAAAAGTTCGCGATCGTGTAAAAAAGTCTCACGGGCTAAGCCTAGAACCTGAAGTCAATTTACTTGGTCAGTCTTGGGAGCAGTTTCTTTCATGATTTCAGCCAATAAAATTTTTATGAATACACCACCTAGAATCGTTATTTTGTGCGGAGGAACGGGGGCTGAGTCTGAGGTGTCAAAAGCTTCCGGCGAAGCCCTTTCCTTATCACTCTCAAAAAAATACCAAACCCGAATAATAAAGCTGGATGAGGATCAGTTACCCGAGGGATTGGATCCAGAGCACGAGGTTGTTTTTCCTGTTATTCATGGAACATTCGGAGAAGATGGCCAATTACAAGCCCTTTTAGATGAGAAAGGCATTGAGTATGCTGGCAGTGATCAACGATCGAGCCAACTTTGTATGGATAAGTCCCAAGCTAAAAAAATTGTAGTGGAGAACGGCGTCCGCGTCTCTTCAAGTGTAAGCTTTAATGACCCCAAACAGGTGAACGTAGCTGAGCTAATTGATAAACTGGGCAGAGAAATGGTTCTCAAGCCCCTTAATCAAGGCAGTAGCGTATCTTTGAGAATGATTTGTGGTTATCAAGACTTACAAAATTGTCTCTTGGAAATAGAACCGGGGGATTGGATGCTAGAACGCAGAGTTATTGGACGGGAAGTTACGATCGGAATGATGGATAATCATGCGATGGGTATAGTGGAGGTGATTCCAGTTGGTGGAGTTTACGATTACGAGAGAAAATATGTACCTGGATCGACCGAGTATAAATTTCCAGCTGTGATGGATGATGAGGTCGAACGTGAGTTGAAATCTTTTGCAAGAAAAGCATACAAAGCGTGCGGGTGCCGAGACTTTGCAAGAATTGATTTTATGATTAGTGAAGATGGTAATCCGTATTTTCTTGAAGTGAATACGATCCCCGGTTTAACCACAACCAGTCTCCTTCCCAAGAGCGCTTCTTGTTCAGGGTACGATTTCGACAAACTTTGCCATCGATTAATTGAGCCCGCTGTCAATCGATTCTATGAGCGAAATCCTAACCTAAACTTTCATGCAGCTTAAGTTATGACCAAAAAAAAGTCGCCCGATTTGACCCTTTCCTCGAGCTGGAAAAACCTAGTTAATAAAAAGCCTAAAAAGCAATCTATCCGTTCTGGTCATCAAAGAAAGTGGCTATTCGGGTTAAAGTTTTTTTCCCTTGCCATTGTCTTAGCTATGGTGGGTTTAGTCGGTTATTTTGCTGATAAAAACTTGGGTGAAACTTTTCTTTCATCAGATAAAGAATTTCATGGAGTAAGCCCAAGGGTTGATCGTATAGACTTTACCAGCGACGGCCCCTTAAACCTCAAATGGTTTATGAATTGGTTTGGTCCTATGAGAAATCGTTCACTCATGGACTTAGATATAGCCGAGATTCATGAGGCACTGGTATCAGATGATCAGATTCTTACTGCCAGTGTGTCGCGCGTTTTCCCATCAACCCTGAAAGTTGTGCTTAAAGAACGCCACCCCGTACTTGTCCTTAGACTAAAGGAGGCACCACAAGAATATTCCGATTGGCTCGTTTCTGAAAATGGAGTTTTGTATAAGGGGGTAGGATATTCATCATCTAGACTCGCCCATCTTCCTTCCCTAAAAGTTTTGCCAAAACAGCTGAAGTTTAATCCAGCCAATTTAGCCTATGAGCCTCTTGAAGGCATGGTTCATGTATCTCCATTACTAGAACTTGCCCGTAGAGAGTATCCTGATATCTACAAAGACTGGCTTGTTGTTTCCTATGAGAGGCCATATGAAACGGATCCTGGTGCACATATCCTCATTCAGACGAGTAGAATTTCAAAGATAAGATTTTCTCCTACTGCTTTTGCCGATCAAATGAAAAGGCTACGGTATCTGCTCTCAGAACCTAAGTTTAGAACAAAGTCCAAAATAAGATCGATCGATTTATCCCATGAAAGGTCGGTCTTTGCCAAATTATAATTCTCCACAAAAATCAAGATTCACAGAGGTACTAGAAAATGAGCAAAATCATAGGTGCAGTAGAAATCGGTACATCCAAAACCAAGGCTGTCATAGGAGAGGTGAATGAAGGAAATTCTCTTAGTATTGTTGGCATGGCAACTCGTCCTAATGAAGGAATGAGAAAAGGGGAGATCATGGACTTTCAAAAAGTGGCTCAATCTGTACACACTGCCCTAGCTGAAGCAGAAAAAATGTCGGGAACCACAGTAGATTCGATTTATCTTGCACAGACTGGTTCACACTTGAGTGGGACTGTTTTAAGAGCTCGTGCAAATGTTTCTGCTTCCGATGGTCGTGTTTCAGCTGAGGATCTCCAACGTGCTGCGGATGAAGCAAAAAGAAGAAAGCCAGAGGAAGGTAGATCTTATGTGCATTATGTAAGAATGCCTATTTTGCTAGATGGTCGCCCGGTCGATGACCCTGTTGGAATGATCGGTAAGAATGTCGAAATTGTTTATTGGGCCATTGATGGAAATGATTCAGCTCTAAGGGCCAACCTTGATGTTGCTAGTAACTATGGTTTAGATGTAGATGATTTAATTTTATCTTCAATTGCCTCATCAACCTTGGTAGCTGGACCCGACTTAAAAAGGGCGGGTGCCCTAGTGATTGATTTAGGAGCGGGAGTTACCGACCTCGCAATTTTTCGAAGTGGTCATGTGGTCTACACAGGAGTGATTCCAGTGGGCGGAGATCATATTACCGGTGATTTAGCCATGGGGTTGCGTATTTTTGAACCTTATGCAGAAAAGCTCAAACTTTCATATGGAGTGGCTCAACCAGAATCCAATACTCAGGATGAAAAAGTATGGATAACCAATGAAAAAACAATAGGAGACCGGTCGGTTTCTAGAAATGCCATCACCCAAATTATTCATGTCCGGGTGGTTGAATTGTTTGAAATTATTGCTAAAGAAATGGAAGATTTTTTAAATTCCAAGGATCTTGGAGCAGGAGTAATCTTAACCGGTGGAGGATCAAGACTTCCAGGAATAGAAAAGGTAGCGTCCACAATATTGGGTGTTCCTGTTCGTAAAGGCACTTTTCCGGCCGAAATAGGAAAGGATCTTGCCCAGCCCGAAAATGCAACAGTTTTGGGCCTTTTACATTACGGACTTGAGGATCGTAGTTTGCCCGGCCAGCCTAAAAGTGCTGAAGGAAAAGGAATCTTAAGCAAAATAGGCGGTCTGCTTGGTATTTAAAAGTGTAGGTTTTCAATCAATCTCAATTAATGTTTAACCCCAATTACTATGCTTCAGCAAAACTTCCTTGAACCTGGAAACAATTTAAATAGCCAAGATAAGCTTGGGTTGCGCTCGTTGATTATTGGAGTAGGGGGTGCGGGTATTTCTTTGGTTGATGGTTTGCGTTTTGATAATTTTGATTTTCTCGAAAGTTTAGTCATTGATGTTGATGTTCGTACGCTTTCAGATTCTTTGGCTGGAGAAAAGCTATCATTTGGGCGTAGACACACCCGTGGGATGGGGACAGGTGGCGATATGAATTTAGCTAGGCGTGCCATTGAAGAGGAAAAAGATAAGATTCGGGAAAAACTAGATGGCGTAGACTTGGTATTTTTACTTGCGGGCTTGGGTGGAGGTACTGGGGGTGGAGTAACCTCAGTTGTAGCGCGTCTTGCTCGTGAAAGAGGTGCACTTGTTTTTGCGTTTGTGCCTCTGCCTTTTAGTTGGGAAAAGTCAAGGCATGCCCAGGCGGAAGAATGCCTTGAAGATTTAAGAAAACATGCCAACGCTGTAGTTCCACTCCCTAATGATTCCTTGCTGCAAATGGGTGGACCAGATGCTACCGCTTTGGAATGTTTTGCTGAGGCAGGAAGAAATGTCAGCAAAGGAATTTCTGCAATATGTAAACTTATTTATCAAAAAGGAATGATCGATGTAGATTTTGCCCATTTGCGAAAAGCTTTTAGTGGCAGATCTGGTAGAACATTATTTGGATACGGCAAGGGTATCGGTAAAGATGGATTACGTGAGGCAATGAGAGAATTGTTAGTATGTCCAATGCTACATTTACCAGAGGTTTCTAAGGCAGCTGATATCTTATTAATTTTCATTAACGGCGGGCCAAACTTGGGTATGTCTGCTCTTAATTCAGCTTCTCAAGAAATTCGTGAGGCATTTAAAGCGGGAGAACAAGTTGTATTTGGTGCACATGTTGACGAGAATATGGGTGACGATGTTCAGATTACTGTGCTTGGTGCTACTAATTTAGGTGCGAATAAACCCAAAGCGGATGTAGCACCACCAGCGAAAGAAGTATACTCTGTGACCTCCAAACCAAAAGAGCATCACCCGTCTCGATTATCTTCGGCTAAAAAAGCGACTAAGAGTAAAGGGAAGAGGAAAACGAGTATGCCCTTAGAACAAAATACTTTTTCATTCATGGATGATAAAAACCAAAGAGGTATATTTGAAGATCTTCCTAGTCGGAACCTGTATGAAGGAGAAGACCTGGATGTACCGACCTATCTTAGAAGGGGAGTACAGATTACTCTGTAGAAAATTTGTTTGATACTGAAGGCGAGCTGGAGTACTTCTTACTTACTTCCAGGAGTGAAGGTATTCAAGGCCTATGGAAGATGCCTTGCTGTCTACATACTTAGAAAATGCTAAAGACAGGGCATTTCTACGGGTAGCTAACCAAGTTAAAGATACATCAAAAATAAAATCATTGTGAGCATCAAGGAATAGCCTGTTTACATAGCTCATGCTAGGAGTAAGGGTGATTTCGTCATTCAAATAAAGCTCTGCACCGGTTTGAACCTTCAGATGAAATTTTTCTTTGTTGGTGAAATGTATTGAGTCTTGCTTGTAAGAGGAATACTGCAGTCCTATCCCAGCAAAAGGTAATAAAAATCCACTCTCCCGCTTAATTCGATTGTAACGAAAAATCAAATCTGCATTTGCTTGGTTTAAGTGATCTGAAACATTGTCGTCGCTAAAGTCACTCCTACTGACACCTAAATTGAGGTCGAAGGAATCGGACAAAGGAATGTTGAGGGACATTTCAAAAGAAAATCCTTCCATATTCCTTTCTTGAGGTGTCCAGGTTGTTCCATTGTTATCTTTTTCCCAGTATGATCTCGAATGTTCGATACCATTAATACCAAATCCGAAGAAATAATTCCCAAGCCTTGTCTCACTGAGGCAAAATGATGTAGCCGAAAAAAAGGCACATGCTATAAAAAGAGAATATTTCACGCAAAAATTTAACTTACTAAAATTATATAAATGTTAAAGCCAAGATGTAGGCAAGCCGATTGGCTGGAATGTTTTTATAACAATCCCCTCAAATCTTCTAAAGATAAAGATACATTTGCTGCTTCGGATTCATCGAATACTTGTTCGAGCAACTTTCTTTTTTCTTTTTGTAAATCCAATACTTTTTCTTCCACAGTTCCAGAAGTAATCAGTTTATAAATAGTCACTTGCTTGTCTTGTCCAATACGGTGAGCCCGGTCGCTTGCTTGCGCTTCTGCCGCAGGATTCCACCATGGGTCAAAATGTAGCACCACATCAGCACCCGTAAGGTTGAGTCCGGTACCTCCAGCTTTAAGAGAAATCAAGAATACAGGTATACTGTCATCATTCTGAAAGCGGTCAACTTGAGCCATGCGGTCAGTGGATGAACCATCTATATAACAGTAGGGAAGGGAAGAGGATTTAAGTTCTTCCTCCAAAAGCTTTAGAACTTTTACGAATTGCGAAAAAACCAACATTCGGTGGCTTCCCTCCAGGCAATTATAAAGCAATTCTCGAAAGGCGTTCATTTTACAGGAACGATGATTTTCTAAATCTGGATCGATCAATCTCGGGTCGCAGCAGGTTTGGCGTAGTCTAAGCAGTTGGGTTAGGGTTTTCATTCTCATGGCCCCTTCATTCAGCCCTGATGATGCCATTTGATTTAATTCCTTCTCGGCGTCCTTTCGCACATTTTCGTAGCAATCTTTTTGATCTTGGGTGAGGTCAAGGTAGAGAACTTGTTCAATTTTCTCAGGTAATTCAGGGGCTACTTCTCGTTTTGATCTTCTTAAAATATAGGGGGCAGCTTGTTTTAATATGCGACGTTCGTGCCAAATCCTATCATCACCCCTTGTTCCTTCAGGCAGTTTTGGATTAGCCCCTGGGAGAAGAAATTCTAAAAGAGCTAAGAGATCCGAAGCACTGTTTTCAATCGGAGTTCCGGTAAGGAGCATACGTCCATCAGAGGAAAGGGCAGATGTGGCTTTTGCATTTTGTGTACGTCTGTTCTTTAAATGTTGAGCTTCATCCCCGATAACACAAAGGAAATTAAAGTCACGAAACATATCCAAATCTCTGGATAGGGTGCCATAAGAAGTAATAACTAAATCAAATTTTCCGAGGTAGGAAGGAGTGGTAGCACGACCGGGGCCATGATGAGAGTATACATCGAAAGATGGACAAAACTTTTTTGTTTCCCGTTTCCAGTTCTCTACAAGTGATGCTGGGCAAACGACCAGTGATGTTTTCGTTAATACTTTCCTCTTTTTTAAACAGGATAAAAAAGCCAAGGTTTGGAGGGTTTTGCCCAAGCCCATTTCATCTGCGAGTATACCCCCGAGTCCATGGTCAAATAAATGTAACATCCAGGCTGTTCCTAACGCTTGGTAAGGGCGCAAGACTTCAGTTAAAGGGTCATCTGGATTTGGGGCAGGTAGGGAGGATAAATCTTGCAGGGCAAGACTTCTTTTTTTCCATTGAGAAGGAGGTTTGAAACGAGGGTCAGCATCAGTCAAAATGTCTTCAATTGTGGTGGATTGAAAGCGACTAATGGATTGAGTCGAATAGGCTAATAAGAGGCCTTCAGCATCTCCTGATGTTTGCCTCTGTACCTGTAGGGTTTTCTCTCGGAGTTCTTTGCTTAAGAGATAAGTATGTTTACCATGCTTCAGATGATTCCGGCCAGTGGCTAGAGCATGTTCAATAACTTCAATTGGAGTATTACCAGCCTCGATTCTTGATTCAACTTTTATTTGATCATTCTCTTCTGTAGCATGCACGCGAAGAACCGCATTTTGAATAGATGAAGTGTGTTCGCGAAAATTTTCAGTAAAAACTGCATCATAATCCAGCTCCAGATCTTCCTTGTGATTTGCGAGGAAATCTAAAACTTTCGATTTATCTCTAAGCCACCACCAGTGCCTATGTGAACGATCCCTTATAAAGTTCCAGTGCCTAAGTAACCGGAGTACCTCCGAGTATCCAGGATGTTCTGAACTGGGTAAGATAATCCGTAAATATTCAGTAGAGCCTTCCACTTCAATAGGAGGGCCCGAGTAATTCTCAGGCTCCGTCTCCTCTTTTGTAATTACTAGAGAGTCTTTGGCCTCTTCGATTTCTCGAACCTTGGAAGGAGTTTTTTTTCTAGCAGAGACAGTCAGGTATTCACTGACTCCATCTAGCTCACCATTACTCCAGACGATCGGAGATTCAGGACTGTTTGCGGGAAAGAAACATGGTTTGTTTTGCAAAAGCTTGAGCAATTCGAAGGTTTGCTCCATGTTCAATTGCAGGAAGGAAGACAGCTTGCCCCCACACCATTGAGAGAGGGCAAAGAGGGCAGATCGCTCGGAATCTTCCAATCCAGCAAGGTCTTCCATTTGGCATTTTTCCGGTGGCAGTCGAGCTTTGCTCTTTGATTCTAGTTCAATCTTAGCTGGGATGGCATTTCGCTGTACGCATCCGGCTAGACTAGGAGGTAGCAAGATACGCAACTTCACTCCAGAAAATTATGAGTTCAGCGAATGAGAGTTTAACGCAGCAATCAATCCTTTACCCGATGGAGCACCTCCCATAGCAAAGTCAGGTTTACCACCTCCTTTGCCTCCGAGTTTTTTAGATAACTCACTCAGGAGAGTGCCTGCTTGATATCCCTTTTCCACTGCTAATGGGGAACAAATACATACCAAAGAACACTTGTTTTCTTTTTCAGATGCGAGCAAAACTACAGATGGATCACTGCGCTTATTAATTTGAGCGGCTAAGCTACGCAGATCGTTTGGGGTAAAATTTTCCACTTTGCCCACGATTATGTTTATCCCATCTTTTTGAGTAGCAGATTTGATCAAGTCTTCAGCCATTCCTGCCTGACCTTTTTGCTCAAAGGAACGAATTCTCTTTTCTAGCTCTTTAATCTTATTCTGGGCAAATCCAATTTTTCCCTGTAATTCATGGGGCTTACAGGCAAGCTTTTTGAGGAGATCAGTAAAAATATCGATTCGTTCATTCGTCCAGTCGTAGGCAGATTGTCCTGCAACTGCTTCTAGGCGGCGTGTGCCAGCAGAAATTGCAGATTCTGAGGTTATTCGTATTAAACCAATTTCACCAGAACTACGAACATGAGTGCCTCCGCAGAGTTCTTGGCTCCAACCCCCAATATCGACAACCCTCACGATTTCTCCGTATTTATCACCAAAAAAAGCAATGATACTATCGGGTTTTTCAGCAAAAGGGATTTCGTAGCATCTTACCTCTTCGTTGAGGAGCAATTTTTCATTGGCCAGTGCTTCTATGGTTTGTAATTCCACTTTGGAAAGAGCTTCGAAATGAGAAAAGTCGAACCGTAAACGATCAGGTTGCACCAAAGAGCCTGCTTGGCGTACATGATTACCAAGGACTTTCCGGAGTGCCCAGTGCAGAATGTGAGTAGCTGTGTGATGCCTTTGAACGGCAAGTCTCCTTGGCAGGTCGACGCTTACTAGGACTTCTGTACCGAGTACATCGCTTTTGGTCAATGAGCCTGTTAGCTCGTGAAGAAAACGCCCATTCGCATCTTTGGTGACATTTAGAATTTCAAATGTTTGATGATCGACGACGGCGGAGCCAGTGTCAGCTACTTGTCCACCCATCTCAGCATAGAAAGGAGACTGGTCTAGGATAAGGTAATTTTTTTCATCTTGGCTTATCCAATCTTTGCAAGTGGCTGCAAATCCGTTTAGATTAGATAAATCGTATCCTTGAAATTGAGTTTCTTTTGCTGGCTCACCATCGTTGGAAATTACAATATCGACAGATTTATGAGCATCCCTTGCCCTTTTTCTTTGGGCCTCCATTTCTTGCAGGAAAGAATTGTGGTCTAGAGTTAAGCCACGCTCTTTTGCCATCAATTCGGTAAGATCGATCGGAAAGCCAAATGTGTCATATAATTTGAAGGCAAATTGACCAGAAATCTTGTCACCCTTTTGAAATCCAGAGGTTTCCCGTGAGAATAGTTCAATACCTCGATCAAGGGTCTTGTTAAAGGACTCTTCCTCTGATCGAATGGTTTTTTCAATTAATTCTTTCCGCATCTCAAGCTCAGGAAAGAAATCTTTCATTTGATCAATAATAACGGAAGAAAGCTTGTGGAAGAACGGCTCAGAAAAGCCAAGTATTCTTCCGTACCGTACCGCTCTCCTCAAAATTCTTCTAAGAACATAATTACGATCGCTATTTCCTGGAAGAATGCCATCTGCTATAGAAAAGGTTAGGGTTCTGGAGTGATCGGCGATTACACGAAAGGCAATATCCACTTCTTCCTGCTTATTTTCTGCACTACCGTTGGATGGGAGAGTTGACTGGTAACGGTGGCCAGACATTTCCTCTAATCTCTGAAAAAGAGGAGAAAAAACATCGGTGTCATAATTTGAGGCTGGGGTGGAAAAGTCTGTAAACTGATTGGTTGCTTGGATGACTGAAGCGACTCTTTCAAAACCCATTCCCGTATCAACATGTTTGGACTTTAGGGGTGAGAAGCGTCCTTCTTTGTCTGCATTAAATTGAATGAAGACAAGGTTCCAGATTTCAATGCAAAGGTGAGAATCTGCATTAACCAATTTTCCTTCACTGTCTCCATTGGGTGTAAGATCCAGATGCAGTTCTGAACATGGACCACATGGCCCGGTTTCTCCCATCATCCAAAAATTATCTTTTTTACCTCCCAGTACGACATGTACAGAAGGATCGAGGCCAGCATGATCAAATATTTCGGTCCAATAATCGAAAGCTTCCTGATCAAATTCAGCCGGTTCTCCGTTTCCTGGATCATAGACAGTTGCATAGAGGCGTTCTGCCGGAAACTTCCAATGGTCGACTAATAGTTCCCATGCCCACTGAATTGCCTCTTTTTTAAAATAATCACCAAATGACCAGTTTCCCAGCATTTCGAAAAATGTATGATGATAGGTGTCCAAACCAACATCATCCAAGTCATTGTGCTTACCTCCTGCCCTGATACACTTTTGGGAATCGACTGCACGGGCATAGGGTGCTTTTTGGTCTCCCAAAAAGTAAGGCACAAATTGGTTCATGCCCGCATTGGTGAAAAGAAGATTTGGTGATTCAGGAAGTAGTGAGGCCGATGTGACTACTTCGTGCTTTTTTGACTCAAAAAAATCGAGAAAGGATTTGCGAATTTCTCGTGATTTCATTTTGCAGATGAGTAAGAGGTAACTCAGGTAATTCTTGAAAGTATTGCATTGCCCATTTCCTGTGTGCCAACAGAGGAGGACCCTTGCGCAATATCTCCAGTTCGAAGCCCTGAACGAATCGTTTCTTTAACTGCATTTTCAATGGCCAGAGCAGCATCTTCGAGACCGAAACTATATCTTAGCATCAAGGCTGCACTAAGAACTTGAGCACAAGGATTGGCGAGTCCCTTCCCTGCAATGTCAGGAGCCGTTCCTCCAGCTGGTTCATACAACCCATAAGGATAATTATAGGTGTTTTTAGAGGTCCCTAAGCTTGCAGAGGCAAGCATTCCCAGCGATCCGCAAATAACTGCCAGTTCGTCCGAGAGAATATCTCCAAACATATTCTCTGTAAGCAAGACATCGAATTGATTGGGGGCTCGTACCAATTGCATGGCAGCATTATCGACATACATGTGGGACAACTGAATACTTGGGTCTAAAGATTTTACGCATTTCGCTACTGTTTCTCGCCAAAGAACGGATGTTTCTAGAACATTGGCTTTGTCAACTGAGCATATTCTCCCTTCGCGCAGAGCGGCTGCCTTTACTGCAATTTCTGTAATACGTTCGATTTCTGATGTGCGATACACCATTGTATCAATTGCTTCCTTTTGTCCATCATTCAGAGTTTTGGTATTTTTTGGCTGACCAAAATAAATACCGCCAGTCAGTTCTCGGACACATAGAACATCAATTCCACACCCTGCAACATCCTTACGCAAAGGTGAAAGGTCGGCTAGCTCTGGAAATAAGTTACCCGGTCTTAAGTTAGCAAAAAGTTCAAATGCTTTTCTTAATGGTAGAAGGGCGGCTCGTTCGGGTTGTTCCTTTGGAGGTAGGCTTTCCCACTTCGGTCCACCGACCGACCCAAACAAAATTGCGTCGGCTGACTTACAAGCATTTAAAGTGGGTTCAGGCAATGCGGTGCCGTGGTTGTCTATGCCAATCCCACCGACATCGTGCTGAGATGTCTCAATGGTGAAATTATAGATATTACCTGTTTTTTGCAAAACTTCTAGGGCAATAGACATGACTTCAGGCCCGATTCCATCCCCGGGTAGATTAGTGAATCGTATGATATTCATTTAAACTCACAACACCATAGTCCATTACTTTCGTCGTGCAATGAGGAAAAACTGACACTTCTATTCCCTCAGTATAAGTTGACAAAAAATTGTAACTCTCTATTATATAACTTTGAAATTAACAGTCTAGTCCAAGAATGGGACGGGCACATTGCTCGTCCTTTTTTTTTCTCAAATATTAATCCACATAAATTATTTTAACCCATGAGCAGCGAAATCCTCGCAGTCCTTGAATACATGGAAAAAGAGAAGGGTATCAGTCGTCCAGACATGATAGCCACAATCGAAAACGCCATCAAAGCGGCGGCCGAAAGGGGAGGGGCGAACTCTCAACCGAGTGAGGTACGCGTAGAAATTAATTCTAAATCCGGGGCTTTACAGGCATGGACTTTGCTCACCGTAGTAGAGTCTGTTTCTGACACAGCCCGTGAAATCCATCTAGACAAAGCAAGGTTGTATGCAGAGAATCCTCAGGTTGGAGATGTGGTTGAAAGGGAAATGGATCCCGCCTACCTCGGTCGTATTGCTGCCAAGACTGCTGAGCAGGCTATTAAACAGAGACTTAGGCAATTTGAAAAAGAACATATTTATGATGAGTTTCGAGATCAAGTTGGTAACCTCGTTACTGGAACTGTTCGTCGGAAAGAACGCGGTGACCTTATTGTAGAGGTAGGAAAAGCTGAAGCCCTTTTACCTTGGCGTGAGCAAGCACCTGGGGAAGATTGGGTGCCAGGAGAACGTATTAGATGTTTGTTAGTCAAACTGGAGCAACAGGGCAGGGGACCTGAGCTTATTCTGAGTCGTTCTAGCCTGAATTTTGTAAGAAAATTATTCGAAATGGAAGTTTCGGAAATTTCGGATGGTACAGTAAGTCTTGCCTCAATGGCACGAGAACCTGGATACAGAACGAAGGTTTGTGTAAAAAGCACTGATCCTAAGGTTGATCCAGTCGGTGCTTGCGTCGGTGCTCGCGGGGGTAGAGTCAAAAGCATTGTCCGTGAGATGAACGGGGAAAAAGTTGATATTATTCGGTGGTTCGAAGATCCTGTGGAACAACTTGTGGAGGCTCTTAAGCCAGCAATTCCACAGAATGTAAACCTAGATAGAGACAAGAGAAGAATGTATTTCGAAGTTAAAGAGGACG
The DNA here is from genome assembly GCA_038103695.1 of Opitutales bacterium. Classification (GTDB taxonomy): domain Bacteria; phylum Verrucomicrobiota; class Verrucomicrobiia; order Opitutales; family Seribacteraceae; genus Chordibacter. The sequence goes on from JAYNZN010000002.1 coordinate 48,096, forward strand.
ACCTCTCTGTGGCCATTGGTCGAAAGGGGATTAATGCACGCTTAACTTCTAGGTTGCTGGGATGGAAGTTAGACATCGGTAAAGTTGTGGTCAAAGAAGTTGGCTTCGATGAAAGAAAGAGTAAAGCTGCTGAGGGCTTAACCTCAGTAGGAATAGAGTTTGAAGTTGCCGACCGCCTAGTCGCATTTGGTCTTGTAAGCCCAGAAGCTTTCGAAGGCGTAACTGAAACAGATTTAGTTGGACTGGGCTTTGATGCTCCTGTTGCCCAAGACATATTATCAAAGGTAGCTTCAAAAGAGCCTTTGCCTGAGGAAAACGAATAATCTCTTCCTGCTGTCCTTACAAATTAACATATAAATTCAAAAATGAGCGTACGAATCCACGCAATCGCCAAGCAGACTAACAAAACAAGCAAAGAGGTGATCGCCATCTTGGCCGAGCGGGGATATGAAATAAAAAGTGCTTCATCAACACTTGATAATATAACTGCCCAATCCCTCATCGATGAATTATCGAAAGATATTGATGGGGCTATCTCAGATTCTGCTGAGCAGAATAATCTAAATGAAGAACCGCAAAAGGAAATTGTTTCCAGTGACGATAATAATGTTCCTTTCGTCAAATCGAAGCAAGATTTAGATAAAGAACGCTTGGAGCGGGAAAAAATAGAACAGCAAGAATCTAAAGCAAAAGAATCGAATGAAGTGGTTGCTGAAGCAGATGATGTTTCATCATCAGAAGAACCACCCAGGTCAAATGATTCCAAAACTGCCGGTACTGCTCCAATGCTGCCACCTCCTCCTGTTAAATCTGCCGGAGCTCCGCCGCAATTGTCTTCTAAAAATGTCAAATCATCTACTGATGAGAAAGAAGAATTAGAATCTGGTGGGACTGTCGAAGGTAATCTTATCATTGTAAAACCGCCCATTGTAGTCAGGGATTTTGCGGGACTTATTGGACTGAAGCCATTTCAACTCATTTCTGAGCTTATGGAAATGGGAATATTTGCTTCGATGAATCAGACTATTGAGGAGGAAGTTGCAAATAAGGTCGCCAAGTCTAAAGGATTCGAATTGGAGATCCGTCATCGAGGCGAAAAAGCTGAACCACAAGCCAAAAAGGTTAGGCAGGTAGTTGACGAGAATGATGAAAAATTTCTCGAAACCCGTCCTCCTGTTGTATGCATTCTTGGTCATGTTGATCATGGTAAAACCACCCTTTTAGATACTCTTCGCAAAACGAATGTGGTTGATAGAGAAGCAGGTGGAATTACTCAACATGTGGGGGCGTATCAAGTAGATCGTAACGGACGTAAAATCACCTTTCTTGACACCCCGGGTCACGCTGCATTTTCTAAAATCAGGGAAAGAGGAGCTAGTTTAACCGATGTCTCTGTGCTGGTTGTAGCTGCGGATGATGGTTTCATGCCGCAAACGGATGAGGCCTTAAAATTTGCTCAGCGATCCCAGTCCTCTCTTGTTGTTGCGATAAACAAAACTGATGTAAAGGGAGCAGATATTGATAAGGTCAAAACACAAATGCAGGAACGCTCAATTGCCGCTGAAGATTGGGGTGGGGAGGTTGTAACAGTTCCAGTTTCTGCTCTTAAAGGTGACAACATTGACGAGCTTTTAGATATGATTCTACTTCAATCGGAACTGATGGAATTGAAAGCTAATCCTAAAGCTACTGTGGAAGCGATTGTGGTTGAGGCAAGGATGGAGGTGGGTAGAGGTCCAACTGCTACGGTCATTGTACAAAAAGGCACTTTAAAAGTTGGCGACTCTTTTGCTTGTGGATCTGTTTATTGCAAAGTAAAGGCAATGATTGACGATCAAGGTAATCAGATTAAGTCGGCACCCCCGTCAACGCCTGTGAATGTACTAGGATGGTCTGGTGTCCCTGATGCTGGTGCTACTTGCGCGGGTTGTAAAAACGAACGTGAAGCAAGGCGTGTTGCCCAGGAAACAGAAGATTTAGAAAAGAAAATTGAATCCATGCCTCAGGATGAGTCTTTAGTTACAGAGCAAGCTGAGGATGAAGGAGGATCTGCTGCAGTAGATGCTCTCTTTGCTGCTATCAGTAAAAGTAAATCCACAATTTATAAATTGATCCTAAAAGCTGATGTTCGTGGCTCAGTTGAAGCACTCAGGGATTCTCTTGAATTAATAAAGAGTGAAAAAATTAATTTAGAGGTCTTATCGGCCGAAGTTGGTCAGATAACCAAAAACGATGTTAAGATGGCTCAAACATCTCAGGCCGATATTCTTGGATTTAATGTTAAGCTAGAAAACGGAGTTATGGGAGAGGCTAAACATTTAGGCGTTAATGTTTTTCAAAACAGTATAATCTATGAGATTATTGACCTTGTAAAAGACAACATGTCTGAGTTACTTGAGCCTGAATTGGTTGAAAAGAAGACAGGTAGAGCGGAAGTTAGACAGGTCTTTAAGGTAAGTAAAGGTAGGTCTGTTGCTGGATGTATGATTATGGAGGGCAACATTACTCGTAATAAGGGCGCCCGCCTTGTTCGAGGTGGTAAAATAATCGCCGAAGGGAAGATTGATACCCTTCGTCGTTTCAAGGACGATGTTACCGATGTTAAAGCTGGTTTTGAGTGCGGAATGCGCCTTGATTCTTTTGATAAATATGAAGAAGGAGATATCATAGAAACTTTCGAGATCGAAAAAATTCGGCCAAGTCTTTAATCCCTTTATTTTTCAGATGAGCCTTCGTCTGGCTAGAGTTAACGAGTTAGTAAAAAGAGAAATTGGAAATTTTCTTAGCACCAGATACGGTGCCGAAACAGTTCGTTGGACAATTACTTCTGTCGATGTAGCCGCTGACCTCAGAAACGCTACGGTTGCATATTCGGTTATTGGGGATGATTTGTGTGCCAGAGAAGCACAATATTTTTTTAGAAAACATGCATCAGAAATTCGTGGGATAGTAAGCAAAAATATTGTTTTAAAGTATTCACCAAAACTACAATTCGTTCGAGATCTTGGTATTGAAAGGGGAAACCGAGTAATGGAGATTTTAGATGATTTAGATCATTCATCTGAGGTTTGAATGCATACAATAGATTATCGCCCACTACACCGTGACACTTAGTAGCATGTATGTGACAAATAGCGTGCCATTATGTCACATTAACTAGACTTTTCATTGGCTTATGAATGTACTACTATTCCTTAAGTCCCTTTTTGATAATAACTTAAAGATGTTTGAGAAGAAGGCGCGAAAGGTGCAGGAGCTATAGTGTGAGTAAAATATTAGGCATAGATTTAGGTACAAGTAATTCATGTATGGCCGTGATGGAAGCAGGCGAGCCCAAGGTGATTCCTAATTCCGAAGGAAACCGAACCACCCCTTCTATCGTTGGATTTTCTAAAACGGGAGAAAGGATTGTAGGACAAGCCGCTAAAAGGCAAGCTGTTACAAATCCCCAAAATACTATTTTTTCAGCCAAGCGATTGATTGGTAGAAAGTTTGAAGAAATAAAAGATGAAGTGAGCACACTGCCTTTCAAAGTTGTAGAAGGCAAGAATGGTGCAGCAGTCATTGATTGTGAAATTGACGGCAAAAATGAGTCTTTCATGCCCGAACAGATTGCTTCGATGATATTAGGCAAGCTCAAAGCGGATGCAGAAGCTTATTTGGGCGAACCAGTCACCGAAGCCGTTATTACGGTACCTGCTTATTTCAATGATGATCAGCGTAGAGCGACAAAAGATGCTGGTGCTATCGCTGGACTTGATGTTCTCCGTATTATTAACGAGCCAACTGCGGCATCACTTGCCTATGGCTTAGATAAAAAAGGTGAGGAAACCATTGCTGTATATGATTTGGGCGGGGGAACATTTGATATTAGCGTCCTGGAAATTGCTGATGGTGTCTTTGAGGTGAAGGCAACCAATGGTGATACACAATTGGGTGGTGATAATTGGGACGATAAAATCATAAACTGGTTGGTCGATGATTTTAAAAACGATCAGGGGATTGACCTTTCTGGAGATCCAATGGCAATGCAGCGGTTGAAGGAAGAAGCTGAAAAAGCTAAGATGGCTCTGTCATCCTCGCAATCTACTGAAATTAATCTGCCTTTTATCACTGCAGATTCAAGCGGGCCGAAACACCTGAATGTTACTCTTTCTCGCTCCAAACTTGAACAAATTTGTGATGACCTCTACGAGCGCACTCAGAGTCCTTTCAAGGCCTGTTTGGATGATTCCGGCCTAAGTATTGGTGAGGTGGGCAATTTAGTTTTGGTTGGTGGTATGACCCGTAGCCCTCGGGTCGTTGAAATCGCTAAGGAGTTGGGTGGTAAAGACCCCCACCAAGGCGTCAATCCTGACGAAGTAGTTGCGATCGGGGCAGCCATTCAGGGTGCCGTGCTTAAGGGAGATGTTAACGATGTGCTGCTTTTGGATGTCACGCCCCTCACTCTAGGCATAGAGACTGCTGGCGGAGTCTCCACACCAATGATAGAGAGAAACACCACGATTCCGACAAAGAAGTCCCAAGTTTTTTCTACAGCTGCAGATAATCAGCCTGCTGTTGATATTGTAGTGTTACAAGGTGAACGTACCATGTCCGAAGACAATAAAACACTTGGTACATTCAAGTTGGACGGTATCCGCCCAGCACCTCGGGGAACTCCTCAAGTTGAAGTTACTTTTGATATTGATGCGAATGGTATCCTTAATGTCACCGCAAAGGACAAAGATACTGGCAAGGACCAAAAAATTACGATCTCAGGTTCTTCCAGTATGGATGAGAATGAAGTTGAACGTCTTAAGAAAGAGGCTGAGAAATTTGCTGACCAAGATAAGGAGAAGAAAGAATCTGTTCAGGTTCGTAACGAATTAGATTCCTTAGTTTATCAATGTGAAAAACAACTAACTGATCTTGGGGACAAGGCTCCTAATGATTTAAAGAAGAATATCGAGGAAATGCTTGGTGAGGCCAAGAAAGTTCTCGATGAACCATCATCTTCACCCGCCGACCTGAAAGTGGCCAAAGATAAACTAGAAAAAGGCTTTGGAGAGTTAGCCCAGCAGGCAGCCCAAATGGGTGGTCAAACCGCTGATGCATCATCTCCGGATCCCTCCGCTACTCAGTCCAGTAACGATGGGAATGATAAAACAAAGGAAGACGACATCGTTGATGCAGACTTCGAAGTTGTCGATGATGAGAAGGACGAAAAAGATAAATAGTAACTTATTAATTTTTGGAACAACCATGCAATTAGGCTGGTTTCCACGCGTTAAATAATAAATCTAATCCAAACCAAATAAACAAAGGAATATGAGTAAACCAAAAATCACTCCACTGGGAGATCGCGTTCTCGTCAAGCAAGTCGATGAAGACGAGCAAGTCAAGGGCGGGATCATTATCCCTGATTCAGCAAAAGAAAAGCCTCAAGAAGCAGAAGTTGTCGCCTTAGGAACAGGCAAAAAAGACGATGCTGGTAACGAGGTACCCTTTCAAGTAAAGAAAGGAGATAAAATATTGATCAGTAAATACGGCGGAACCGATGTAAAAGTTGATGATGTTGAATACAAAATCCTTCGCGAGGAAGATATCCTCGGGATCGTAGGTTAATTCATTCGTAAATCTTAAACTTACAAAATAAAGAAAGAAAATGGCTAAACAAATTCTATTCGATGAAGCCGCCCGCAAGAAAGTTCTTAGAGGCGTGTCGACACTTGCTGAAGCAGTCAGCGTAACGCTCGGGCCGAAGGGTCGTAATGTATTAATCGACAAAAAGTTCGGTTCTCCGACAGTGACTAAAGATGGTGTAACTGTTGCAAAGGAAATTGAGCTTGAAGATCCTTACGAAAATATGGGTGCTCAAATGGTTCGTGAAGTTGCATCCAAAACTTCAGACCTTGCTGGCGATGGTACAACCACGGCAACCGTGCTTGCTCATGCAGTTTACCGCGAAGGTTTAAAGAATGTCGCTGCTGGTGCCAACCCAGTATATTTAAAACGCGGCATTGATAAGGCCGTTGAAGCTGGCGTAGCAAAATTACTCAGAGATAGTAAAAAAGTTTCTGACCGAGAAGAAGTTCGTCAAGTTGCCACTGTTTCCGCCAACTGGGACGATGAGATTGGTGAGATTATTGCCGACGCAATGGACAAGGTTGGTAAAGATGGAACCATTACTGTCGAAGAGGCTAAAAGCATCGAAACTACATTGGATGTTGTTGAAGGTATGCAATTTGATAAGGGGTATTTAAGTCCTTATTTCTGTACTAACAACGAAACAATGGAAGCTGCTTTAGAGGACTGCTATATTCTCATTCATGAGAAAAAGATTAGTGCTCTTAACGATCTTCTTCCATTACTTCAGATTGTTTCCAAGCAAGGAAAACCTCTCCTTATCATTGCAGAAGATATAGAAGGTGAAGCACTTGCCGCATTGGTGGTTAACAAATTACGTGGTACCCTCAACGCTTGCGCAGTAAAAGCTCCAGGTTTCGGAGATCGTCGCAAGGAAATGCTTCGTGACATTGCTGTTCTTACTGGAGGTCGTTGCTTGACTGAAGATCTTGGGATTAAGTTGGAAAATGTACAACTTGCTGACCTTGGCCAAGCGAAACGCGTTTCAGTTGACAAAGAAAATACTGTTATCGTTGAAGGGGCAGGAAAAGCTAATGACATTCAAGGTCGTGTGAAACAAATTCGTCGTCAAATTGAGGAGACCACATCTGACTATGATCGCGAGAAATTGCAAGAGCGACTTGCTAAATTGGCTGGTGGTGTAGCAGTTATCAATGTAGGTGCTGCAACAGAACCTGAAATGAAAGAGAAGAAAGCTCGTGTTGAAGATGCATTGCATGCGACTCGTGCCGCTGTTGAAGAAGGTATTCTTCCTGGTGGAGGAGTAGCTTTACTTCGTGCCGCTAAAGCAATTGAAAAAGCAGCTGACGACCTCGAGGGTGATGAGCAGATCGGTGCAGGTATTGTTCGCCGTGCTATTGAAGCTCCTTTGCGTAAGCTCTGCGATAATGCAGGTGTTGAAGGTTCCTTAGTTGTACAACAAGTGCTGAAATCTAAATCAAGCATGGGCTATAATGTAGCCACAGATACCCATGAAGACTTGATTAAAGCCGGTGTAGTTGATCCTACAAAAGTAACCCGAACTGCTTTGCAAAACGCAGGTTCAGTTTCTGGTCTGTTATTAACAACTGACTGTATGATCACTGACATTCCTGAAGAGGAAAAACCAGCACCTGCTGGGCATGGTCATGATCATGGCATGATGTAAGAGTTTTATTCTCTTATAAACTTTGAAAAGGCGTTCTCTTCGGGGAACGCCTTTTCTATTTCATAAGTAAGGATTCTTGTATGAAAACGGGTTTAAATCCAAAACAATTTAAATAGTTAGTCTTCTGCTAATTGTTCAGAATATCTCTCTGATTGTTCGTCAGCATGATAGGATGATCGAACGAGTGGTCCAGATTCGACAACTTCAATACCGAGCTCATGTGCTTCTTTTTTCCATGAATCAAATTCATCAGGAGTAACCCAGCGATCGATGGGTACATATTCGGAGCTTGGTTGGAGGTACTGACCCAAAGTTAAAACATTGAGTCCAATATTTGCTAAATCTTTAAGTGCCTGTCTGATTTCATCTTCTTTTTCACCAAGACCTAACATAATTCCTGATTTGATAGGAAAATTCCTTTCCTTGGCATGAGATAGAACATCAAGACTTCTTTGATAATGGGCAGACTTACGAATAGGGCGCTGCAGGCGCTTAACAGTTTCCAAATTATGATTAAAAATATTTGGTTTGGCATCCAACACGAGATCGAGGTTATTAAAGTTACCTTTGAAATCTGGGACCAGTACTTCAATAGCCGTATTTGGGTTTCGATTTCTTACCGCACGAATTGTTGCTGCCCAAACTTTAGCCCCACCATCAGGTAAATCATCTCGTGCTACAGATGTTAATACACAGTGTTTGAGACCCATTTTAGCAACAGCATCCGCAACTCTTGGAGGTTCCGCTAAATCAAGTTCAGTAGGTTTGCCCGTATGCACAGCACAAAAAGAGCACGATCTTGTGCATATATTGCCAAGTATCATTAAAGTGGCAGTTCCTCTGGACCAGCATTCGCCCATGTTAGGGCATTGTGCACTTTGACATACAGTGTTAAGTTGATTATTATCAACTAAAGTTCTTACTCTTCCATATTCAGGGCCTGATGGTAATTTTGCCCTAAGCCAACTTGGCTTTTGGCTTCTAGATACGAATGTTGTCATCCACTTGGCGAAATAGATTTTGGTCCTGTGTGACCAACAGTTCTTTGGAAATTATTCCCTTCTCCAGCTCGTTCATATAAAGAAAAGCCATTTTTCTCTAAGTTTTTAGGATTCAGTTTTTGCCTTTCTATTCTATCTGCATGTTTCAGAATAAGACTGGATGATTTTACAACACGTTCAATCTTTTCCTTTGTAATGGGATGTAAATCCAGGGCTGGCTCTTTTAATGACTGCTCGACTTCAATAAAATGTTCCGGTTTTTTGCCATTAAGCACGCGGTAACGAAAAATAGGCATCTTAAAAATTAGGCAGATTTTTTCTTCCTTGGAGGAAATTCAAAGCCAATTGAACCATTTTCCTTGAGGATGAGGTTTGCTTCAAACCTTCTTTTCGTTTTTCTCGACATAAAACCCTTTATTAGTCCAGTTTTTTTGTCCGAGACTAATTTCTTTAATTCTTCAACAGGTATTTCTTTATCAAGAATTTTTCTAGTAATTCGAAAGTTGCATTCCTGTTCTGAAACACGCTTGTTGTTGGAACACAAAAATGAAAGATCAGTTTGATGCACCTTACCCGCACAAATGGGACAGTTTGCTATAGCGGGGGCAGTTTTGATCATTTCTTTTTCAACTGATTCTTCTTCCTCATTTCGATTATTATCAAAAAGAAAAGTGATTTTGTACTGATCATCCATTTGTAACATGGCAGAGAACCTCTTACCTGTTTTGGAAATGAAGTCATCAAGAGGTCCCACACGCTTTTCTTTCAGAAGAATACCGATCTCATCTTCTGTGAGTCTTCTTCCTGCGATATTTTTAGATATCTTAAAATCACCGGATTCAACTTGATAATTATTTAGACCTTCAAATATTGGCTGATTATCCAATGGAGAAAAAAGGGCCGTTTGCCTGAGTGATGCTTGGGTATCGTCAAAACCTGTTGTTTTCTCGACAAAATCCTTCGTCATGTCAGAGATTTCACTCATAAATTCTTCGCGGGTTAATTTTCCTTCCTCAATTTTGCGAAGCTTTTGCTCCCACTCACCAGTCATCGCAGGACTCGTAAGAACCTCAACTCCAGCTGCTTGCAGGAATTGCATTAAGTCTTCTGCCTTTAATGAAGGACGAAGTTCTGTACCTTCTCTGCTTAAGTACTTTTCTTTGATTAAGTGTTCAATGGTTGCTGCACGCGTTGCCGGAGTGCCCAAGCCCTTATCCTTAAGTGCATCAGCAAGTTCATCGTCTTCTACTAATTTCCCAGCACCTTCCATTGCTGAAAGAAGGGTTGCTTCTGTATAGCGTGGGGGAGGTTTAGTTTGATCTTCAATTAAGTCGCAATCTAGGAATTTTGATTTTTCTTGATCAGATTCAGACATGGCCGCCAATGAATCTTCTCCCCCTTTATCTTTGCCATATATTGCAAGCCAAGAAGGTTCAATCAGTACTTTTCCCTCAGTTTTGAAAAGATGTTCCTCCACATAAGTTAAACGAGTGGTTACATCCCATTCAGCAGGTGGGTAAAACACCGCGATAAACCGTTTAATGATAAGATTGTAAATCTTTGTCTCGTTGGAATCGAGGCTTTGGGGTGACTTATTAGTGGGAATTATTGCAAAGTGGTCGCTAATTTGTTTGTTATTAAATACCCTTTTATCATTTGGGTTTACCCAATTGGATTGGAGAATCTTCTGAGCATATACAGATAATTCTCCAGAAACCCCTTGTAAAAGTTCAGAGCAAGTTACGGGATAATCTTCTGGAAGAGCTTTCGAGTCAGTTCTTGGATAAGTGATGACTTTGTGCTTTTCATACAAAGCTTGTGCAATTTGCAGTGTTCTGCTCGCGGGCAGACTGTGCAGTCGATTAGCTTCACGTTGAAGGGTGGTTAAATCATAGAGTCGTCCGGAACTTTGCTTAGTACGTTTTTTGCTTTCTTCAACTTTACAAAAACTGGCATTCACAATTTCTTGATGAATTCCTTGTGCTTTGTCTTCTTCCCAAATTCGGTCGATACGGTCCCGATCATTGTTGCTATCTTTTTTGAAATCGGGTTTTTGATAAATCCCTTGGTATATACCAGTGGAGATTTCAAAGTTGGCTCTAATTGAAAAGTATGTCTTAGGTTGAAAGTCTCTAATCTCTAGCTCTCTTTCAACAACCATTGAGAGAGTAGGGGTTTGTACCCTGCCGACAGTAGAAACCTGCCTGCTGCTAGCTTTATTACGTTTAATTGTAACTGCTCGTGTTCCATTTATCCCAATCAGCCAATCAGATTCGGATCTACATCTTGCAGCATCTTGTAGAGGCTTCATAGAAGGTCCTTCCCTTAGTTGGGAAAATGCATCTTTGATCGATTTTTCGGTCATTGATAATAACCAGAGTCTTTTAACGGGAAGCTTAGAGCCAGCTAGGTCGTGGATATATGTAAATATAAGTTCGCCTTCGCGACCAGCGTCACAGGCATTAATTACACATTCGAGATCTTTCCTTTTAAGCTGCTTTTTTAGGCTTAGAAATTTTTTCTTGGCTGTAACTACAGGTTTGAGTTCAAATTTTTCAGGTATGATGGGGAGATTGGTAATTTTCCATGATTTTAATTTCTTATCGAAATCATCTGGCATGAATAGTTCGACTAAGTGCCCGATTGCACTATCAATTACCCACTCATCATTTTCAAAGTAATCATCCTTGGCCGGGACTCGTCCGAGCACACGTGCTAAATCTCGAGCAACACTCGGTTTTTCTGCAATAACAAGTTTTTTCATAAAGCATGAAGGAGGGAAAACACTATGATTTGAACTTCATTAAGAGGGTAAAAACCGAGGAAGCAACTCCTCCATACTAGATAGGAGGTGTGTGATAGACTTTTCTGATTCATTTCCCATGTTGGATATTCGGAAAGTCTTTCCCTTTATCTTTCCGTAGCCACCATCTATCGCTAACTTTTTTTCTTCCCTTAATGCTTTTACAAATCCGGCAACATCCATTCCCAAATTATTTTTCACGCAAGTTAAAGACTTTGAGGCAAAAGATTTGCTTGGTAAAAGTTCGAATCCATTTCGGATGACCCATTCGTGAACCATCTCATTAAGTTTTGTATGTCTTGCTTGTCTATTACTAACACCTTCTTGAAAAATTGATTCGAGAGTATATTTGAGCCCATGAATTTGAGGAATGGCTGGAGTGCTCGGAGTCATTCCCTTTTCATGATTTTTTAGGAATTCCAAAAAATCAAAATAATAACCTCTGTCTTGTAAGGACTCAGCTCGTGAAAACGCTCTTTGAGAAACAGAGAACAGAGCAAGGCCGGGTGGAAGGGCAAGCGCCTTTTGCGATCCAGTAAGAATAACATCTATGCCCCAGTCATCTTTTGGGATTGAAACAACAGAAAAAGAGCTGACTGTATCAATTACAGAAATGACATCAGGGTATTTGGATAGTACCTTCATAATGTCCTCAAGGGGATTCATCATCCCGCAGGATGTTTCGTTATGAACTAAGGTTACCAAATCGAAATCCCCACTAGACAATTTTTCATCAAGTAAATCAGGATTAATGTGGCTACCCCAATCAGCTTCCAAGCCTTCCGCTTCCTTACCACATCTTTTCGAAACATCTAACCACTTGTCTGAAAAAGCACCGCACATACAGCAAAGAACTTTTTTGGAGCAGAGATTGCGTACTGCTCCCTCCATGACACCCCAAGCGCTAGAAGTGGAAAGAAAGACTGGGTCTTGGGTTTCAAACAATTCCTGCAACTTGGGTTGGCAAGAATTATAAAGTTCAACAAAGTCAGGGCTTCTATGACCCATCACTGGAGTCGACATTGCTCGGTATGCTTCCGGAGATACATCAACCGGGCCAGGAATATGAAGTTTGTAATTGATCATGAGGATTGTGAAATTCCAGAGGTAACTTTTTTGTAAGAAAGGTTATTTTCTTCAATTAGGACGAGCTTGGGTTCCCAAACGGAGGCTTCTTCGGGATTTAGAGAAACGAATGTTATTATTACAAGTAAATCCCCTACTTTACCTTTGTGTGCAGCAGCTCCGTTTAGAGATATCTCCCCAGAACCACGCGGAGCAGGTATACAATATGTTTCAAACCTTTCGCCGTTCGATATATTACCTACTAAAATTTTTTCATGATGCAAAAAGCCAGCTGCGTCTAACAAATCTTGGTCAATCGACAGGCTTCCAGAATAATCAGGATGAACTCCAGTTACCACAGCACGATGAATTTTAGATTTTAGAAGAGATACTTGCATTGGGAAAATATAACCAAGTGCCCATCAAATACTTGTTACAATAAATGTCAATTGAGCAAAGCGATTTAGAAACTAAATCGTATTGAAAATAAGTGTCTTCCAATCCATTGTTCACATCTGATGGATGTGCTAACTACCTTAATAGCAATTAAATGAAGTGGAGTGATTTCGAAAGTTTCGTAGAAGGTGTGCTTTATGACCGAGACCTATCAATATCTGCACGCCTATTTGGATTGTTCCTACATCCTTTCTCCTACCTGTTTTGGTTCATCGTCCGCGTGCGACTGAGTCTTTACAATAGAGGGATATTCTTAAGAAAAAAAGAACTTAATGCCTTGGTGATTGTAGTGGGCAACCTAACTATGGGTGGTACTGGAAAAACTCCAGTCGTGGAAAGATTAGCAAAAGAATTACAAGCCAAGGGAAAAAAGGTCGCAGTCTTGAGTCGAGGGTACAAGAGTAAGGGAGATAGAACTGAAGAATCTAATTTTTTCTTTAAGAAAAAGGTTTTTGAACCTCCTAAAGTAGTCAGTGATGGTAATCAAGTGCTCTTGGAATCAGATGAGGCGGGCGATGAGCCGTTTATGTTGGCTCATAACCTTCCTGGGGTTTTGGTTTTAATCGATAAGGATAGAGTAAAGGCGGGCATGCATGCTATCGATAAGTTAGGTGCTGAAGTCCTCATCTTGGATGATGGCTTCCAATATTTGCCAATCAAAGCTAATATGACTCTTCTTTTGGTCGACCAAATGAATCCATTTGGAAATCATAAACTATTACCAAGAGGAATTTTAAGAGAACCAGTAAGGAATATCGCCAGAGCTGATTATGTTTTACTAACCAAGTCCGAAATTGAGCCAGAGTTGGAATTACTAGAAACTGTCCGAAAGTATAATCAAAATGCAGAGATTATTCGTTGTCGTCACAAAGCTCAGGTTTTTAGACAAGTTAATGGTAGTGGAGAAGAAAAGCTTAATTTACTTCACGAAAAATATGTCGGTGTGTTTTGTGGAATTGCCTCACCTCGTGGGTTTGAGCAACTCATTCATCGAATGTCTGGAGAATTAAGGTATCGAAAGAGGTTTTTGGATCATCACAGATACAAAAAGGAAGAGCTCGATAAGATTTTCCAACGTGCTAAGAACGCCGGCTCCGAAGTAGTTATTACAACAGAAAAGGACGCAGTTCGTATTCCTGTAAACTACGCACCAATACTTCCATTCTATTATTTACGAATGGAAATTGAAATCGTCGAAGGATTTGAGGATTTTGAAGACGCAGTCGATGTTCTCTGTTCTTTCCCTACCAAAGCTTAGTTTAAAAATACGGAGAACCTCTTCTGTTTAGGAAGAACCGAAGTTTATGGTTGAATCTACAAGAGCTTGCATGCATTCGATCTTAGCATTTGGTCTAATTCCATGCCCTAAATTCATAATATGGGCTGGATCATCTTTCATATCTGTCAGCAGTGTTTCAGTTTCATTCTTTACCGAGATGGCATCCGTTTCCATGATTTCTGGTGCCAGATTACCTTGTAGAGTTAAATTTCCTGGCAGTTCTCTCCTTGCTTCTTTTAGGTCTACATGGTGATGAACACCAATCGCATTACATCCAGTTTGTGAGATGATTTTCAGCCTTGCGAGCGAAGAGTTAGCATAGACTATGGTAGGAAGGGTATCAGGTGAGGATTTTACTAATCTATCAATCCATTTGAGCGACCAGTTCCAAAGATTTTGATCTGGGCAGAGTGCCTGCCAACTGTCGAATATTTGCAAGGCATCAATCCCGCATTCTGCTTGGAGTAAGATGTATTGTTCCAAAGCATCAGTTATTTTCTCAAGTAGAGCTGAAAAAGATTTTGGACTTTTTTGAGCCCATTCCATTGTGGTAGGAAAACCATGGGCTGAGCCTCCCTCTATCATGTAGCAAGCAAGTGTCCATGGTGAACCACAAAACCCAAGAAGACCGTAGTCTTCACCCAACTCTTTTCTTAAAATTTTTAAAGTTTCACCAACATAAGAAAGCCGTTCTGCAATATCGTCAGAGTTTAAAGCATTTATGCATGCTTCACTCCTTATTTTTTGTTTCATTTCAATGCCTCCCGCAGGACGAAATGTATATTCTTGCCCCATCGCTTCTGGGATAACAAGTATGTCGCTAAACATAATAGCGGCATCGAGTGAAAATCTTCGTAATGGTTGAAGTGTGACCTCAGAGGCAAGGTCTGGGGTTCTTACCATTTCCACAAAACTGTACTTTTCCTTTAGGCTTCTGTATTCAGGCAAATATCGTCCTGCTTGTCTCATCACCCAAATGGGTGGCCGCCCAGCATTATTTTCACCTTTGAGGGCGGCCTTTAAAATAGCTCTCCCCTTCATTTCATATCAATCCCTAACCAATCTTGTGGGACTAAATAGGAAGAGTATAATTCTTCCTCCTTCGAGCCCGTATCGGGGTTCCAATTGTATGACCAAGAGACTTCAGGAGGCATTGACATTAAAATAGACTCAGTACGTCCACCTGATTGAAGTCCAAAATGAGTACCTCGGTCGTAAACGAGATTGAATTCTGCATATCTGCCTCGTCTGTATTTTTGAAAGTTTCGCTCTTTTTGTCCGAAAGGATGAGCCATTCTCTTCTCGAAAATCGAGAAGTAACTATCTCTAAAACTTTCCCCAACCGAGATACAAAACTCTAAAGTTTTTTCGAATCCACCTAGGTCGAGATCATCAAAGAAAATTCCTCCAACTCCCCTTGTTTCATTTCGGTGGGGAAGAAAAAAATAATCATCGCACCAACTTTTGAATTTTGGATAAAGGTCTATTCCGTATGGTTGGCAAGTGGAATAAGCCGCCTTGTGCCAAAATAAAACATCTTCATGAAAAGGGTAATAAGGAGTTAAATCAAAGCCACCACCAAACCACCAAGCAATTGGATTTTCTTTGGGCCCGGCTTCGAAATATCGGACATTTGCGTGACTAGTTGGAACAAAGGGATTGTATGGATGAAATACAACAGATACTCCCATTGCTCGAAACGGCAGACCTGCGAGCTCTTTGCGGCCTTGCGTCGCAGAATCAGGCAAAGCCTTACCTGCTATGTCAGAGAAATTGATTCCACCTTTTTCAAGAGCCTGTCCTTTTTGAAATGCCCAAGTTTTTCCTCCTCCACCTTCTTCTCTCTCCCATTCATCCGTACTTACGCTTAGCCCAGTATCGAGTTCTAGAAGTTGATCCCTGATACTCCTTTGGAGGTTAAGAAATGAAGATCTTGCTAGATCGGTACTAGGGGGGGTCACTTTAAACCAATGGAATTTGCAAAGATTTGATAATGGTAAAGGAACCGCTCGAATTGCTAATCCTCAGTCCTCCTCTTCAGAGGATTCCTTATCGAAAGACTTTTTAGCTTCTTCAAGGTTTTCACAGATAGACCATTCTTCACATCCATCTAAGTTATTCCACATATCAGCGTCTTCTCCAGTTGCAATGATTGCACCGCGCATGGGTAATTTCATGTCTTCAATTTTTTCTGAGAATTCACCAACCACTTCAATGGCTTCTTCTTCAACTTCTTCCAGGGTAGAGACATCAATTATGATTTTGAGGATACCTTCATTAATGGTATTTCTAATTCTTTGATCCATATTCTCTTTGATGTCATTGATGACAAAAGGAGTGAGTTCGGGTGGGAGTTCAAAAAATAGAAAATCATCAATGAATTTGAAATAACGAGCAGACGAATCCAAATTCATTACTTTGTATAAGACTGCATCCATTTTGTTTTGGTTGAATGGCTTGGAGATACAGTCAGCAAAGCCAGAATCAAGAGCTTTTTTCTGAGCGGATTCATCTCCCATCACAATCATTCCAATGACAGGAGTGTTCAGCACTCGATGGTTTGTTTTTAATTTACGCCTTAGTGCGATAGCTGCTTCATTTGGTAGCCCCATACTAATCAGGATGGCGGAAAAGTTAGAGTTTTCACAAGCAGTAAGGGCGGAAGATTCGTCCGTAGCACCTTCCACGACCCATTCACTTTTGGCGAACATTTCGGAGAGTTGCTTGATTATGTTTGGTTTGTCATCTACGACTAAGATTCTAATTGTATCGTCGACAACGGAGGTTCCATCCGAACTTGTGGCTTTTCGCAGAATTTCATTTTCACTATCACCTCGAGTGGCGATTTTATTCATTCGATATAACCTACGACCTAATGTTCTGATTAACTTGATCGCAACTTTAGGGTTTTTGGCAACAATATCGGATACGCTTTCTTCCACATGTCGAACTTGTGCAACAGTTTTGGCACGGATAGATGCATCTCTTTTCATGCCAAGAATCTCGCTGAGTTCACCGAAAATGGCACCTTTCATGTCAATTTCGCTGAGTACACGATCATCTCGGATAACTTCAAGCGTACCACTTTCTAAAATACAAAATCCTTTACCGAGTTCTCCCTCCGGTAGAACAATCTCGCCAACTTGATACTCTTGAAGCCTAATCATGCTGATAATCTTCTAAAATATATTTACTCTAATCAAACCAATTCTAAGATATTCAAAAGATCAGTAATAAATTCTTTTCGTAAATGTTTCTGGACTTCTTGTTACAAGAAAATCTATTTTTCCAATGGATCGACAATGATTCTGGATAATAGTAAATATGTCTAATGGATTCTGACAAATTTGATTTTTTAGTCCTTGGAGGAGGTAGTGCGGGGTATGCTGCTGCCAGAACCGCAAACGAGTTGGGAAAAAAAGTTGCCGTGGTCGATGGTGGAACGGAGTTGAGCGGACTCTGTATCCTCCGTGGGTGTATGCCTTCGAAGACATTAATCTACTCAGCAGAGGTTCTTCATCTGGCTCAAAAAGGAGATCTTTTTGGTTTTCGTGGAGAAAAACCAGTGGCGGATCTTGCTGCCATGCAAAAAAGAAAAAGAGAAGTGATCCAGGAGTTTTCTGATTTTCGAAAGGAGCAGTTGGAAGATGGTAGGTTTAGCTTGTTCCGTGCAAATGGTTCTTTCCTCGATACCAACACCATTGCTTTAGATGA
>JAYNZN010000002.1:65789-67852 GCA_038103695.1 Opitutales bacterium
GCTTGTTCCGTGCAAATGGTTCTTTCCTCGATACCAACACCATTGCTTTAGATGACGGTCAGGTTCTTAGGGCGGATAAAATTCTTATTTCAACTGGCTCAGTGGTTCATACCCCAGATCTTCCTGGTCTTCTCGATTGCCCATTCAAGACTAGCGATGATGTGCTGGATCTTGATTACCTGCCCGAGGAGTGCGTTGTGCTTGGAGGGGGAGTAGTTGCCTGCGAACTTGCCCAGTTTCTTTCCCGTGTGGGGTGTAAGGTGACTCAACTGCAACGGAGCAAACATATCCTCAAGGGATTTTCTGACGAAGCATCCACAGTGGTCGAGAAGGCCTTTCGCACGGAGGGGATAGATTTGCTTACTGGTGTCTCCCTTCAATCCTTCGAGCATTTGAAGGGGGGGGCAACACGGGTGAGCTTTGAGCATCAAGGTCAACCACGTCACTTGGATACCCGTTTCCTGTTCAACGCCCTTGGACGGAAACCCGCCACTGCCAAGCTGGGCTTGGAAAAGATTGGAATGGAGCGTTTGCCTTCCGGGCACATCGCAACCAATGCCCATCAACAGACCACCATTCCTTCCATTTATGCAGCCGGAGATTGTGCCGGGCCCCATGAAATTGTGCATGTTGCGATCAAACAGGGAGAGACTGTGGCAAAGCATGCATTTGGTGTATACGTCGCTCCGATTCATTATGATCATTTGCTTACAGTTGTATTTACCGACCCCCAACTTGCCAGGGTCGGATTAACAGTATCAGAAATCAGGGACCGTGGGATGGAACCCATTTCCGCATCCTACCCCTTTGATGACCATGGGAAATCTATTCTTATGGAAGCAAAGTGGGGGTATGTCGCCCTTCATGCCGATCGTGCATCAGGCCGAATTTTGGGAGCGGAATGTGTGTCCAAGGATGCGGGCGAATTGATTCATGCTCTCTCGGTGGCGGTGGCTCTGGGTGCAACCCCCTCACATTTGCTCAAAGCAGATTGGTATCATCCAACCTTGTCTGAAATTTGGACTTATCCACTGGAGGACTTAGCCGAGGAAATTTCTTCTCCCCCAAACGAGCCCGCTTAGAATTCCTGCACAGGCAGAAAGGAATGCGGGTTAGTTGGAGAACGGGTGTTCGCTAAGAAGTTCGGCAGGGTTATAAAACCCCTGCTTGTTCTTGGTTTGGTCGCGTACATTTTTGATCTGCCAGGGAAGGATGGGCTCCCCTTTGTTGCCAAAAGAATTCCTAATAAAGGTGAGCACGGCAGCTGCATCATAGTCGTCGAGCAATGATTCAAAAGGGGTCATCGGGACAAGCCCTGGATAACTCCTGCCTTTTACTTCGATTGGGCCCATCAATCCTTTTAGGGTAAGCTTGATCAGACGGTCCGAATTGCCATTTACCCATTTGGTGCCAGCCAATGGAGGAAAGCCGGCATCAGGGAGTCCCATTCCGTTTTCTTGGTGGCAGGTTCCACAATACCCTTCCTTTTCATAAATTTCGGCTCCCTTACTAAATAGGCGGCCCTCTGCCAGTGAGAGATATTCGGGAATATCCACTCGGTGTTTTTCTTCCTCAAATAACGCCCCAGAATTTAGTAAAGAATCTTCTGTAAATACCACACTTGAAGCATAGGTTTTATCGACACCTGTTGATTTAGCTTTCGACACAATTTCCATTCCATCGACCTGAGGGAGATAGGATGCTGAAGTAAGGGCTGCGAGCCGGACTCTTCCGTGAGGGTCAGTGGCCGCATCAAGCAATAGGTCCTTTTCGTTTTCGATATTGGATAAGTTTTGGCGTAAAACCTGGATGGCAGCGGTACGAACCCGGTGATCCTTGGATTTGAGAAGTTCCTTTAGAAGGCTTTGGTTGAGACGGTCTGCTCCCCAGCTCACCCAGAGAGCTTCAAGCTTTAAGCGGTCATCAGATTGGGAATCTGCCCACTTCTTGGCTGCATTTGCAACATGGTTAGGATGTCGGCCGCGAAGTTCCCTGCGGGTGCGGTAGCGGGTTCTTAATTCAGGAAGTTTAAGGTTTTCTAAAAGTTCAGGAATGGACGCATC
>JAYNZN010000002.1:67952-70162 GCA_038103695.1 Opitutales bacterium
TTTGATTCAAGAGCGGCACCATAGCGTGCATTGATCATGCCCGGAAGCATCCAGCCCAGCGAAGGCCCTGATGTATGAAGGAAAAATTCCTGTCCGTAATTATCGACACAGATTCCCCAAGGATTGGGGATTTTAAACTGGGCGTGTCTGACCAGGCTCTTGTTTTGTGGGGAATAGCGGAAAAACCCTCCGTTGGTTCCACGAATTGGACCAAAAACCGTTTCCACATTGCTGTGCAAAAAGATACCCTCTCCCATAAGGAGTGCACCCGATGGGTCCGCACAGAATGCGGAAATGGCATGATGGGTGTCATGATCGTCAAATCCACTAAGTACAACTTCTTTTTCATTGTAGCGATCATCTCCATCAGTATCTTTGAGCAGGATTAGGTTGGCACCCTGGGATACATAAACTCCGTCGTGAGAAATTTCGAAACCGATGGGAATGTGGAGGTCATCTGCAAAATTGGTCTGTTTGTCTGCTTTCCCATCGTTATCAGTATCTTCAAAAATGATGAGCTTATCCTGCGGTTTGGGATCTCCAATTCGGTAGTGGGGGTAGCTCGCCATGGTGGCCACCCAGAGCCTTCCCTTATTATCAAATGACATCTGCACAGGATTTGCTAGGTCAGGGAACCTTTTCTCATCGGCAAAGAGTTCAACTTTATAACCTGGAGCGACCTTTAATTGTTCTACAGCCTGATCTCCTTGCAGGTATTTGAGCTTTCCATGCTTGATATTGTCAGAACGATAATTGGTTTCTACACGGGGAAGCCTGAGGGTTTTACGATCTTCCTCCTCTAGATTGATCCGTCCGAAATGAACTCCAGTACGATCCCAATAGGATGTTCCTCCCCACTGGGTAATAGCCAACCCCTGAATCCTGGAATCAACCGCGAGTCCGACCTGATGGGCCCGGATCGATAAACGATGCCATGTACCGGTTCGTGGAAGATTGCCCATTTTTTTTCTGCCGGTTGTTCCATCGACACCGTAAGGAATGAGGTTTTGTCCCCAGAAGGCACGGTGTTCCCAATTTCCGTTGTGGAATTGTACCATGATTTGTTTGGGTGGATCCTTTGGGTCCAGGTAAACCCAAAAGAAAAACTCCTCTTCACGATCGGTAACTTGGTGAGGGTATCTTAAACGATCCACCACGACTTGTGTATTTCCTTTGCCTTGCCGAATTAGGGACTTATTTCCTGATAATACAGGGTTGGGGGCACCCACAAAATTCCAACCCCCACTGAGTCGGGAATTGCCGGGAGGTTCGTCTTCGAAAAATAGCCTTGTTCCCGCACCAATCCCAGCTGCCCATATTGCCCGGTCGCGGATTGCGGTATACTGGCGCGTCTTTTGCAGTTCAAAAGGGTAGTTCTTGGGACCGTAAGGGTTGTATCTTCTGCCGTATACATGCACTCCGTTGGGCACTTTAAAGTCATTGAGCCAATAAAAGTTTTTGTCCATCACCGCATCATGTATGGCGTCACGCTTTTTCTCATCCGGGTTTCCCCTTCCAAAAATGTGGTCGCAAAGCAAATCAGCGAGCTTGCGGTTCCCTAAATCATTGAGCAGAGCACCATCAATGGTGTACCTCTTACCGTCTTCATACCATTTGGAGGAGGAAGAAAAAGCATCGACAAAACTAATTCTGTTTTTCTTAGCGATCTTTCGCATAGCATCGGTGTAGAGGGAGAGGTTTTCATTCTGCTTTTCACCCGTTGTGATTCCAGGAATCGCTTCAACTGCAGTTGGGGAAACCAAGGCAAGCAAGGGTTGTGACTCGCCGTTGTACTGCTGCCTCAGGGTGTGATTGATAAATGCATGGAGTTCCTTTTCAAAGTTCTCAAGACCTTTGGGTCCTTCAAAGGAGGAATTAAACCCAAAAAAAGCAATAATCACATCGGTTTGTAACCGAGTAAGCCATTGGTCCGGAGTTTCAAAAAATCCTGCCGGTTTGGTATCGGTTCTAAATTTTGCAGGTACAAGATTTTTGGCCCCTGGAAATGCATACTGTTCTTCCAGTGCCCTGCCAGGATGTGGCCGAAATCCAGGAGTGTTTCCCTCGTCACAAAGGTTGCGAATGACCAAACGGTAGTGGGGGAAGCGCAATTGAACCTCGGTTTCAAAGTGCCCGTAGTGAACCATTCGTGACCCCATGCCCGCTCCAACAAGCGAAATATGATAATCTTTGCGCAAAGCGATCTTGCC
>JAYNZN010000035.1:0-20121 GCA_038103695.1 Opitutales bacterium
CGCCGAAGCGGGCGGATTTACAGTCCGCATCCTTTAGCCACTTGGATACCCTACCGATAAAAGAAGGTTGCATTATGAAGTCCTCTTAAAAACTGGCAAGACGATAGTACCAAATTTGCCATTTACAAACTTGCTAGTGAGCCAAACCATCTCAAGTTTGTACTTGTTTGAATAAGTGAACTCAGAAACCTTTAAAAGAGCTGTTGGTTTAACTGGTGGAATTGCTACTGGAAAGTCACAAGCGTTAAAATTATTTGAAGAGGCCGGGTGGTTAGTCTTATCTGTTGACTCCATCGTTGGTGAGTTGCTCAAATCAGATACAGATGTACAGAGCCAATTGGTAAGCCGGTGGGGAAAGAGAATACTTAATGATTGCGGAAGCATTGACAAAGGCGTGATTGGTCAGATAGTCTTCGATGCAAGCTCTGAAAGGATGTGGCTGGAGTCCATACTTCACCCAATCATTCGCTCAAAGTGGATATCTTTTGTTTTATCATGCCCAAGCGATAGGTGCATGGTTGAACTACCTCTTTTGTTCGAAAACAATTTGCAATCACACTTTAATTGTACGATCTCAATGTTTGCCCCACCATCATTAATGTTGGCCCGTTTAAGAAAGCGAGGCTTGAGTGACCTTGAGTCTCAACAGCGAATGACTGCCCAAATGACCGTTTATCAAAAAGCAGAATTGGCTGATTATGTGATAAATAGTTCCGGTGAAATTGATTTTCTCGAGGAGCAAATTTTGGTTCTTGCCGACAAATTTTTAAAAGACTGAATTTATCAAATTATTGGATATGCCTGTTAAAAAAACTACTCGTTCTACAAAAGACAAAAACGATCAGGGTGAGGATAAGAAATCTGAATCTGAAAGTTCTCAAGTTGATCAAGCTGAGACTGATAGCGGGGAATCAGTAAATAAAGATACCCCTCAGTCTGAAGACCCCATCGCTTCGGAAGACAGACAATTATTTTTCAGCACCGACGGAGAGGAGGAGAAAGAGGATCGCCCAAGGCCCGAAGAGGAAAAACCTGTCGTAGAAGAAAGTATTAACAAAGACGCTAAAGGTAAGGACCATGCCCGTCCCGCTAGAAATTCCAAGGAAGTCAGTAGTCAACCTGGGCCAAATCAGCGAAATTCTAACCATGGTAAGAACTCTCACCAGAGTCAGAATAAAATGACTTGGCAGGAAAAAAAGAAACAGCGCAAGAGGCAAAAATTTAAAAGGCCTCAGCGTCTGCCTTATGAGGAAACGGAGACCAAACCACTTGAGGTGGGTAATCTCCTTGAATCTGAGAACTTGAAGTCGGAGGAAACCATGGCCGCATTACTTCAGCCATTGCTTGATTCAAATCTTCCCGAGCGTGAACTTGATGGTTTTATCTCTTTAAATTTACTTGAATTAAATAAAAAAGTAGCCGAGCTCGATTTAGAGGAAGAACTGCCTGCTGTACCGATTCGGGAAGAACTCATCGATGGCATCTTATCTGATTCCCTCAAGAAAAACATCCCAGTATCCATATCTGGAGTTGTTCAAGTTATGGAAGGGGGGCATGGATTTCTCCTGCAGCAAAAAGAAGACTACCGCCTGAAGTCCCAATCAGTTTTTATTCCTGTGCCTTTGGTAAGAAATTGTGGGCTGAAGACTGGTCAACTTGTGAAAGGGTTAATCCGGGCAAAGATGGAACAATCTACTTGTCCTATAATGCTTCGAGTAGATCAGGTAATGGGCGTGACTCCTGAGGAAGCTACTCGGGTCACCCCATTTACCGAGCTTACACCATACTATCCGCTGGAAAGAATGTATCTTGAAACTCACCAGGAGGTGGAGTGGGATAATGTGGCTATGCGAGTAGTGGACTTGGTCTCCCCGGTTGGGTTTGGCCAAAGAGGGCTTATCGTTGCTCCGCCACGCACTGGAAAAACCATTTTACAGCAGGGAATTGCCAGGGCTCTTCGTAAGAATAATCCCAGTGCCCACCTGATTGTTTTGCTTGTAGATGAGCGCCCCGAGGAAGTTACTGATTTCCGCCGTCAGGTGCCTGATGCAGAAGTGATTGCTTCCACTTTTGATGAAAGTGCAGAGAGTCATGTGCATGCTGCTGAAATTGTTATCGAAAAAGCAAGAAGGATGGTAGAGCATGAACAGCATGTTGTGATCCTCTTGGATTCTATCACCCGCCTTGCCCGAGCATACAACACCACGATGCCGAATAGTGGGAAAATTTTGAGCGGAGGTGTTGAAGCCACTGCTTTGCAACGTCCGAAGAGATTCTTTGGTTCGGCCAGAAATATAGAAGGTGGAGGAAGTTTGACTATCCTGGGAACTGCACTTGTTGAGACAGGCAGTAAAATGGACGAAGTGATATTTGAGGAATTCAAGGGGACTGGCAACATGGAGCTCCATCTTGATCGTGAACTTTCTAACAAGCGGATTTTCCCTGCTCTAGATTTTGAGAAGAGTGGTACACGCAAAGAAGAACTTCTCTATCATCCCGATGAACTCAGTAAAATATATGCTCTTCGCCGTTCGATGAAAGGGGTTCCGCCTGCTGAGGCCATGGAAATGTTTATTCAAAGAGTAAAGAAGACCAAGAATAATCCAGAATTTTTAATGGGATTGGGCCGATAATCTCGAAAATTTATAAGATGTGTAAGCCTTTATGAACGCTACGGAAGAATTTTTGACCGAAGCTTTCAAGGAGCAGGGTCTGCTCAGCGATGAGCAACTAGCCCAAATATTAGATGAATCCAAAAATTTAGAACCTTCCGAGTCCACAGGTATTGCCAGCTTGGACTTTTTGAATTTGCTGCTCGAAAGATTAGAACTTTCCACTGAGGAGGTAGTTGCATTTTTGGCGTCAGAATTGCAGATGGAACCGGTTGATTTATCCGTAGTCAATCCAACCGAGGAGATTACTTCCTTAATCACGGCCGAAACCGCCCGTCAATACGAAGCTCTTCCTCTTGGAACTGACGGAATATCCGTGGACATTGCCCTTGGAGATCCACTTGATCAGGATGGGATTGATAACTTATCTCACCTTCTAGGAAAAATGGTCAACCCCAGGCTTGCATATCGAGGAGATGTTTTGTCTGCAATTGCATCCGCTTACGGACTAGATCAAAAAGAAAAGGAAAAAGATTTTTTGGATGGGTTTGGAGAAGGTGAAATTGAGATTGAGGACAGTGTTCGGCCTGAGGATGTTAGTGAGGAAGATGCACCAATTATCAAGTTTGTTCACTCCGTAATCAAGGAAGCACTTGAAAAGAGGGCATCAGACATCCACATGGAGCCTTTAGAGAAGAAGTTTCGCATTCGCTTCCGAATAGATGGTAAACTCATTGAGCAAGCGGATCCTCCCAAAAGACTCCAGCCTTCCATTATCTCGCGTACAAAGTTGATGGCGAATGTTAGCTTGGCGGAAAAGCGCGTTCCACTTGATGGTCGTATTAATGTAAAGGTTGGGAAAAAAGTAATTGATTTACGTGTTTCCACCTTACCGACGGTTCATGGTGAGAGCATAGTCATGCGGATTTTAGATAAAGAAAGCCTCAGTCTCGGGCTTCCTCAGTTGGGTTTCTTTTCCGATGACCAGACTGTGTTTGAAAAAGTAATCAATATGCCGGATGGAATATTTCTGGTAACCGGGCCTACTGGGTCTGGAAAATCCACAACACTTTATTCCGCCCTCAATGTAATTAATCAACCGGACAAAAAGATTATTACCGTGGAAGACCCAGTTGAATATGAAGTTCCGGGTATCAACCAAGTGCAAGTCCGTTCTGAGGTGGGTATGACTTTTTCAGCGGCTTTACGGGCTATGCTCCGACAGGCTCCGAACATTGTGATGGTTGGGGAAATTCGTGACTTAGAAACTGCTGAAATTGCAATCAATGCCTCGTTAACAGGACACATGGTCTTTAGTACGCTTCATACCAATGATGCACCTAGTGCGGTTTCCCGTTTGGTTGATATGGGGGTTAAGCCTTTTCTTGTGTCTGCATCTCTGCGAGCTGCTCTTGCACAACGACTTGTTCGTTCTATTTGCCAAAATTGTAAAGAACCTTATTCGCCCAATGCCGCAGAATTAGCTGTTCTTGGAATTGATGCAGAACAAGCAGGGGGTGCCAGTTTCATGAAGGGAGCTGGCTGTTCCAAGTGCGGAGAAAAAGGATACCGGGGGAGAAAAGGGGTCTTTGAGATATTTGTGGTAAATTCAGAAATTGAGGAGATGATCTACAACAATGTAAGCATTGTGGAGTTGCGGGGGAAGGCTCGGGAGATGGGAATGCGCTCCATGAGAAATGACGGATTTCGTAAAGTTCTTGCGGGTATTACCACCTTGGATGAAGTCTTAATGGTCACCACAGACGAGGAGTAGGGTAGGATGCTTTATCTTGATAATAATGCAGAACTTCGTGACCTCTTTCGTGAAGTTGAGGGTGTTTCACAACATGGTTTAGATGAGCTTTTTGATCAGGATATAATAGAAGGAAAACATTCTTTTGCCGAGGCAGTGATTCAGGCAGGCATTGTGGGGCGTTCGGATTTATTAGAGCTCATTTCCCAATATCTTGGCTACGAACTCCAAGTCGGTGAGGTTGGTGAGATTGAGCAGGAATACCTGTCAGCCATTACCGCTGAGACTGCTCAGCAGTACGGAGTGGTGCCCCTTTATCTTTCTGATGGAGGAATTCATTTACTTGCTCTCAATCCTTTCAACTCTTCCATAATTGATGACCTAACTTTTGCCCTAAATATGGAAGTGTTCATCGTGGTCTGCGATCCGGAAGAGGTGGCCCGTTTATTGGCGAAATATTACGCACAGAACCCCACCTCTGTTGATGACTTGTTTGAGGATACTGGGCTAGAGCAATTTGAAGGACTTGATGAAACTCAAGAGGGAGACTTGGTGGATGCGGCCAACGAAACTCCCATCATACGATTCGTCAACCTTGTTCTACAGCAGGCTATTCGAGCCCAAGCTTCTGATATACATTTTGAGCCATTCGAAGAAGAGTTTCGTATCCGGTACCGGGTGGATGGAGCTCTTTATGAAATGTCTCCTCCTCCCAAAAGTCTTGCTTTACCGGTTATTTCGCGAGTTAAGGTAATTTCAGAACTCAATATTGCTGAGCATCGTATTCCCCAGGATGGAAGGATTAAAATGACGATTGAGGGAAGAGCGGTCGATTTACGTGTTTCCACATTGCCCACTCAATTTGGGGAAAGCGTAGTTTTGCGTGTGCTCGATAAATCAGCCGTTAATCTGGACTTGGATAATCTTGGCCTTCCTGAAAGTGTAAAGTCGGGAATCAGAGGGGCCGTTCGTCGGCCCAATGGAATTTTCATTGTTACTGGCCCGACTGGTTCAGGTAAAACCACCACGCTGTACAGTGCTTTGCGAGAGGTTAACGAAATTGACACCAAAATACTTACCGCCGAAGACCCTGTTGAATATGAGATTGAAGGGATTATGCAGGTGCCGGTTAATCATCAAGTTGGACTTGATTTCTCTCGAGCTTTACGCGCCTTCCTGCGGCAGGATCCGGATAAGATCATGGTGGGAGAAATTCGAGACATCGAGACAGCACGTATTGCTGTTCAGGCTTCGCTGACCGGGCATGTTGTTTTAAGTACTTTGCATACCAATGATGCTCCAGGTGCTGTTACCAGATTGATTGATATGGGCCTTGCACCTTTTTTGCTTTCGGCTTCCTTGGAATTTGTACTTGCTCAGCGGTTAGTTAGGAGAATTTGTACTACCTGTAAGCAGGAATTTGATCCTAAGGCGGAAATGTTGCAGAATCTTGGTCTACTAAGAAAAGATTTAGGAGATCGTAAATTTTATTTTGGTGCAGGGTGTGAAGATTGTAACCAGGGAGGCTATAGAGGACGAACTGGTCTTTTCGAAATGATCAAAGTAAACGACACATTTCGCGAAATGATCAATTCGGGGGCAGCTACTCTTGTGTTAAAACAAAAAGCGATTGAGCAAGGCATGCGTACATTGCGGGAGGATGGACTACGCTCTATACTCGATGGCGAAACCACAGTAGAGGAAGTCTTGAAATACACCTGATTTTTGCCCAAGATCATCTAAACCCAATATGGCAATTTTTGAATATACCGCGACCGATCAGGCAGGTAACTCTGTGGACGGTACTTTCGAGGCTACCGATGAGATGGATGCCCGTAACATACTTGCCCAGTATAACCTGAGCCCAACCAGTCTTAATCTTCAAGGAACTTCGCCATTACAAGACCCAGCACCGGTTCCTACATCCACGGGTTCTGCTAAAGAAGTGGGGAAGTCCGCTAGCAAAGAAAAAAAGAAATCGAAGAAAGCCACCAAAGCAAAAGGTAAAAAGAAGAAGGGTGGATTGCTAGCTATCGAAATTGGCGGAGGTCCTTCTAATGAAGATGTATCAATTTTTACTAGGCAGATGTCTACTTTGATTCAGGCTGGCTTACCTCTTTTGAGAAGTCTTGAAGTTATGATTAAGCAGCAGGAAAATAAGCCAAAATTTAAGGCTATGCTGGAAGCAGTTGCAGAAAAAGTTTCTTCGGGTGGAACACTTTCTGATGGCTTGGCGATGTATCCTAAAACCTTTGATAAACTCTATGTCAACATGGTTAAGGCGGGGGAAGCTGGTGGCGTTTTGGACTTAGTTTTGGATAGGCTGGCTCAGTTTCAGGAAAAATCCATTCGTACCATCAAGAAGGTGAAGTCTGCTATGATTTATCCCAGCGTCATCATGTTTGTTGCTGTGGCAATTGTTACCCTTCTGATGATGGTGGTGGTACCCCAATTTCAAACCATTTTCGAACAAATGCTCCGTGGAGCTCCTCTTCCTGGTCCTACACAGATTGTGGTTGGAATCAGTGATCTATTTGCCTCGCATCCCATCCTAGTTCTTGGGGGGATGGGTGGCCTCGTCGGGAGTGTCTTTCTCTTAAAAAAGACCAAGCAAGGTGCCAAGGCATTTGATTGGTTGGGCTTGAAAGTTCCGGTGGTTAAGGAAGTAGTGAGCAAGTCAAATGTTTCACGGATTACCCGTACCTTTGGGACCCTGCTCAGTAGTGGAGTTCCTATTTTACAGGCACTTCAAATTACAGGAGATACACTAACGAATGCTTTTTTTATAAAAGCGATGTCAAATATTCATAATGCCGTGCGTGACGGGGAGTCCATGGCGGTTCAAATGGAAAGAGAACCGGTTTTCCCATCCATGGTGACAAGTATGGTAGAGATCGGAGAAGAAACCGGTGAGCTGCCTAATATGTTAACTCGGATCGCAGACAACTATGATGAAGATGTCGATAATGCAGTGGCAGGAGTTACCTCTCTTATTGAGCCGGTTATGATTGTCTTTTTAGCAGTCGTAGTTGGTTTTATTGTAATTGCTCTCTTTCTCCCGATTGTGGCGATCATAGAAAATATTGGGTAAGAAATTTTATCTAATGTTTTCTCGTTGGAGTTGACCTTATTTAGTTTGATTAACCCAAGTCTTTGCTTTCTCAGGATCTTTGTGCATCCATGCGTTGACCGCACTTTTTAATGACTCTTCACGGAGATTTTGATCGGTAATAGATTGGGCCCATCCAGTTGCTCCCTCTGGGTCTTGTTCCTTGATTCGAAGGACAAAAGCGGCAATTGCCGGATCAAGCATGGGAGAGGACTGTTGAGAATTTAGCCACTCGGCAGTAGCAACAGGATCAATCGACGCCCACCTGTCGGATAATTGTTTCATAGCATGCTTTTTTTTATCTTCGTTCTGTAGATTATCGATCCAGGACGAGGCAGCTTGGGGGTTAAGGGGTGCCCAATGGGAGATAATGTTATCAACGACCCTCAAAGCACCAGGTTCCATCGCCATGGATTGAGCCCACCTAGAAGTTTCTTCGATATTATCCTGTACTAGCTTTGAACTAATCTGGCCAAGCACAGCCTCTCTCAATTTAGGGTCATCTTTGGGATAGTTTTGTACCCATGCGATCGCATGGGGTGGACCTTTTTCAGAAAATAAATCAGCAAGAATTGCAGAGGATTGCCACTTTGCAGAACCCTTTGGGAGAGATAGGAATAATCGGTTTGCAGCTTCTAGGTCTGTCTCAACTAAACCCTTCAGGATACCTACAAGCAGAGGGTTGTCGCCCTCTTTTTTCCCTGGGTTATTTGCATTTGCCCAGGAAACCGCAGCATCATAATCAAGAACTGCCCATCCTGCCAAAGCCTCAGAAATACCAAATCTCTTTTCACTTTGGGCGTCGAGAGAAGTGGAAGCATAGGCGAGGGCTCCTTCGGGATCAAAGCTTGCCCAGCTTCGCATTAACAACTTCATTTCTAAATGCCTGCCATATCCTTTGGGGAGTTCTTCAAAAGCTTTTACGACCTGTTTTACATTTGATTTGTCCATGGATCTTACTGCATCCAGGTAGGACCCAAGGCGTTCAACTATATCTCCACCTTGCATGATGCGGAGGAGGTTGGGTGGCATAGCCGGGGAGTGATTCGAGTTAAATGGTTCAAGATCTACTTCTTCAATTACTTTAGCAGTTTTCTTTTTTTCTGATTCTAAACCAGATGAAAAATTCGATTTTGGATGATCAGCTCCCTCTTTTAATTCTTTGTTGGTTACAATAACTTTTGATCCCAATGTTAATCCAATAAAAAAAATGACCCCAAGAGAAACTGCCCAAGGTAAACCGATTTTCAAAAATATATTCATTGTGGATCAATCTTGCGCCAAAAGCTAAGGGCGAAAAAATTGAGTAGCAAGCGGAACTTATTCTAGTTCATCCCTCAAATAGAAAAATAATTTGAATTGGGTTGTATTAAAATTCCTTGGAAATACCCAACCCGATAACCCGAGGAGAGCCTACAATGCCTGGAGCCCCTGTTAGACTGGTTACAAGCGATGAATAATATTTTTTGTTTGTGAGGTTCTTGCCAAAGAGATTGAGTTCCCATTGGTTGATTAAATAAGTAATGGAGGCATTCCACAGCAGGTAAGAATTATTAACTGTATCGGTTGCGGTCTGATCCAAATAATGAATTTTCCCGATGTAGGTAAGGCCGGAAGACCACACAAGATCTTCGGTCATCTGATTTGAAAGCGAGAGGCTAAGGGTTTGCTCAGGAGTAAATGGCACATCTTTTCCGGCAAAGTCATGGGGGCCCAGGATAGGATTTGCAGGTGCACCCAAGGGGTCGTATGACGGGTCATAACTTAGGCCGGTGTGCCTTTTGATTTCACCACTGGTGATTCCGTAGGATCCTTGAATCAACCAATCATCCTGAGGATTGGCATAAAACTCAAATTCAAGACCATGAATTTCCACTTCTTCTGCATTGTCTACAAAGTAATCAAACGCACCCGAAGGTTTTTCAAACTGGAAATCAGTAATATCATTCCAAAAGAAAACGAGCGAAAGGCCCGACTTATTTTGAGTATTATTAAAAGAGAGGCCCAACTCATTAGCCCAGATTTTTTCATCCTTGTATTGAATATTTACTACTCCTGCTGCAATTAGGGCTTGTGTATCAACATAGGGAGAAAAACCACCAGGCTTTCGTGCAAGAGATGAGTTAAGAAAAGTAGTAAAATTCTCGTTCAGTGCTTTCTTGAATCCAATGGAGGGACTGATCCATGAATACTTTTCACTTACTGATAAATCTGCGGGGTCTACCATAAAAGGAAGTGAGTTTGTTTTCGATCTCCTTAATTCTTTAGTAATATGGTCAAAACGAAGCCCAACTTCCAAAGTGATGTTGTTATTTAGGCTTTGTGATAAATAAGTGCTCAGTGCATATGAATCATTTTTACTTTTATAGCGGGTAATTGAAGACCCTGGCAGCATCACGCCGGCATTATAATAGGTCGGATCATTTTGAGCAACCGTAGGCACAGGGTAGTGCCGATCAGCCACTCCATCGATTTCAGTGTTGTTAGCAAATATGGTAATTGTCCAATTTCTGCTGCCATCATTGTCAGAAAAGGCTGTAAGTTCTTCTGACCAACCATCGTGTTCTTCCTTGATCATTGATGATGAGTCAATGGGATTCCCTACTGATTCGAGAAAACCGGATACAAGGGCTAGTCCACTGTCTGCATAATTCAGATCAAGGAAATTGGGGTCCAGTTCCCAATAGGTACGAGAAGTCGTTGAACTTATTCCACCAAATTCTGTCTCCGATTCAAATTTGAGGAATTGGGTATTGGAGCGAATGGCTCCAACTTCATTTTGATCGGAGCTTCTTTTGTAAAACCCACTGTTGGCATTTCTCTGCACAACGGGCTGGGCCCCGAGGTCGAAATCTTCCCAAGTTCCGCCAATGCCTATTCTTAGTCCACCTGCAGTTCTAAAGTCGTAGCCAATCCGTCCATTTAAGCTTTCTGAGGTGGCATCATTTCCAAGGGGGTTAGTATTGTCCGCAAACCCATCACTTTTACTTCTGTTGAGTCCGAAATAGTAGGATGCATAATCACCCGCCGGGCCATCTACAAGAAGGCGATAACTTTGAGTATTAAAACTGGCATAGGATACGAAAAGTTTAGATCTGTGATTTTTGCCTGCTGATTGAGATTTTATGTTTAGGACACCTCCAGGTGAGTTTTTCCCAAAACGATGCCCTCGATAACCCTTAAAGAGCTCAACACTATAAAGTTCAAAAAGGGCAGAAGAAAAAGTAGCCGTGCTCCCGTATGGCACTCCGTCAATATAAAGGCCAACAGCAGGATCTCCAAAAAGTTGTGTGTTCCCAATTCCACGTACGGAGATCACATCCCCATAGGATTGTATGCCATTGGAGTTGATATACAAGTTTGGCGACAAGCCGGATAAGTCGGAGACCGATTTTGTTATTTGAGGTTCTAGATTCGATTCAGCAAGAATGGAGGCACGGGAGAGATCCAAATCTGTTAGGCTTGTTTCGGATACTTTTAATTCACTTAATCTTTCAGGAGTCTGAGCAGAGAGAATCATTAGCCCAGCGAAGGCATGAATGGGTAATATTAAGAGAAATTTTAAAACTGTCTTGTTCATCGGCAACTAAGTAAATGCCAAATGTAATTAGGCACTTCAACGAGAATAGCTAGAAGATTTTAAAATTGCCTGATTGGGTTCACATCTCAAGCGAAGTAATGATTTCATCGGCAATATTTAAGGATGCTGTGGCTGCAGGTGAGGGAGCATTGCACACATTGACAATGCGGTCATTTTGCTGAATGAGAAAGTCGTCCACAAGTCCGCCTGTTTTAGCCACCGCCTGAGCACGGATACCTGCTGGGGCAGGGGAGAGGTGTTCAGCCTGAATCGAAGGAACAAGTTTTTGTAGAGCTCGTACAAAAGCCTGTTTGGAAATAGAGCGCCACATTTCTCCCCATCCCATCTTCCAGTGCTTCATCGCCATGATCTGGAAACCCGGGTAGGTGACCGATTCAAGAAAGTCCTTCGGGGAAAACTCAAACTTTTTGTAGGCTTCGCGCCCAAAGGCCAACACGGCGTTTGGACCACACTCCACCCCTCCCTCGATTAGCCTAGTGAAGTGGACGCCGAGAAAGGGAAATTTGGGGTCAGGCACTGGATAGATCAAATGATTGCAAAGGCTTTCGGCTTCCTTGGACAAAAAATAGTACTCTCCTTTAAATGGAATAATTTTAGCATCGGGTGATTGCCCGCCTAGCTTAGTCATGCGGTCGGAGTGCAAGCCGGCACAGTTGATCAGATGTTGGCAGCAAATTGTTTGTTTTATTGTTTGTACGATAATCTCACTCGGCATTTTTGAAATACTTATTACCTCTTCTTCAAGAAGGATTTGATTCCTGGTTCCTTGGGTAAGTAATTCACCGAGTCGCTCGCAAACCTGACTGTAATTAACGATCCCACATTCTGGTACATGGATCCCTTTTACTCCTGCGGCATGAGGTTCAATTTCCTTCAGTCGTTCTTTTGTGATTAATTCGCAGGTTACGCCGTTGGCTTGTCCTCTTTCATAAATCTTATCCAATCTTCCGATCTCTTCTTTACGGGTAGCCACAATTACTTTCCCGCAAAGTTCATAGTCAATGCCATGATCCGCACAGAATCGTTCCATTGCCTGTTTTCCCTTTCGGCAGTTTCGTGCCTTAAGTGAGCCTGGTTTGTAGTAAATTCCAGAGTGTAGGACGCCCGAGTTTCTTCCAGTTTGGTGTTCGGCCAGTTTGTTTTCTTTTTCGATTACACCGATCGATTTATCAGGAAATTTTTGGCCTAATCGAAATGCGGTCGCAAGCCCTATGATTCCGCCACCAATGATACAGAAATCAAAATTGACCACGACGAAGATGAAGAAATAACCTGCTTTGAGGCAGGAATATCAAAGAATAATTAAGTTGGTTAGGACTTCTTTTTCCAACTGGCCAGAGCACCCGAAGGATTTCCTGATACATCACCACGACCATTCTTGGTGATGGTGTTTCCTTTAGGATCTACAATTACAAGAGAGGGAATTCCACGAACCTCAAATTTTTTATTCAGTTCATTAACCGCAGGTGATCCATGAGGAATTGCATACCACTTCATGTCGTATTTTTCCATATATTTAAGTTGATCTGAAGGAGATCGGTCAGCGGAAACAAAGACGACTTCGAAATCTTTGGAGTTTCTGTCCCTAAATTCCACAAGGTTGGGAGTGAAGCTGCGGCATGGAGGGCACCACTGGGCTGAGAAATAGATACCCAGTATCTTACCTGATAAAACACTGGATGAAACGCTTTCACCTTTGTGGTTTATGATATCGTATGGCAGGAGAGGGTTCGTTTCCGGAACCGTATCGCTGGTGTTAGGGCTAAGGTTTTGAGTTATATTTACATCATCGCTGTCTGAACTTTCCAAATATTGAGCATCCGAGGAGTTGTCGGAGCAACTAACAAGAGAAAGTGAGAGTAAAACGAGGAGTAATTTATGATTTAAAAAATTCATATGTAATTGAATCGAGTAATTTAATGTAATGCTCATTAATAATATCATTCAAAAATAAGCACAAGATAAGCTTTTCCTAAATATTTCAAAGTTCACCTTTTTTCTTGAACCCAACAAGTATTTCTTGAACAAGTAAAGTTTTGTAAACCTTAATCCCCAAATTCATCTGAATATGAGCCTCTCTACTTTGAAATTACACAATGCAATGTGGCCCGGTCTCGTCGGTAAAGGCGACGGCGAGGGCGAAGAACCTCCAATTAGTTTAGAGCGTATGCTTGAGCTAACAGCAGGAGCGGAAGTCAACGGTCGTAAATTTGATGGAGTCGATTATTTTCTCTTTCTCCCCCATACCGATCCTGAGGCTAGTGATGATGACCTGAAGAAAACTGCTGACCTTATCCAAAGCCATGGATTTGATGTAGGCTCGTTGGTTGCCCCAGTTTGGCCAGGTACTGTGGGAGATTCTGCTATGGGAACGGATGAACAGCAGGGAAAATTTTTGGATGCAGTAAAGCTGGCTTGTCGAATTGGCAAAGTTTTCAATGACCATGGAGTGCGCAAAGGAGGGGTGATCCGCATCGACTCCGCAGAATTCGGGGTCGAGAAATGGAAAGCTAACCCAGGTGAGGGAACTGCCCGTATTATCGACACCTTTAAGAAAGCGTCAGCCATTGCATCAGATCATGGTGAGCGTCTTGCTGTGGAAGGTGAAATCTGCTGGGCCGGTATGCACAGCTGGAAAGATGTGCTCGATCTCCTCGAAGGGGTTGGACTGCCAGAAACTCTAGGCTTTCAAGCTGACTTAGCTCACACATATTTATATCTTATGGGTTACAATGCTCCAGAGCATGCCTTGCTTCATGATGGCTACAGCGATGAAGAATTTTACGCTGCCTACGAAAAGATGACAGATAAGTTGCGCCCCTGGACAATTGATTTCCATGTCGCTCAAAACGATGGTCAGGTACATGGAGCGGGGTCACATGATAAGACGGGTAAGCATTGCCCAGCAGATGACCCGAACGGCAAGCTCGACATTGCACGCTGTTCAAGTTACTGGCTGAAAGACTTTCAGGATCGTGGAATCAAGCACATCTGTTGGGATGGTTGTATGTTTCCAAATGCGACTTTAGAAAATCCTGCAACTTGGAATTCGATCCTCAAAGCCATGGTCGACGTGGTTTCCTAAGAATTACATTAGTTCAGCTTTTGCGGGGGCGATTCAACATGAATCGTCCCCTTTTTTGTGTCTCCTTGTGAATAAAAAATTCGTTTTTTTTGTTTTTTTAATGGAGTTCTCCAAAATACATGCTTAAAAATTAGAGTGGATGGGGCAATTGAGGAAATTATTCCCTCAGTTTGCCAAGGTGTTGTGGAAATAAAAAAATATTAAGTCATGGGAATTACATATAGAGAAGCGAAAAGGATTTTGGCTAAACAGGAAGAGGCACGCGATGTTATCAATAGCTATCGTGGCATGGAAACATTGGGCAAAAGACTACAATTACGTAATAACAAAGAGCTGATTCTTAAACTCTTCGAGATTGAGGAGGATTCTTCGATTGTGGAAGTTTTTACACATTTGAAAGCTCTTTACGAAGAGCAGTGGGGAGATGCTGAAGTTACTGCACCACCTGAAACCCCGGGTGAAGTGATCGAAGATTCAAAAACTTCTGAAAAAGAAGATTCTACGAAGCCGAAGAAAGCCAAAAAAGACTCTACCGTGCCTGCTGAAGTGGGGACTTGATTTTTCTATTCTTTTGGCATTAAGGTAATGTTCTTTGAATGTTACCTCCAGATTTAAGCAACCTGTTTTACTCTCGGGTTCTGTTTTATTGTCTCACCCATCTTTGCGTGACCCAAATTTTTCAAAGACGGTAGTTTTTCTTTCGAATCATTCAGAAAGCGAGGGTACCTTAGGGGTTGTGTTAAACCGTCCTCTTGAAAAAACCCTTACACAAATGGATAAGGAGTTCGCTAAACTTTCCATTGGTGATTGTCCAGTTTATGACGGTGGTCCGGTAGATAAAGATAAACTTATTCTTGCGGCTTGGGATTGGAAGGATAAAGAACATTCTTTTCGCCTGCATTTTGGTATCGATATTACAAAAGCAGAGTCCCTCATTGCTCAAAAGAAAAACATTCATGTTGCCTCTTTCTTGGGCCATTCCGGTTGGTCACCAGGTCAACTAGAAGATGAATTGGATGCAAATACTTGGGTTCTATCTTCTCTTAGCTTTCAAATATTTAATCATATCGACAAAAAGTCTGAATGCTGGCGATCAACTATTTCATCCATGAGTGATGAGTTAAGACTGCAGGCAAATGCACCAGAAAAGCCATGGAGGAACTAGCCTCCCGTGTTTCCATCAATCCCTTAGATCACAACACTTCTCATTTGGGGAAAATTTGTGTAAATTCTTTTACATTTGTTGCTCGTAAAGGAGTTTGGCATCCGTTTTGCTAACTCTAATATTGTTCCAAATTGCCTTGATTTAAAATATCAATTTAACCCTAAATCTTATGAGTAAGCACAAGCTAGAATATATATGGCTCGACGGCTACAAGCCCACCCAGAGTCTACGCAGTAAAACGATGATCGTTGAAAACTTCAGCGGTAAGCTGGAGGATGTAAAGCAATGGTCCTTTGATGGTTCATCCACCGAACAAGCTGAAGGAGGTTCTTCCGATTGTTTGTTGGAACCCGTATTTGTTATCGAGGATCCAGACCGTTTCGGAGGGAATGGATGGTTGGTCATGTGTGAAGTGCTCAATCCTGATGGCACTCCCCATGAATCGAATGGTCGTGCAACCATTGATGACGATGATAATGACTTTTGGTTCGGATTTGAGCAGGAATACACCCTGATCGATCTTGAGACGGATCTTCCCCTTGGTTTCCCTAAGGGAGGGTATCCAGGGCCGCAGGGACCTTACTATACCTCAGTTGGTGCCCGTAACACCAAAGGTCGTGAACTGGTTGATGAACATCTCCATCTTTGCCTTGAAGCAGGGTTGAATGTTGAAGGTATCAACGCGGAAGTGATGATGGGCCAGTGGGAATACCAAATTTTCGCCAAAGGTGCTAAAAGTGCTGGTGACCAAATTTGGCTAGCCCGCTATCTTCTCGAGCGCACTGCTGAGTCTTATGATATTGCCATCGATCTTCATCCTAAACCTATCCAAGGCGATTGGAATGGATCTGGAATGCATGCTAACTTTTCCAATGCTGCCATGCGCGAGCAGGGCGGTGAAGAATTATTCAAGAAAATCTGTGAAGAGTTCGGCAAGAATATTGACCGTCATATTTCAGTCTATGGTGCTGAAAATAATAAACGTCTCACTGGTCTACACGAAACCCAATCTATTGATAAGTTTAGTTACGGGGTTTCTGATCGTGGGGCATCCATTCGTATACCAGTCGGTACCATTCAAGATGGTTGGAAAGGTCGCTTAGAAGACCGTCGCCCTGCTTCTAATGGTGATCCTTACAGAATCGCTTCAGCAATTATCAAAACAACCAAAGAAGCTCTTTCTTAAAAATTTAGCTGCTTTAAAAATACGAAGGGCGGTGGAGCAATTCACCGCCCTTTTTATTTCTTTTTAGTCATGACAACCGCATACTGGTCATCGTTATCCTTAAAAAAACGAAGGACAAGTACTTGAACTCGGTCCTGTTGGTAAACTTTTGTCAGGCGCTTTCCATTCTCAACCCAAGAAGCCTCCACTGCTTTGGCTTCTTTGCTCATTAATTTTCCATGCCTTTTTGTAGGGCCCTCAACTCCATGGACATCTACGACCTTCCATCCCTTTGATTTCCATTCTTCCACTACTTCGAGAGGAGTGGGGGCACATCCACTTGAGCAAAAAAATGCAACTGTTAGAAAGGTAATGTAATGAAAATTTATTTTACAAATAAAAGAGATGAAAATTTGCATAAATGATATAAGTGAGTTTCAGTAAGTCTATGGATGCTATGAGTGAACCAAACTGGCTACCTGCAATGTTCTTACTCTAAGAACTGAGATATGTATGTCATTTTAAATCTCTGTGACCTTTTTGTAATCATCAACATCGCTCCGGCGGGAGGAGCGTGCAACCAACAACACTAAGAGAGGAACTCCATTATGTTCAATTCGATGAGATGGGAAGATCGACTGCCTATTGAATTAAAAAAACAAAATCCTTCCGATTACGATAAGTGGAAAGCCCAACCGAGACCGATTGTCTTCAACCCTCGCTACCCTCCAAAGTAAGAATCTCCTAGCACTAGCTCGGTCAACTGCATTGCTTATGCCAGCAAGAAAAAGTGAAGATCATTCTTTAGAATCGTATACTCCAATTTCGCCTAGCTAATCCCCCAACAGTTATTCAAGGAAGTAGACTGTTTAATCGCTCTTTTTATAAGTACACTAGGTTGATTTTTTTGACCATAAAATTGAATTTCAGGCTATTGCAAATCTGTCCTTTTATTGCTTAGATTGCACAATGTTTCCTTTAATTCTTCTTTCGAGTGCACTCATATTTTTCTTTGCTTATCGAGTTTATGGAAAATTTTTAAGCAACAGATGCCAACTAGATGATACCAGAGTAACACCTGCCGTTGCCAAGGAGGATGGAGTTGATTATTCGCCTGCTAAACCTTCAGTTCTTTTTGGTCACCATTTTTCATCAATAGCGGGAGCAGGTCCTATTGTTGGCCCAATCCTTGCGGCAACATACTTTGGGTGGGGACCCACATGGGTATGGATTCTTGTGGGTGCAATCTTTGTAGGTGGTGTTCACGATTTTGGCAGTGCATTCATGTCGATAAGAAATCAGGGCCGTTCAATTGCAGATGTGATGAAGCAGCATGTAGGGGCAAGGGCGGGAAAACTTTTTTTGATCTTTGTGCTCTTGGCCCTGGTCTATGTTATTATCGTTTTTTTGGATCTCACGGCCAATACCTTTGCCAGTCAACCTGCCGTAGCGTCTGCCTCGGGGTGGTTTATTGTGATGGCGGTAATTTTTGGAGTATTGCTAAGAACTAACCGTTTTTCCCTTCTTTCATTAGCACTATTCTTTTTCCCTCTCACTTTCCTGGGTCTTGCGTTTGGCCATTTTTTTCCTGCAATGTCTTTGACTAAAGAACTTTGGATAGGAATTACGCTGGCCTATTGCTTTTTCGCTGCCGTGCTACCGGTTGGAGTCTTATTGCAACCCCGCGACTTTTTAAGCGCCGGATTTTTATATGCAATTCTTGGTTTAGGTGCTGTGGGTATGGTTATGGCTGGAGAGACGTTACAACTTCCAGCGTTCATTGGCTGGGAGTCGGAAAAGCTTGGCATGTTAGTTCCTTTTCTCTTTATCACCGTGGCTTGTGGGGCGTGCAGTGGGTTTCACAGCATTGTAGCCAGCGGTACAACCTCCAAGCAGATTCAGGTGGAAACTGATACTCGCCGTGTAACCTACGGTGGCATGTTATTGGAAGGAGTTCTTGCGGTCTTTGCCCTGGGTTGTGTCGCTGTGCTTACTGTAGGCGAGAGAGAAAGCGGGGGCACCCCAGTGGGCGTCTTTGCCAACGGTGCATCGAAGTTTTTCTCTGCGGTAGGGGTGCCCTCACATCTTGGAGTAGAATTTGCCATGCTTGCCATCAGTACTTTTCTGCTGACCACCCTCGATACATGTACTCGTTTAACCCGTTTTTTGATTGAGGAGTTGTTTTCATGGAGAAACCAATCTAGCCGCTACCTAGGGACATTAGGTGCCTTATTTTTGCCGGGAATTCTTGTATTTCAGTCTTTTCCTGGACCGAATGAATCTTCAATACCCGTTTGGAAAGCAATTTGGCCTTTGTTTGGTGCAACGAATCAGTTGCTTGCCGCATTTGCCCTGATTACCTTCGTAGTATTTCTTCGTGCGAGAGGAACAAAATATGGGTTTGCTCTTTGGCCCGCTTCCTTGATGTTTATCATGCCCATGATCGCACTGGGTTGGATGGCTTGGAATAATGGAGTCTCATCTTTGATTGGTGGCACCTCAATCGCTATGCTTTTGCTAGGCGGTTACCTCTCCATTGTTTCATGGAGAGAGGTTAAAGTTACCAAGACTGAATTGTAAAACTTGGATCTTCTTTACAGTACAAAATCGGGTGCTCTTTCTTCGTCTTCCTCGTCGTCTTTGCTAGCTTTTAGGGCTGCATGGATAGTCGCTTTTAATCTGTCAGGCGGGCAGGGCTTATTTAGAATTTTATAAAGCATGCCTGATTGTACAGCTTCAGCTCCGCCAAATTCAAAGTCGGCATGCCCAGTAAGCAAAATACATATGGTTTCAGGATTATTTTCCTTTATAGTGCGAAGCAATGTGGCTCCATCCATTTTGGGCATACGCATATCGGAGACAACGACAGGAAAATGGCCTTGTTCGTTAATAATCTCAATGGCCTCGTAAGGACCATTAGCAACCGTTACTGCAAAAGCTCTTCCAAGGTTAAGTTTTATTCCTTTTAGTATAGATTCTTCATCATCAACAAATAAAACTCTCTCATTCATAATACTTTTGAACCATAGTAGATTTATGAATGCAAGAACTACATTTTTTCTGCCCATACCATTTAAAATTCAATTTCTTTCCCTTTCCATAAAACAAAACAAAATATTTTGTCGATTCCTTGTGTGAAGATTGCTAAAAGAAAAATTGTTGCCCGAGTGGCGGAATGGTAGACGCTGCGGACTTAAAATCCGT
This sequence comes from Opitutales bacterium, assembly GCA_038103695.1. Taxonomy (GTDB): domain Bacteria; phylum Verrucomicrobiota; class Verrucomicrobiia; order Opitutales; family Seribacteraceae; genus Chordibacter. The sequence goes on from JAYNZN010000035.1 coordinate 19,695, forward strand.
TTCCCCTAGGGAGTGAGGGTTCAAGTCCCTCCTCGGGCACTCTCTTGCATTATGTGGCAAGAGATTGTTTTGACCAGTAATAGAGCAGATATTTTGCTTTTTGCGTTCCATGGTTATCTTGTTTTTAGTTTTTCTTTAAGAGTAACCAAAAGGTACAGAACTGTAAAAAAAGTGGATACAAACTGGCTACAAATTTAGGGGAGGAGGGGGGCTAGTCTTTCCAACTCGATCAACCCAATACCGATTACCTCGTCTGAAAAATTTTCAACAAATCCGAAATTGGGCTATTCGAGGAGAAATTTTTAGTCTTCAACCGCTGGTGGGAGGAGAGCGATATGGATGCCGAGGACTTAGCCAAGGCAGCCCTTAGCGCAATAGACGATTGGCTGGACGAAGAGATTGTCGGCTTTGAGCCGGAGGAGGGTTA
>JAYNZN010000067.1:0-3858 GCA_038103695.1 Opitutales bacterium
ATGCCCGTCGTGCTCCCTTAAACCTTCGGGTCCACCCGGCATCTTCCACCGCAGGCGGGGCAATTATGATGGAACCCGCCCAGTTTCCATCCCCTTCCTTCGGCTTTTTTACTTCGGGTAAAGAAACCCCGCTCTTTTGATAAACCGGTAAAAAAGGATGGACCGCCCCATGGCCAAAGATTGGACCGATCGATGAATCGAGCCCGGCTAGTATCCGTTGGGCCTTGCCAAGGGAATAAGCAAAGAGCATCGAGGGACGTCCGGCTTGGGCATTTTCCTGCCACCACTGGTTGATCTGTTGGTAAATAATTTCCTCCTTCACCCAGCGGTATACCGGCAGCCCAAAGGTACACTCGCTGACAAATACATCACATTTAACTAGCTCAAAGGCTTCACAACTTCGATCGGGCTGAGGCTTGTAATCTCCACTGACTACCCATACCCGCCCCCCCACCTCCACTCGAATTTGAGAGGATCCCAGTATGTGACCCGCTGGATGAAAAGATACTTGAGCACCCCCAATTTTTCGTTTTTCTCCAAAAGGAATTCCCTCAACTGAGATTTCCTGACCCAGGCGTAGTTTTAATAACGGCACGCAAGACTTCGAAACCAAGTAATGGGTATGTCCCGAGCGGGCATGATCGCTATGGGCATGGGTGACAAGTGCCCGCTTCACCTTCCCACGTGGGTCGATGTAAAAATCCCCCGCCTCGCAATAGAGCCCTTCAGGACGAACTGTCAGAGGTTCTTTCAAACCTGTTCCAGGGGATCCGAATAAAAAACTAGGTGTTTTTCTACTTCGATAAAAAAAAGATATTTTTCAATTCGCATGATCTTAAAACAAGCAACCATCGTTCTATCAATTGTTATGGCACCCTTCAGCTTCAAGCAAACCAATGATTCAAACGACCCAGTGGGCCGTTTCATTACCGAACGCTCACGCATGGCTCCACCAACCAAGGAAGAGTACGCTCATTTATTTGGCCAACTAAGAAAAGGCTCCGAATTAGCAAAACAAGAACTTATTGAGCGTCATGTTCGTTTGGTCGCCTCCATCGCCTTAAAGTTTAGGCAAGTTAATGTCCCAATGGAGGATGTTATGGCAGAAGGGATTCACGGATTGATCATAGCCATCGAAAAATTTGATCACACACGCGGAATTAAGCTAAGCACATATGCTGCTTGGTGGATAAGACAGCGCATTCAGCGGTTTGTCAGCAAGATGGCAGAGGCTGTTTCCATTCCTCATGATGTTTCCCAAGGGAAGCGAAAAGAGAACAACATCAGAACCGAACTGCAAATTGAATTGGGTAGAGAACCTTCTGATGAGGAGGTTACGAATGCTCTCGACGATCGTCGTAATCTATCGAGCCGAGTCAAGTTTGCTCCTTCTAGCACCATGTCTTTGGATGAACCTTTTTCTGATGACTCCGATCATTCCCTGATCGATGTAATGACAGATGAAAAAGATACCAAAAAATCCTATCGTGAGGAAGGATCTCTTGCAGATGATATTCGGGTTGCACTCGGTTTCCTTGATTCTAGGGAGAGAAAAGTCTTAAGTATGCGTTTTGGTCTCACCAAGGAAAAAGAAGCAATGAAATTAGATGATATTGCTGAAACTTTGAATGTATCCGGGGAGCGAGTAAGACAGCTGGAATCTCTTGGACTACGAAAGCTTCGTGCCGTGGTCATGAATAGTGGGCAGTTAGATTTTCGTAACCTCGACAAATTGGTAGGAATCGAATTACGTGGCAAAACCAAGATGAGCCCTTTACAATTATCGCTCATTTTGGACAATGCTGCGTAATTCATGATACCAACTCTCTCAAAGTGGGTTTGTCCTCCACCGGAAACTCACAACGAACCAGACCACACTCAAGACCGAGTTGAATGGTTCCGTTGTGTCCCCTATATTCTCATTCATTTAGGTGCATTGTTGGTCTTCTTCACCCCCTTTGCTTGGCCTTGTATTGTGGTACTCGGCATTTCGTATGCTGCTCGCATGTTTGCAATTACTGCCTTTTACCACCGTTATTTTTCTCACCGCACATTTAAAACTTCAAGAATTGTACAATTTCTAGGTGCCTTCGTTGCTTGTGCTTCAGGGCAGCGTGGCCCTTTATGGTGGGCCGCTCATCACCGCATGCACCACAGGCATTCAGATACCGACAAAGATTCACACTCCCCCCATCACAAAAACTTTCTATGGAGTCATACCCTTTGGTTTATGACTGATTATGCCCTGCCCACCTTCCTCAAAGAAATTCCTGATTGGGTGAAATTTAAAGAATTACGCTTCATTAACAGGTTCGACTGGATTGCAGTGCTCGCTCTTGCCTTGGGTTGCTATTTCCTTGGCGAATGGTCGGTTTTTCAAGCTTGGACAAGTCTTGACGGATTAAGCATGCTGGGGTGGGGGTTCTTCCTTCCAACTGTTTTGCTTTATCATGCCACTTTTTCGGTTAATTCTTTGACTCACATGTTTGGTAAAAAGAAATATGAGACTGGAGACGAAAGCCGGAATAATTGGTTTGTGTCTATCATTACCTTTGGGGAAGGCTGGCACAATAACCACCACTTTTTCCCGGGTTCAGCTCGTCAGGGTTTTACCCCGTGGGAAATCGACCCCACCTACTACTGCCTAAAACTTCTTTCCCTTTTTGGATTAGTAAGCAACTTACGCCCAGTACCCGCTTGGGTTAAAAACAAGGCGAAAGATTAATCAACGACGGACCCTATTTCTACGGGTGCCATGAAAATCGCTATTATAGGTTCCGGTATTTCCGGACTCGGATGTGCATATCTTCTCAAAGATGATCATGAGATTACCCTCTTTGAAGCCTCTCACAAACCGGGTGGACATGTAAACACCGTCGATGTTACTGGCCGGACTGGTGACTATCGGGTGGACACAGGATTTATTGTTTTCAACGAGCAAAACTATCCCAATTTCGTCCGACTGCTCGAATTGCTCGGTGTAGATTCGCAACCAACCAGAATGGGTTTTTCGGTACGCTCTGAAAAGACCGGTATCGAATACAGTGGAGAGTCCATTCCCGGCCTGTTTGGCGGAATAAGAAATCTTACGGACCCAATGCATTGGGGTATGGTGCGTGATATCCTTCGCTTTCACAAACTCGCAGAGAGTGAGGACTCGGGTTCCCTCACCGTGGGCGAATTTCTTGCCCGACACAAACTAGGAGACCGATTTACTGAGGCATTTCTTTTACCCCTTGGTTCTGCCCTGTGGTCCTGCTCGGCCGATCGCTTTTCCACATTTCCTATGGAATTTCTCACCGATTTCCTCGCCAACCATAAAATGCTCCAGGCATACAACCGCCCAGTATGGCGGGTACTGAAGGGAGGTTCCCGCACCTATGTTGACCAAATCGTTAAGGGACTCGGAGACCGTCTCAAGCTGAACACACCTGTTCAATCCGTCCGACGGACCGAAAATGGAGTCGCTCTCTCCTTGCCCGATAGCAGTGTGCAAAATTTCGACCAAGTTATCCTTGCCTGCCATGCCGACCAGTCGCTCAAATTACTGGATGGTGCGGAGCAGGAAGAAATCGATCTCCTCGAAAAATTCCCTTACGAAGCCAACCAGATCACCTTGCATTCCGATGACCGCCTGCTCCCCCGCCGTCCATCCGCCCGTGCAAGCTGGAATGCATATATTCCCAAGGAAAAAAAAGACCATGCCGTGGTTACCTACGACATGAATATTTTACAAAGCCTGCCAACCCTCGAGCCCTTTTGTGTATCGCTTAACCAGGGCTCATCAGTCGATCCCGCTCGGCGACATGGCGAATATTCTTTTGAACACCCCACCTACCACCCCGGTCGCAAGTCGGC
>JAYNZN010000036.1:0-19433 GCA_038103695.1 Opitutales bacterium
TTGCTTTTCTCACGCCCGGCACGGGCAATTATTATTGCGGGGTATGCATGCGGGACAATTCTTTGGCCCACCATTTAATCAACCAAGGACATGAAGTCACGGTCTTGCCCACCTACCTTCCGCATCTCCTAGACGAGCCACCATCGACAACCCACCCCCCCATCTTTTTTGGTGGATTAAATGTATACCTTCAGCACAAATTCCGATTTTTTCGTAAAACCCCCAAATGGCTAGACCAACTCCTTAATTCAAAAGGGCTACTTCGTTGGGCGGCGAATAGAAGTGGGATGACATCGGCACGGGAGTTGGGCGAAATTACCCTGTCCACCTTCCGCGGAAAACAAGGACCATTGGCGAAGGAGGTCGATAAAGTGATCGACTGGCTCAGGCAACATGGCACGCCTGATGTACTTTTATTGTCCACAGTTCTGCTCGCATCGGTGGGTCGGGCCGTGCGGGAGCAACTGGGTGTCCCCGTATTATCCTTTCTCCAGGGAGAGGACGGATTTTTGGATAGCTTATTACCGGTTTATCAAAAGCAGGCTTGGGAGCTACTAAGCTCCGATGTTAGTTGTCTGAATGGATGTATTTCCCCAAGCTATTTTTTTGCCCAACAGATGGGTGGGCGGCTGGGGATTCCGATGAATAAGATCCTTCATCTGCCCAACGGAATCTCTTTGGATGGGTATACTGAAGCCCGGGCAGTACCCCTCCCAGCTACCCTAGGTTACCTCGCACGGATAGGCCCAGAAAAAGGGCTCGATCTTTTGGTTAATGCTTTTATTTCGCTCAAACAATCAGGGAATTATCCAGACTTAAAGTTGGCGGTTGCCGGTACCTTGCCCCGTGAAAACGAATCTTTTCTTGAGGAACAAAAGAGAAAAATTTCTGCGGCTGGGCTCGGGGATTATTTTGATTTAAAAACCAATATCTCTCGCGAGGAAAAAATACAGTTTCTCTCTAAGTTATCCCTTTTTAGTGTGCCCGCACGTGTGCCGGAAGCATTTGGGCTTTATGTAATTGAGGCGATGGCAGCCGGGGTGCCTGTGGTCTTGCCCAACCATGGATCTTTTCCTGAACTCATCGAAAAAACCGAAGGTGGTGTGCTTTACGACCACACAGAAAAGGGCTCCTTATCCAGAGCACTTGCTGCCCGGCTTGACGATCATGAGGCTACGCAAAGATTAGGAAAAAAGGGAAGGGTGGCCGTACAGCAAAACTATTCCAATGAAAAACTTGCAAGCCAGCTAGTAGAGAACATCCTCGCACCAGTAGTCGCATCTTAATAGAAAGATAAAGATAAAAAATATATTATGGCATCTGAATATACCATCACACGCCGGGTTGAGTTTTCCGAAACCGACCTCGCTGGCATCATGCACTTCACCAATTACTATCGTTGGATGGAAATCTGCGAGCACGAGTTTTTGCGCAGTGTGGGCTTGTCTGTCGATATGGAAGATGAGAACGGCCGTTTCGGTTGGCCAAGGGTCAAATCAACCTGCCGGTTTAAAAGACCTCTGCGTTTCGAAGAAGAGGTAGAGATCAGATTGATTGTCTCGGAGATGCGAGAGCGTTCCATTACTTATGTCTTCCAATTTTGGAAGACTGAAAAAGGAAAGCAGGTAAAAGCTGCAGTTGGCGAGACAGTTGCTGCATGTGTTCGTTTTGACCAAGCGAGCGAATCAATGACACCGATTTTGATTCCTGATGTTTTTACTTCGAAAATTTCACAAACAGGCAATTAATTTTGCTGGCATTTGAAAATCGGTTTGCATGAGTTGGCCCTCGATTAGAAACTAACAGGATGCACTATTTACATTTTGCTTTGCTAACCGTTATATGTTGGGGGACTTACGGAGTTTGTATGCACATAGGTTCGAGTAACATGGGTGACAAAGATAATGGGAGAATTATGGCTTTTCTTTGGGTTGGTCTAGCCTACTTTCTTACCGCGGTCATTGCTCCTTTGATTATTCTCAAGTTAAAAGGCGGGAATATTGTATTTTGGAGCTATCCTGCCAAAGGATGGCAATGGTCTTTTTTTGCTGGCACTCTGGGTGCGATAGGAGCGCTTGGAGTCTTGTTAGCTTTTGGTAAAATGCCAAGTCCCGCTTATGTGCCTGTAATCATGTCGATTATTTTTGCAGGCGCACCTATGGTAAACGCTTTTGTGAGCACCACTAAAGAAGGCAACTGGTCTTACATAAGATGGCCTTTTGTTCTAGGAATTGCCTTGGCTGCTGTAGGTGGTTATCTGATTACCAAGCATGCACCCAAACCGCCAAAACCAGCTAATGTGCTACAGACAGTTGACACCTGATTACCTATAGGTGGATAAAAAGTCCACAAACATGTCTGTCCCCCCCCCAAATGAATCAATGGTTGAGTCGGAAAGATGGTCTAATTTTAAAGTTCATCTTGAACAAATTCACCAATCAAACATTTTTCAAAAAAATCGCTTTCCTGGCTTAGCCAACTTCCAATTATGGAATAGCTTCCAAGATTTTTCTCAGGCGTGCCCTTTGACTACCAAGCAAGAACTCGAGAATGATCGACTTTCAGATACTTTATTTGGGACAAACCGTACTTTTCCTGTCGAACATTATATTCGTTTCTCCCAAACAAGTGGGACAAGTGGAAAGTCGATCACTTGGATGGATACAAAGGAAGATTGGAATTGGATGCTCGCAAATTGGGCTCATATTTTAAACCAAGCTGGCGTGACTCGGAATGCCTGTTGCCTGTTTGCATTTTCTTTTGGTCCTTTTTTGGGCTTTTGGACGGCTTATGAGGCAGCTATTGCAAGAGGTTGTGTTTGTATACCATCTGGAGGACAGTCTACTGAGTCGCGTTTACTTGCAATTTTGAAACACCGGGTTGAATACCTTTTTTGTACTCCAACCTATGCTTTACGTATGATTGAGTGTGCTCGTGAAACTGGAACTTCATTGAAGGATAATTATCTAAAAAAAATAATTGTCGCTGGTGAACCGGGTGGGAGTCAGCAAGTTATCCGAGAAAAAGTTGATCAGGCATGGATTGGCGAATCGTTACTTTTTGATCATTATGGGATGACTGAAGTCGGGCCTGTAGCGTATGAATGTCCCGGAGGGCAGGGGAGCTTACGTGTGCATCTAGATGCTTATCATGCAGAAGTTATAAATCAAGTGACAGGTCGTGGAGTGGAAGATGGCGAGATTGGAGAATTAGTATTAACTCCTTTGGGTCGCTTAGGTTCCCCAGTCTTTCGTTATCGAACGGGGGATTTAGTCCGACCCAAAAGAACTTTTACAAAGTATGGTATTAAAACATTTGACCTCATAGGAGGGGTTTTGGGCCGTGCGGATGATATGGTAGTAATAAGGGGGGTTAACTTATACCCATCTGGGCTGGATGAAATTGTGCGGAAATTTCCAGAAATAAGTGAGTATCAGGTAATAATTGAAGAGTTTAGAGAAATGGCTGAAATATTTGTACGAGCCGAGTGTGGAAAAGAAGTCGCACGATCTTTGGAAATTGCCTTAAGAAATGCTTTTTCATTGAGAATCCCTGTTTATGTAGAAAAAGAAGGATGTCTTCCTAGGACAGAAATGAAAGCAAATCGATGGATCCGAAAGGCTTAACCGACATAGAATTTAATTTTCAATGGAAACACATTTAGAACTTAAAAATCTAACGAAGGCGTATCAATCCCGCGAAAATCAAATTTCTTACCCAATTTTTTCTAATCTAGACCTAAAGGTAATCCGAGGACACACCTTGGCGATAGTTGGCCCATCTGGATCGGGAAAAAGTACACTGCTCAATTTAATTGCTGGATTGGACCATGCAACTAGTGGAGAAGTCACTATAGATGGTCGTTCGATTACAGCATTTTCAGAAGATGAAGCGGCTCGTTTTCGTAACCTGAGTTTAGGTTTTATTTTTCAATCTCATCACTTGCTTCCATCTCTTACTGCGGTTGAGAATATTATGATTCCAGCTCTTGCTGGACATATCGATATGAGAGATGAGCAATTAAAAAATCGAGCATACCATTTACTTGGGGAAGTGGGGTTGTCTAATCGAGCAAATCATTTACCAAGCCAATTATCTGGTGGTGAGAGGCAAAGAATTGCAGTTGCGAGGGCTATGGTTAATCAACCTAGTCTGCTTTTAGCTGACGAACCAACAGGCTCTCTCGATCAAAACAACGCCGACTCGTTGATCGATTTGATGATTCACTTGAATGAAGAAAATAAAACCACTCTGGTGGTTGTAACTCATTCCCTTTCTATTGCGAGTAGAATGGACGAAGCTTGGACACTAACAGGAGGAGAGTTAGTAAAGAAAGAAATATGAGTGTTTGGCGTATTGTTCTCGCGAACTTAAAATATTCCAGGCGCCAACATTTTGGAACAAGCCTGGGTGCTGCGCTGGCCACTATGATTCTAGTTGCAGCTCTTACAATTGGTGATTCGGTGAGCTCAGCTCTTTCCAAGAAAGCTCGAGAACGTGTTGGAAGCATTACTCATATTGCTCTCAGTGAAGAGGGATATTTTCATGCAGATTTGGCAAGTCGCATTCAAGTAAGTTCAGAAAGTGGAGTTGTCGCTCCTATTTTAATGACTGAGGGAACAGTTGCTTCGCCTGATGGCAGGATCAAGGCAAGTGGGATTAAAGTGTTGGGTATAGATGACCGCTTCTTCAGTTACGCAGATAGCAACCAGCAAATTCCCAAAATAGAAGGCGGATTTTGGTTCAGCCCTGATTTGGCACATGAGCTTGGAGTTAAATCTGATGTTAGGATGATTATAAGGGTTGAAGAACCGAGTCTTTTTTCGAGGGATGCTCCTTTATCAGGTGAGAGAGATGCACGATTTGTTTCCTGGAACGATTTCTATCGTGGGGTACTGAAATCTTCTTACTTAGGAAACTTTTCTATTCGGGCTAATATGGATCCCGTGAGAACGGTCTTTGTGCCTCTTACGGTCTTACAGGAAAAAATGTTTATTAACTTTGATCCTGAGAATGATCGAACCGATTACGCCAATATCTTACTTACCTCATCTAAATTGCCCGTGAGTGATTTGGAGCAAAAAATTCGTGACGCTTGGACTTTGTCAGATGCCGGATTATATATTAAAAAATTATCTGCCGTAGAGTCTTGGAGCCTCAGAACAAGAAGTGTTTTTCTTCCTGACTCAATTGTAGAAGTAGCCAAAAAAGTAAATCAAAATTTAGAAGGTGAACTTACCTATCTAGTTAATGCGATAAAGGGACTATCAGACTCGAAGAGGAGCAATGATTTGCTTATACCCTATTCGATGGCCACGGGCATTGAGCTAGGCAAAAGGGGCATTCTGCCTGCTGTTTGGCAAGATCATAAGATCGCTCTTAACCAATGGGCAGCGGATGATTTAAATGTAAGTATAGGTGATTGGGTCAGTCTTGAATATTATGTGACCGGGAAGCATAGAAAACTTGTTGAACAATCGAATTCTTTTCAGGTTGGGAAAGTCTTGACCATGCCCACCAAAGTTTTACCAGGAGAAGAGAGTGATTGGACACCTAATTTCCCAGGTTTAAGTGGGGCTGAAAACTGTGGAGATTGGAATATAGGCATTCCAATAAAATATGATATTCGGGCCAAGGATGAAGCATATTGGGATAATTTTCGGGGAAGTCCTAAAGCTTTTGTGTCCCTTAAAGCAGCTCAAGACATGTGGAGTAATCGATGGGGGGGCTATACTGGATTAAGAGTCAAGGGTAAGGAAAGGATGGAGACTTTCAAAAATAATTTGGAAAAAGAACTGAGGCCGGCATCTTCGGGAATTCGGGTAATCGACTTGAAGAGAAGTGCAATGGTTGCCCAATCGGGCCCAATCGATTTCAGTCATTTATTTTTAGCATTTGGTGCCTTTGTGATGGTAGCGGGTTTTTCTTTAAGTGGAATGATTTTTGGTTTTTCGTTAGAACAAAGGAATCAACAGGTAGGCATTTTTCGTGCAATGGGATATCCTCTATCTCGAGTGAGATATATTTTTTACCTAGAGGCTTTGGTTGTAAGTTTGTTTGGCACTCTTATGGGAATCGGGTGGGCCTACTTTTTTGGTCATGGTATCCTATGGATGTTGGGGGGTGCTTGGAGTGGGGCAGTATCTGATTTTTCGATTACTTATCAACCGACTATCCAGTCAGTGAGTATTGGGGTATTCGGATCCTTTCTTATGAGTTTTGTTTCCCTTTGGTGGGTAGCTCGTAAGCAAAGAAGTTTAAGCTTAAATGCCCTATTATCGCGTGTAGAATATTTAAATCAGTCTTCCCCTAAGCTCTCGGTGCTAAATCGAAAATCCAAATTCCTTGAATTTGGATGCTGGGGGTTAGGGTTTCTGACTGTTGGCATAACCTGGCTATATGCTTTACCTGTTGGGCCTTCCTTTTTTGGAGCTGGAGCATTTATGTTAGCGGGTGGCTTGCTCAGATTTTACAGAACTGAAAAAGAGTTCATTCAAGTGAATAAAGCCAACGATCTCCTTTCCCAATTCGAAAGAAAACCAGGAAGAAAATTAATCGTAGTTGGTATTTTAGCTATTGGGTCATTCTTAGTTTTGGGAGCCGGAGCATTTTATAAAAAAGAGGAGACTAACCCCTTCAATTTTAAGTCAGGTACGGGTGGATTTTCTCATATCCTAACGACGGGCCTTTCCATCTATGATGATCTGAAAAGTTCTAAGGGCATGGAGCTCTTTGACTTAGATTCAAAAATCATGGCTGAGATTACTTTACTTCCTTGTCTTGTTTTTGAAGGTGATGAGGCTAGCTGTCTAAACTTAAATCAATCGGTATCCCCTCCTCTTTACGGGGTAGAAATCGATAAAATGAAAAACCGGTTTACTTTTGTTGCAGGAGATTGGTCCTCATTGACTAGCCCCATGTCCAAGGATGTATATCCTGCACTTGTAGATCAGAACACCTTGTTGTGGTCACTAAAAAAGAAGGTCGGTGACCGCATTACTTACATAAATGGGGAAGGAAAAGCTTTTGAAGTGGAAATAGTTTCTGTTGTAAAAGGCAGCTTTCTTCAAGGAGGCATTTATATTTCCGATGAACACTGGTTGGCTAATTTCCCCGCAAGAGGTGGTTATAATCGCATGTTTATGACTGTTAAGAAGGAACTAGAAGAATCTATAATACCCCATCTTAATAATCGATTACTCAATTATGGTTTAATGATTCAAACCACTGAAGAGAGGTTGAATAAACTGAAGGCTGTGGAAAATACTTATCTTTCAATCTTCCAAGCTATGGGTGGGTTGGGTGTTATTCTTGGTACCCTTGGTTTACTGATCTCAGTTCTCCGAAATTTGTGGGAGAGGAGGAGAGAATATGCGTTGTTAAAAAGTTTAGGATATACTGCTCAAAAATTAAGACTTATCAGTTTAAAAGAAAATATCGCACAAAGTAGCCAAGGCCTAGCTATTGGCTTAATTTCTGGTCTTTTTGCTCTTTTACCAACTATTTGGTCAGATGCAGGTTCATTTTTCCCGTCGAATGTATTTTTGTTTGGAATCTGTCTCTTTTTTCTCTCAACATTGTTCGTTTACTTTGGTGTATTTTTAGGCTTGAGATACCAAAATATTCACTTGCTTAGCCATGAATAATCTAACTCTTCTTGTGATACTTTCAATTTTATCCTGTAAGGGCTTGCCAGCATTAGTAAAGCAACAAGATACTTGGAAGATTGTATATGAACAAGACTTTGAAAAGATAGAAGAGGGAGGTCTACCAGAAGACTTTTTTCTTTTGGAGGGAGATTTTTCTGTTCGAACTATAAACGGTCAAAAACTTCTTGCTATGCTGGGTAACCCTGTTGGTGAACATGGCTTTTTATTTGGGCCAAGGCTTGGGAGTGAAACAATACAATTATCCTTTTCATGCTTGGGTGGGTCAAAAAGCAGAAGACATAATGTCTTTTCCGGAGCAATGGGCGGTATCAGGGGGATAAACTATCGAGTAAACCCAATTTCCAGCAATGTTACGGTATCCTTTATGGGTTCCAAAGTGGTGAGTCCAATCTATTGGTCTTCCAAGAATTGGATTAATATAAAAATCACAGTTATTCCCAAAGTGGCGGATGTTGAGAGCTTAATAATTATTAGAAGTTCATCAAAATCTCAGGACAACTTTTATTCTGAAGAAATAAAAATGTCTTTAAATGGAATGATCAAAGGAGGGAAGTGTGCCTTGTGGGGTTTTTCCTATGCGGAAAAGGAAATGTATTGGGATGACTTGTTAATTCGCGTACAAACGAGTGATTAGAGCGTGCATGGTGCTGCAAAAGTATGGTAGACAGGGTAGCTATTTGAGGAATGGGTGGTTGAGCCCTCTCAAATAAAGAGGTTTGCCTTGCCATCTATTATGAACTTCGAAAAGTAATATCTTATTATTTTATGCATGCCTTGAGCAAAGCGATTTTTTTCTGTACTGGGGCGGTCGGTCTTTTGGTTTTGTTCCTGCTTGGATCAATATTAGAATTCCATACTTTTTCACTAGAGTACTTCACTGAATCATTAGTAAATTTCAGATTCATGGATTATACCTTAGCTGAAATGTTGTGGTTAGGGAAACCTGAGTCTTTAGTCGACCACCTAACAACATTAAAATATGGCCTTTTGGCTTATTTAGGAGCTTTTTCAATTATTTTGATGGTGATCAGCTTTTTACCAAGTCTTGGTATTCAGTTAAAAGTACTTAGCTTTGTCATTTCTATTCCTGCACTTGCTCTGCTCTTAGGTTTTTGGGTGAGGTTTATTAACGATGACAACCTTGTATCAAGAAGCGAAAAAACGGATCTTTTTATTGTGACAATTCTCGCTTATCCAAGCTCAGTATTTTTGTTATGGTATGGTTTACATGTTAAGCGTAAAAAATTACCTTTAGGAGATGACAGCCAGTATGTGGCATTTCAGGCATCTAGAGTTCACTCAACTAACAACTTAAATTATCCTCTAGATAAATCAGGAGATGAAGAAGAGCAAACAGGCTCTGAGAAGGGCGAAACACTTCCTTTGGCAGATGATGAGTCGACCGCTGAAAGCGTGTCTAGTGAATTGATAGAAGAAGGTGCTGAAAATATGAAACAAGAAGTGGCTAATTCCCAAGAATTAGTGAATGACCGAGTTGAAAATATTAAGATTGAAGAATCAGGGGACAATGAGAGTGAAATCGAAGAGATTTCTGATAAAATTTCCAACGATGACGCTGGTAAGACCACTGAGAGTGATGGAGCGAATAGAGCAAATCATGACAATTTCTCAACCAATCATGGTGACGAGGTACATCCTCATCAAGAATCTCAAAACATAAAAGCAGAGGTAAAGTCGAATGATGACTAAACTAACCTGCAATCATTTTAATTTAAGTGATGATTCTTAAAAGAGTAATTTCTTTATTGTGCGGTACTATTTTTGGATTGTTGACTCTCTTAATCTTGGAGGGTGCATGTTTTCGATTGGTTGAGAATTATGCGTCAAAGCGTCTGAGTTGGTCATGGGGTAATTATTCGCAAGGAAGCTTCCATCCTATTCTCAGTAAATTGCCTTTAGATCATTTCATTGCACCTCCTAAGGCAGGACAAAGTGAGGGATCAATTTTAGAACAATATACTCAAGAAAACACCTACTCCGCTAAGGTCATGAGCTTTAGCTTACCTCTTAGGGATCGATATTTTGAGTACCTTTGTAATGCAGCTGACCCACTTCGAAAATATCATATTCGAGACCTTCAATCGCTGAGGGGAGTTATAACTCCTGGCCTTAAAAGAGCTGCTATGCTTGAAGATGTGAGAAAAGGGCAGGCAAAGAGGAAGGGAGATTTATTGGAGTACGCGGAAGGATTTTTCATGGTTGTTACTCATGCCGAAAACAATAGCGATTATGAAAAGCAGTTTGCCAAACTTGAAAATTCTTTCGCCTTTCTTTTAGAGAATGGATTCGCCTGTGTTCTTGTCTCAAGTAACAATTTAGAGGACCTGATGGGAAAAATCTCATTCTTAAAAGCAAGCTATCCTTTATTAGCAGAGAATTTGATTGTTTACGGTAAAGGCGAGCAAGCGTCTTTAGTTATGGAGGCATGCTTTGCCCGTCCTTCATTTTATCGTGCTATCCTTGTTGAAAACCCAACCCGTGCCGTTCCCTTTCCGGCAGAGAGTGAGCGAACTTGGTTTTTAGCTATTCAGAATGCACCCCTGTTTGAAAAAGTTTCGACAACGAAGGCCTGCTTGAAATGGGCCAGAAAAGCTAGGCAATCTGAGTTTTTATATCCATCCAGGCTTGGTGGACTTTTGAGAATTAGTAAAGAAGCTGAATCATTACCGATCCCTTCATTCGCAATTGCATATGCATTAAAATGCAAGAGCTATTTCCAGGTTGCGAGCATGCTTTATCCTAGTGGTAAAAATTCCGCTTTGGACGCCAGCCAGGAGGTTTTAGGCAATGTTAAAACAAAAACTTTAGATTACCCTAATTTTATTTTTGAGAATGAAGCAGTAAAGATTGAAAAATCTTTTTCAAAAGATTTTCAAACAACTAATTTTGAATGTGAAATGGTTACTGAATACAGAAAGATTCACAATGGTGACCCCAAAGTAAGCAAATTATCGAATCGAGAATTAGTTCTTATAATTGGAGACACCTTTGCGTCTATGGGTGGGGGAGTGTTAGAAGAAATTGCCCAAAAAGATCCTGTTTTTATGAGATATTACTTATCTCTCCGGGAACTAAATTTATAACTATATCTACATGAAGATGTTCATTCTGTTGGCTCAAAAATACAATGAGTATTACCATAGAATAATTGTATTTTATGTTCCAATTATGGCGTGATCAGGCTACCAATATAGATATGAACCAAATATTAAAAGTTTTATTCGTCTTTTGGATTACTGCAGTTTGTTGTGGAAAAGAAAAAAAAGTTGTTTTTGTTGCCGGAGCAAAAAGTCACGGCTTTTTTGCCCATGAACATGCTGCGGGTTGTAAACTGCTCGCAAAGCATCTTGAAGAAGCAAACCTTGGGATAAAAACAGTTGTCGTTACAGATTCAGGTTATCCTAAAGACCCCTCTATTTTTAACGATGCATCCGCTGTTGTTGTGGCTTGTGATGGTGGAGTAAGGCACCTTCTAAACAAGCACCTCAATGAGTTTGACCAGATCATGAGAAAAGGCGTGGGTCTTGCCTGTATTCATTACGGGGTAGAAACGACAAAAGGGCCTGCTGGTGATCACTTTTTAAAATGGATTGGAGGATATTTTGAACCTTACTGGTCGGTCAATCCAGTTTGGAATGCCGAATTCTCATTGCTCCCAAGGCACCCTATCACCCAGGGTGTCGAGCCTTTTACCATGCTGGATGAATGGTATTACCATATGCGATTCAGGGAGTCGACTTCAGCATTAGGTAGAATTACCCCAATTTTATCGGCACATCCTCCCGTGCAAACAATGAAGCGTCTAAAGCCTGGCATAGAGAGACACCCTCACCATGGGAACCCTGATGTAGCTGCTGCTGTTTTGAAAAGAAAAGAAACTCAGCATGTTGCTTGGGCTTATCAACGCGGCAAAGATTATAATTATGGACGGGGCTTTGGCTTTACAGGTGCACACTTCCATGAGAATTGGTCATCATTAGATGCTCGGAGGTTGGTGCTCAACGCAATAGCTTGGATTGCCAAGGTTGAAGTTCCCAAAGAGGGTGTTCCTACTCCTCGAGTTACCTTGAAAGAGCTTTTAGAAAACCAGGACTTCCCCAAACCCGAAAATTGGAAAAACCAAGCAAAAGTTGAAGCGAAAATCGCATCCTTTCGTAATTAAAAATTTCATATCCATTGAAATTTGATCTGTCTTCTACAATCCCAAAAATTTTAAAGCGAGTATGAATAGAAAACTCCTTTGCGTAGATGACGAAGAATCCATTTTACGTGGATTTCAGCTGAATCTTCGAAAGAACTTTGATATCCACCTTGCTTCCGATGGGCAAGAAGGCTTGGAGTTATTCCAAAAGGAGGGTGGTTTTGCAGTAGTTTTATCTGACATGAGGATGCCAAGGATGAATGGAGCAGAAATGTTGGCAGCCATAAAAAAAATTGATCCTGAAGTTGTTACAGTACTTTTAACAGGGTACACGGATTTTGAGTCTGCAATGGCCGCAGTAAATGAAGGAAATGTCTTTAGAATGCTTTCTAAACCTTGCCCGCCAGAAACCCTTAATAAGGTGCTTTCGGATGCAGTTGCCCAATATGATCTAATCTGCAGTAAAAGGATTTTATTAGATCAAACCTTGCGGGGTGCGGTAGATGCCCTAGCTCAGTCCTTATCCACTATTCAACCTCTTTTTTTTGGTCGAGCACAACGAGTCCGTAGACTATCTAATTCGTTGGCCGAGACCCTTGGGATGCCCGATTCTTGGAGAGTTGATGTGGCCGCAGTTTTTTCTCAGTTAGCCTACCTTTCCTTGCCTTCACAGGTGAGTGAGGCCGTATACCATCGAGAAAAACTTTCTCCGGGAATCAAAGTAATGCTCAGAGATTTGCCTGAAGAAACCTTAAAGGTGGTTGATTTAATTCCAGGATTGGAAGAGGTGCGGGAGATTTTACAACGCTTGGATATTCAGCCAAAATTTGAGACAGACGACTCTTCTGGAATAAGATTGGGTGCTTCCATTCTAAGATTGTGCCTTGATTACGATTACTATCAAGAACAAGGACATAATGATACTCTTATAATTAAAACTTTTGAATCTAGATTAGAAGTCTACGACTCAAAAGTAGTTGAAGCCTTAAGAGGTTTACTTAATAAAAATGCGGATCAGTTTAGCCTCATTGAATTAAATTATAAAAAATTTGCTGAAGGTATGATATTGGCCGAGGATCTACTGTTGCAGGAAAATATGCTTATCGCCTCTTCGGGAGCGAATATTGATCGCCACCTCCTCAAAGTGATCAGTAATTATTCCTCCTGTTACTCTGAAAGCCCATTTCCTGATAAAATTAAAGTAATGGTTCCTGTTGCTTAAATTAACCAACCCATTTGCTATTGCTGAAAGTTCATGAGAGTCAAATCTTACATTAGCTTACTTTCAGTCGGGAGCTTGGGGGGTGCTGTGTTGGTTGGAGCTTTTGGTTGGTGGATGCTGGCCAGCAACGCAGAATCGAATCGAGAGCTCAAAGAAGAGAGTAAAAATTCTGGTGCTAGATCAGCTGAATATAGTGATATCATGGATTTCTTAAGTTCATCGCGAGGGGTTTTTAAGTCTATGGAAATATATCCAGAGAACTATTCTGGCGTATATGGCGTAGCACGAGACAGAATAGTCGCAGCCAAAGATGCCATCCGCTTAATCATGGAGCGTCATCAAAAAAATTATCCGCTCAAATCAATCCAACCAATAGAAAAGAAGTTGGAAAATTTAGAATCAACAATTTTTTCTTTGGAGAACATGAGTACTCAGCTTGAAAAGCAATCGTTAAAGGCTAGGAATCAAGCTATCTCGTCATACAATAGTGCGAGAGAAGAATTGGCATCTGACCTTGACCTGCTTCAAGCAAAAGCACATGCAAACTTGAGAGAATCACAAGCTGCTATAGCACGAAAATGGATTCTCATAGAAGAGGAGAGGGGTACAAGATACATACTTTTTTTCATAGCAAGTGCATTATACTTCTTCCTTGTAGCGGCCCTTTCCGTTGTAACTTACAAAAGTTTCGCAAGTCCGATTCGGAAACTGGAATATGCAGCCAAAAACTCAATCCAACATAATCAACCCTTTAATTTAAAAGAATCAGGCCCATACGAAATTCGTTCAGTGACTAGACAATTACAAGGCTTAATTATTGGGCTAGAAGAAACTGTAATGAGGCGAACATCGGCATTACAAAAAAGTAATGAAAAGCTAAAGAATGAGATGATTCAAAGACAGGAATTGGAAACACAACTTGTTCATGCTCAGAAAATGGAAGCTGTTGGGCAATTGGCGTCAGGCATCGCTCATGAAATCAATTCACCCTCTCAATTTGCCAATGATAACATACTTTTTCTCAAAGATGCTGTGAGTGGTTTTATCAAGAAACTGAACCAATCTGCGGATGCTCCTGATGATGAAGAAGTCATTTTCTTCAAGGAAAATGCCCCGGAAGCGGTGGAGCAAGCATCCGAGGGTATTTCTAGGATCACCACGATTGTAAAATCAATGAAAAACTTTGCTTATCGGGATGCACAGTCCGAAAAAAGGCCTAATGATTTGAATCAGGCAATACGTTCGACGGTAGTCGTGGCGACCAATGAATGGAAATACCATGCAGAACTAGACCTGAGGCTTCATGAAAATATGCCTATGGTTCCTTGTAATATCGGAGAGATTAATCAGGTTGTTCTCAATTTAATAGTCAATGGGGCTCATGCAATCCGAGATAGATTACAGGATGGGCAAAAAGGCACAATAGTTGTGACCACTCAACATTATCCAGATGCTGAATGCGTTGTGATTGCTATTGCAGATAATGGAGGTGGTATACCTCTTAAAGTGCAGACGAGAATTTTCGAACCCTTCTTTACTACTAAAGAAGTGGGAGTTGGGACGGGCCAAGGACTTGCAATCGCTCATAATGTAATTGTTAAGTCCCATAACGGCCAAATATGGTTTGATAGCAAAGAGGGCGTTGGGACGACTTTTTATATTAAATTACCTATGATTCAGCAAAACTCTGATAGTTGAAGGTTATTAAAACAAAAATGTATCTTCTTCTTAAATGTATTTTGCTCTTTTTTTTAGTAAAATTATCCCTATTTGGTTCTCTTTGCTTAGCTAGAGTTGAAGGAATCAGCCACCTTCCTCCCAAAGAGCCAAGAAACATGATTTCTGATCTAGAAATGAAGGAGTTGGATCGAAAAAAAGCTAATTTTGTTAGAATTGATTCAGGTTCTTTTACTATGGGCAGTCCAACTCATGAGTACCGAAGAAACCAAGATGAGGAAAGTCATCAAGTTGTCATTTCAAAGCCCTTTTGGATGAGTAAATTTGAATTAACCAATCGTGAATGGAATCAAGAATTTGATGAGGATTTTAAAAAAGGAGACCCAATCTTTTCATTGTCCGATAATCAATTGGATGAAGTGAGTGGTACCATTGGTAGGGTTGGAGGAGTCTATGCTGTTCTACGATATTGGGAAAAAGAGGCTGAGAAAATCGAATTTCATCAGGTATTTAAACAAAATGGGAATTGGGAATTAGCTAAAAGTGGCAGGACTTATCCTTTCAAAAACCCAAAACTTGCAGCTTTTGATGACTTAATCGAGAAGCTGGATCAAATCCACTGCAAACGTGCAGGTAGATTGGATGAATCTATGCCAGTCACAAGAGTTTCCTATTCTCAGGCAGTTTCCTACTGCTGGGCGTTAACAACTAAGTGGAGGAAGGAAAAGATAATACCTCAACCACTAGTGGTTCGTTTGCCCACGGAAGCGGAGTGGGAGTATGCTTGTCGAGCTGGCAATTCCGGCTTTTGCGGACTGGGAGAGGGCAACTGGTTAACTGGTGAAAATGCCAACATCGATGGGTCAAAGAAAAATTACATTTTAGATGAAAGACCTGGTAGGAATCTATTTGTCCCTCTCAATCGGGGGTCTGTTTCTGCCATTAATCAAGAATCTCCTAAATATCCTGCCAATGCTTGGGGAATTTACGATATGCATGGCAATGTTATGGAATGGTGTTATGATTATTACGGTCCTTATCCAAAGTACGACAAGGCAGTTAATCCTATTGGACCAGTAATGGGCACGGCAAGAGTTGTGCGAGGTGGTAGTTTTTACAGAACAGCTCAGGAGTCTAGGTCTGCAAGTAGAGCAGCCTATGAAGACTCCTACAGAGGGTCAGAAATTGGAATTAGGTTGGTTATTGGTTACCCATTACGCTAATTTTGATTATATATCCTTCAGCCAATTACCTAGAATAGGCCTAATGATCGATGTCGGTAGGGCATAGTTAGTTACTCTATCGACCCGTGCGATATTGATCCCCACACAGTATCCATATGGGGTGAATAAACCACCCCCCATGCTCGTGTTATTC
The DNA here is from genome assembly GCA_038103695.1 of Opitutales bacterium. Classification (GTDB taxonomy): domain Bacteria; phylum Verrucomicrobiota; class Verrucomicrobiia; order Opitutales; family Seribacteraceae; genus Chordibacter. The sequence goes on from JAYNZN010000036.1 coordinate 16,109, forward strand.
ATTGGAGCGTCATGTTGTAGTACGAGGGGAAAATTATCTTTCCTTTTGGATGTCGGCCCACTTATCAAAAGATTCCGATTAAAAAGGTCAAAAGTTACTGATCGATGACCAAGAGTGACTCTTACATCGAGTCTCTTGTCTTTTCTCTTTACTTGTAGACGAAGTAAATCACCTGGGTCTTTTTTCCCTAAATAATCATATATCTGTTTGCTGCTTTTAATGTGTAACCCGTCAATGGAAACTATTTGATCGTTAATGCGAAGACCTGCACGGTCTGCTGCAGAGTGGGGAAAAACTTCTTCTAAAGACACCCCCTTTGATGAATTATCTTCGCCATTAAACTCAACCCCCATAACGCCTCCTTCCTTTAAAATTTCCCTAAGATTACCAGTTACTGTACTCAAATATACTTTACTTAAAGATGGACTGGAGCAGGTCACCCATGTCCCTTCACTCAATTTAGAACGTTTTTTCTCCCAGTTGACTGAGGGCCAAACTTTGGAAGATTCAGTAATTTGCAAAAGAGCGAGATCTGTTTTGGGATCTCTTTTCCGAATTCTGATCGGCACAATTTCTCCAGAGCTTGTTTTTGCAAATTTTGCACCCACGCATGCACTTGCTTTGCTTAGAAAGAGACCGCGAGCATCGATTAAGGTTCCAAGAGAGATTTGTTTACCATTTCTAAAAAGTGCAAGGGTAGTGTTACGAATCTCTTTTTTTCCATCACCCAGAAATTCTAATACCTTAAAACCGTTGACCGCCTCTTTTTCGTGCTGGGTTGTCCCAAATAAATGAAGAGTGAGGAAAAATTTTGCACACAAAAGAAAGAAGAGAAATGATAATGTTTTCATTACTGACTTCGTTTCCCTAAGGAGACTTTAATTTTTTTTTCTTTCCCTTCCCTTAGGATCTCAAGAGAAATTGTATCATCTGGTTGTTTGCTTGAGACTAAAATCGTGAGTTTTTCTCTGGTATCTAAAGGAATTGAGTCCAATCGAAGAAGTTCATCCATTGGTGTAATTCCCGCCATTTCTGCCGCTGATTGAGGAACTACACTTAAAACACGGAGTCCATTTTCAGACTTTTCGCAGGCTACTCCTAAAAAGCCACCTCCTTGCAGCTTGTTAAAAGTTAAGATTTCTTCAGAAAGAAAATATTCCCAATTTGATATATAAGACTCGATTGTTATGTGAAAATTATCATCAGGACTTCGGGAGATTCTGCTGTGAATTCCAACAATCTTGCCTTCTAGATTAAAAAGTGGACCACCGGAATCACCTCCAAGTAGTCGGCAGTTGGTTCTTATTGTTTCATCTTTTGTTGAAAGAATCTTTCCGGTTCTCAAAACCATTCCTCTTTTAGGATCGTATCCATTTGGGTGACCAAGAGCGATGCACCACTCATTGGCTAGAGCTTTACTAGAATCTGCCATTTCAGCAAATGGCCATTTAAGGTTTCCCTCTAATTGGATCATCCCTGCGTCCGAAATTTCGGAACCGCCCTTGCTTATTGCATTAACTCTTTGACCGTCAGAAAGAATGACCGTCATTTCTTTTCCTCTTTCACCAATTACATGAGCTGCAGTGAGAACTAAACCATCTTCAGTGACAATGACCCCGCTTCCTGCACCGTCTACGCTTTCAATTGCGACGACCGATTGCTTGAGCATTGGTAACAAACTTTGGATCTTTTTTTGTACCCCTAATAAATCCTCGAGGTATTCTTCCTGATCTTGGTTAGGTTGTGAATGGATCGATATTAAACCGGCTGCAAAAATTACAAATAAGTTACAAACTAAGTTATTCATTAAGAATTGATCGGATTGCCTTGAAGATATTCAATTGTCTAAGTACTTGGTCGCAAATCTATTAAACCTAAGTGCCGTTTGCTGAAAGTCAGACCATTGGCTTAGGTAGGCCCTTGGTAGTTGTTTTCCAGCGGAGGACTTTTCTATAGCTTTAAAAGCCAAAGAATCAAGATGCCTTGTATCTAATTCTAGGGGTAACCAAATTAAGTCAGGCATGAATTGTTTATCATCACCCTTTGAAGTAATATTGGCTACTTTTAATATTGAAGAAGGGGCCATGAATTGGGGATCCCAGAGAATGCCTTCTCTTTCTTTAAATTGTTTAAGGATAGGCATGAATGCTTGTTTTAATTTAAGCGGTATTAAAATTTTTAAGGTCGGTAAAATTCGCCATTTATCTCCTCTCACTCCTGTCCACCCACAAGAAGCAAATTCAAACTGCCCACGTGATGGTGCGGATAGATATCTTAGGAACAAAAGTGTGCTAGGACTTTGGGCTGTTCTCTTGCTTACCAACCCCACTATAGCTTTCTTGTAAATTGAATCTTCAGTAATTTCGGCAGGGTGATGTGCCAAGTCGAGTTTCTCTGCCCATGTTTCTTCATGAAATATTTTATTTTTTGCGAACTCACTGGGTAAGATATGAAAGTCAACAGACTTATCTAATGAGTTTAGCTCGTATTTAGCAGAGAAATCTTCGAGATATCCGATTTCTACCGGAATGCCGGTTTCTTTTTCAAAAGCAACCTTGCATAATTCAAGGGGTTCTCTGCAATCAGCCCATGCATGACCATACAATTTGATCGAATTTTCTTTCGGTGTAATTTTTTCCCATACTGCAAGCATGCAAACTAAAACAAAAATTGATAGCAAAGAAAGGGTGACACCAGTATATTTCGGGGGCTTGAAAATCGGTGAATTTTTTTCAAAGTCAAAAATATTACTCCTCATTCCGAATGATTTTAAGGACGGAATGAAAGGCGACAAAGAAAATCAATTTAGTTTTGTGAAGAAATTTTGAACGACTTTGCCTATTTCTTGATGATGAAGAATATTTTTTGCTTTGGATACTTGTACCCACTTACGTTTTCGAAAGCTCGACTCAGGCCAATAATCTAATGTCTTACTGACCTCCATCGGAAAGAAATAAATACAGGTACGGCCCATGGAACAAAAAATAGGTTTGGATTGAAGACTGCCATCAATGCCAGCCTCCTCGTAAGCCTCTAACAAGGCAGTTCTTTGAGGGCCTATGTTTTTAATAAGGTTACCCTTGGGCAGGCTCCAATTCTTGCGTCTAGTAGAAATGATCAGAACCTCAATTTTTCCAGATTCCAGCACCCTGTAGGGAATAACTCCCCACTTTGAGTTTGGTTTTACTTTCCTGAAATCCACTACCATTTCAATGCTACCCACATTCATGTTACAGGGAAATATTTTGTAAAGTTCGAAAACTAAATTGTGCAGTTCGATCCATCCAGCTTGCCCCAAAACATTCCATCGCCTAATGGATAAGGT
>JAYNZN010000037.1:0-19220 GCA_038103695.1 Opitutales bacterium
TCTGCCTGATAAATTAGCCCATCACCGACCGAAGGGGTCGAGATCGTTCTTCCAATATCGGTATTTTTCCAAATTAAATCTCCGGACTTGGCATCGACACAGGAGAGGCGCCCCACTCCATCACCATGTTCTGGATCCTGTCCTGTAGAACAATAAATTTTGTTTTGGTAAAGAACAGGGGTGGCAATAAGTTCGCTCGGACCAGGAGGAGTGGCATATGGAATTTTCCTGCCCTTGCTATCCAAACGATAATTAGCTTCATTGCAGTCTAACTTCCACTTGGGGAGAAAGAGGTCAAAACCTTCTTCATCCTGAGTGGTCTCATTGGGATAGCCGTAAAGAAAACCATCAGTTCCTCCCCAAAATAAAGTTTCGACTCCATCAACTACACCATAGGTCAAGGAGGACCACGCCGCATGAAGAGCCTCTTTACTTGCCCCAGAACCGTCTTCTCCAATCAGTTCTCCGGTATTTTTATCAATTGCAATCCAACTAGGAGAAAGTGGACTCGGTATATTGGTATGGGACCAGTCGACTCCATTAGAAGTGGCTACAAATAAGCTGTCTCCCACGATCAATACAGAAGAGCTTGTGACATTATGAGGAAATACACCAAGCTCATCTCTCATGTCATACTTCCAAATGATGTCTGCATCCAATTCAGGATTCAACGGATCTAAGGATCCTTTCGGGCGAACATATGATTGCTCTTCCATGAAAGGTCCATGATTTCCATCTTTTAAGCCATTTATATCTAAGCATACTACCTCACAACGATTCGTAACCACATATGCCTTTCCATTTTCAATGGCCGGAGATGAGCACACACCAATATACTCCCAATCGCTTACCTTTCCTGCCCCAAGTTTTGGAATCACAAGTTGCCATTCAAGTTGACCGGTTTTTTCATTGAAACACATCACTACACCTCGATCACCAACTTTTTTGGGGTCCATTGGTGACTCATTGTTGGTACCCACCATGACTTTACCCTCTCCGATTGTAACATTCCCGTAGGCTTGTGAACCTAACTTTGCTACCCATCTCACATTATAAGTAGTATCTATATCTACAGACTCATCTTGACGCATTCTGCCAGGCGAAAACTGAAATGGAATATCTGTCTCAAGAGACACCATATTACGGGTTTTATTTTTACCCCAAATTGGCCAATCTTCCCCCTGTGTAGGAAGCGGGATGGCAAGGGTACAAATAAATATAAAATATAATATGTTTTTCATCGAATATTTAAGGGCAGCACATTAGAAATTATGGTTTTGAATAAATCAATAGATTGTCAAAGTAGACCTTTTTTTTACTCTGCGGAGACATGGCATAAATTCCTGGAGCTCCTTTTGTATGTGGGCGGTTGTGTGATTCCTCCAATGTCCACTCTACTGGCTCAGGCTCGTTTCGTGGCCAAGCTTTTGCACGCACTAACCCTGTTCCGTTTTCCAGGATGTCGACTTGGGCCTTTAGGCGATACCAGATATTCGCTTTAATGGCAAAAGGGACAGCCCTATGGAATCGATCGTAATTCGATACAACCTCTAAACGATTAGCATTTCCAACCAGAGCAAATATGTATCTCTGATTAATCAGCCCCACAGTCGATTTAATCCTCCTGTTTCCATCGACTTTTGCGTCAAGTTCCATGATGTAATCCTGTGCTTCGTGAGACCCGATGAAATTGATTGCCCGTTGAAAAAGAACCCGGTCTAATGTGTTTCCCGCTACACGCTCTCCATCAAGATCCTGTACTTGCCAACGCATGCGTGCCCCCAGCCATGGAAGTGGGGGGAATGAGAATGCAATTCCGTCGGTTGATTGATTGGTCAGATTATATCCATATTCAAAATTCTCTGAGTAAGGCAGGGAAGGAATAATTCTTCCGCGTGCCACTGCGCTTAACCCGTCGTAGGTTACTCGTATTGCTCCTGCAGAAAGTTTTGCATCAGGTTTTGCGAACAAAGTTCCCGGGCCTGTTGCTGTAAGGTTCCCGTCTAATTGTGCCTGCACTTTGGCTGTAGGTGGAATCCATTTTTCCCAACTTAACCCTTCTCCTAATTGCTTAATTTTTAAACCTTTGGCATCAAGTGCATAAACACGGAAATTTAATTTCTGCCCGGCATTCAAGGTAAATTCTGATGGAATAATTTGAAGAGATGCAAATTGATTACCAAGCGGACGATCATCCTGCACCTTCGGTCGGAAGAGCTTTGGCTTTAAATCATTCCCAAAACAATATAATTGCTTTTTCGATTGAACAAGAATTCTGCCGCTTGAGACAGCTGGAGCGGCAAGACATGGACTACCAAGGTCGACTTGGTTCATGATTTCGCCGTAATTACCCATATCCCTAACGATCGAAATTTCACCATCAAACATTGGTACATATAGTTTATCATCTGCCCAGACTGGGGCTGCATGTATTTGGTCTGGGGCTAATTTCAGGGTCCATAAGGTTTTCCCTGTTCTAGCATCATTGCAAAATAATTCACCTGTTTTCACGGTTGTGTAAATTCGGTCGCGATGAATACATGGTGAGCTGGTAAAAGATTCAAGTTCATCATTTCTCCAGGCTTCATTGATGTAGGTGAGCTCTTTGATCGCCTCTCCAGCACTAGGAAGTTTAAATGGTTTTCGAATGCCTACCATTCTGCCGATTCGAGAATTGTCGATGTTTTCTTTACCATGGATTGCAATGATAAGATCCTCGTACACAACTACACCAGCATTGACTCCTCCATGTGACATTTTAAATCTCCACAGAGGTTGCCCAGTACGGGCATCGATACAAACCACATGTCCACAACCAGTGCCGCTGTAAAAGACCCTCCTTCCATCTTCCAGATCTTCAAACACAAGAGGAGCGAAAGAGCTGTCCTTAGGTATAGTTCCTGGCGTGGATGTCCAAACTAAATCCCCACTCTTCTTATCAAATGCGTAAAACCTGTCTCTTGCGGCTCCATTTGATCCCCAATTGGCTGTGATCGCATGTAAAATAACGAGTCCCTCATCTACACAGGGCCCGCCTGTCCGACCATTAGGAAAAGTTAAACGATTAAATTCTTCCATTAGTGATCGTTCCCAAAGAAGGGATCCCTCTGGCGTGTAACCAACAATTTCTCCTGCACTCGTTTGAAAATAAACGTTACCCGTTTCAACATCAATGCACGCCGAACCCACGCCATATCGGTCATAAACAATATCACTGATAAAATCTTTTCTTCTTCTATCCCAAAGAAGTTTCCCTGTTTCCAAGTCCAAGCAGGTTAGACTTTCCTCGATTTCCTCCCCGCTTCCGTAATATCCAAATTGATAAACTTTCCCACCCGCAACCACAGGAATCCCCCCACCTTGAATCTGATGAGTCCACTGTAGGGTGTTATTCAATTCTTCGGGCAACCCTCTTTCGGTGGATACGCCCACCCCTCTATCCCCTCGAGAAAATAGCCAGTCAGATGTCTTGTTTTCCAAGCGCACTGTACTACTCGCCTTAATTGTGGTTTGTTTGGGTGAGCTAAATCGAATACAGGATGATAAAAAGACACACCAAACTAGTAGATAGATTAGAGGATACCAAGTTTTCATAATATTAATAAAGAATACAACAATTTGGAACTACTCACTAGCTAATCCTTGGGCTTTCAGATAAATATTTTTCACAGTAACTCCATTCACCAGGAAAAATACCTCTACAAGTCAAACTACTGCATGCCCATTGACAAACAAACCCAACGCCCTGAACTAGAGCGGCAATGCATGCGGCCATTTGCATAGGCAGGTGGCGTCCAATTATTTTTCCCTCCTAGAATTTGAAAACGTGCCAGCTCCTTAAAGCCTTTGGGCGAAGCGGGAACCAACCCAAGTTCGCCCCGGTCACTCAAAACAGCAAGGGTCTCGTCAATAAGAATTAGGGTGCCTACACCAAAACCCTTTTCTTCCCAAACTTTTCGTCCACTTTTGAGATCAAGGCAAAAAAGGGTAGCCCGCTTGGCATTGGCACCTGTTTGCCCATGTATACCGTAAGCATAATCATTGTGCTGTACCAAACTTGCCATTTGGCAAGCAACTCCATCAGACTCCCAAACCACCTTGGGTAGCGATTTGCTCAAATCTAACATTGCCGCACCCTTTCCATAGCCACTTGCCAGTAGCATTCTAGAGCCCCAGTCTAAAGGTTGAGCTGCATTTACTTCATATCTAGTTTTATGACGGTATGAGATTTCTTCTATTCCTGTTGTAAGATTGTGAATGGAAAGTCCAGACTGGTTAAAAACAACGACTTGGTTTCGTCCAGATTTTCTGATGTAAGGACTTGCATAACCAGCTTCTGCTGTACCACCACGCCAAACCTCCTTGCCTGTATTCGCATCTAGTGCAAGTAAAGATCCATTAGTGGCACCGGCTTGTACGATGACTTTTTCCTCGATCACTAATGGGGCCGCTGCGTATCCCCAGGTTGGACACCGCCCAGCAAAATCTCTCACCAGGTGTTTATACCAAATAACTTGGCCTGTTTCAGCATCTAAGCAGTAAAGGGGACCTTCGTGCCCTTGAAGATATACTTTATTATTAAAAATTGTTGGAGTAGACCGAGATCCACCTTGAAAATATTTATCTCCGAGATTGGATTTGTAGGAGTACTTCCATCGTACATTACCAGTGTTAACCTCGACACAATAAAGGGTATTTTTTTGGTCTTTGTACCCTTGGGTATAAGCCAATCCGCTAGATTCGACTACGGATGAATACCCTAACCCAACTTCCAGTTTCCATAAAACTTTAGGCTCGTCATACCCCCAATCCAAGCGAAGTGTTTGTTCTTCAGAACTGTGACTTCTGGAAATCCCTCCATAATTAGGCCAATCTGCACCATAACTCAAATACCATGAGAGGGTTAAAAAAATACCATAAATAACTGGGACCATAAACAACCCCTTGTCACAGGATGACTATAAGTCAACCACGCAGAAAAACAAAGTTCCAAATAGGATAGGTAAGCCGTATCAGATCGGTCCGACCTCCAAGTGATTACCGATCGAAAGAGATAGCTCTAAGTCATCTGAAAAATAGGCGCTGGTGTTGGCTAATAAAGCATCGGGCCCGGATTTACGGGTGCTCAAGGAAACAACAACAAAATCTGTTTCAGCAGGAATCTCTATCTCTGATCTAATTTCATGCCAAGTACTTGGGTTAAGGTCACCGGAAGTACTCTTTTCTACATGCAAAAGCCTGTTGCCTTCCTCCGCTTCAGTTCCTCGGTAAGCTGATAGGCTAAGACCATATTCTGCGGACTCTTGGCATTCACCGTGGCTTTGATTAAATTTGACTGATGCCGAAATCAAAGGAGGTAGCTGCGTTTTTTTTGAAATCTTCAGTGCCTCTCGCACATCTAAAACCTGAACAGTTTCAACAATTTGTGCCTCTTGTGTATCCATACTGATAAAAAGAGGGCTGAACTGTAGCATACTTTCACCCCTGCTTGGTAAAACTCCACTATTGGCTGCGACAGAAAGGTCGGACAATCGACTCCATGAGTTAAGTGCGCCGTAGTTTTCCAGTGTCCCAGTTGGCGAACCATTGTTGTGACTATCCGCAGACAGAAGCTCCATCGCTCTGGTCGCAAATTCATTCGCGATCATTAATGGGTTCACATCTGTGAATTGAGCATTTCCCAAAGCCCTGTAGGGATTAGGATTAGATGAAGATGTTGTATTATAGGAGCCTACAAATCGATCTTGGGTTGTACCTGATGCAAAGCTAGATAAAATCCGTGAATCAACTTCAGAACTAAAGTGCAGAAAAGACCACCAAGAACCTGCAATTGCTAAGAAAATGGCCGCTATTGAACTAATCCATGGAAAGAAAATTATCTCTGTCTTTTTAGAAGGTAAAGCCTCCAATACAGACGAATCGCTGGCTTCCCAATGTAACAAGGATTCTAATTGGATAATTTCGAGATATTTTTTGCGGTGTTCTTTAGAACTGAGTAAAAGGCTATTAAGATAAACGAGATCTTGCCTCGAAATGGTTTCGTCTAAAAGTGAAGAGGTTAAACGTGCGATCTCTTTGGGGGTAGATTTTTCGTTCATAATAAAACAGATTGTGTTGTTCTATTAGCACAAAATGGGGAAAAAATACCAAAATTCTAAAAATTTTTTAACCGGACTCTAATTCAACACTGGATAACTTAATCTTAACACACTCCATCAAGTTACTGCGGATTCGAAATAAGGTGGCAGAAACCGCCCCTAATGGACGGCCAACTTTTTGGCTAATAACCTTAATATTGCATTCTTCCTTAAATCTAAGATGGGCAATTTCACGCATATGTTCAGGCAGCAATTCATAACATACCTGCAAAGCTTTTTGATAAAGATGCAAAGAATCTGTGTCTGTATTCTCTTCCGCCAATGCATCTACCAATTCATTACTGAAGGATATTCTGTTTCTCTTCTTCTTTGTTATGTGAGCCATAATTTGGAAGCGAGCAATATTGTAAGCCCAAGATTTAAAATTTCCAGTTGGTGAATATTCGTCTGTTTTTTTACAAAGAATTAAGTTCACCTCCTGTAAAACATCCTCCGCATCCTCTCTATGGGGAAGCATACTCAAAATGTAAGAATATAAGGGCCTTTGGATACCCACTAGTTTCTGAGAAAATTCGAACGAAATTGATTTTTCGGACATAATTCAAATGGAATGGATAGTGCAACATATAGTCAAACAAACTCTACGAAGATCGAGTCGCGTTTTGTTGCAAAGCAACAAAAAGTGATCTTACTAAGGGTATGCAAACATGGCATTGCATTGCATTTCTTTTTCTTAGCGTCGGAATATTTTTTTACGCTACATATTTGCGTGATGTGGAAAAAAATACTGAGTTATCATTGGAAGATCTTTCTTCAATCGAGAAACAGTTGGGCATTGCTGAAATTACAAAAGATGAAAACCAATCATTCATCACGGATGGAATCAAGAAATCTAACTGGGTAGAGCAGGCTCTCACACTTACTTCTAAGATTAAAAAGCCATTCGTACTTAACTACCATGTTGAAGCACTCAGGGGTGAGGTTTTTATTGAATACCTTCTTTCTAAACTCAACGAAAACCCCAATGCCAAGAATTTAATTTTGGGTGCTTTTACAAGCGAACTATTCGGTCACAATGAAAAGGACATTATTAAATCTCTCTTTTATTTACGGAGAGAAACGGAGACAAAAGCTCAAATTGTGTGCAAGGGCCATACAGAAAGAGCTTCTGCTCTGCTATGTGAGCTCATCCTTCGTTCATATAAAAAATGCATTGCCGTGGAAGCCAATCAAAGACCGCTCTTACCCTCCCAACTGAATAAGCTGGAAGATATTCGTGAATTGGAGGGAGAGGCTTCTAAGATAAAGGTTTATATAAGTTCTATGCTAGAAGAAAGTCCAAGCGATAGTATAGAAGCTATGGCTCTAAGATCTGAGATTCTGCAAGTTGAATTAGAAATTCGTGAACTAAAGAATTCCCTCATAGAAATTGATTCTGTCCACAAGGAGGCAAGAAAAAACCCAAAAGATTTCTTGGAAATCAAAGCAATTAGTGAGTACGGGAAGATAAACGAATTTTCTCTTATATTTTCAAAATTAGAACGCATGGCGAAAGATAATAGCTTAAACGAGTTGACTCGAAATGAGGTCATGAAAAACCTCCAAACGACCAAAGAAAATTTTCATAATGAGGTTATTTCCGCAATTGATTCAATCAAAGATAAAGTCCAGGTACTCCTGAGTCAAAAATCCTCCCTGCAAAAGGAACTTGCTGAACATATTATTAGCCAGAAAAAAAGCCTTAGCCAAAACCCTAAAACACGGAGACTTCATCAAATAAGGGATGAATTGGCTAAAATCCAAAAAAGTTACGATGATGAGAACCTTAGATGGATGAGCAGTAAAAAAGCTTATGAGATGATTTACAATCCGTGAGCTTTCGGACCAGTTATTTTTCATAAGCCTATGCCCAAGCTCAATCTATATTTTCCTAGATTTAACTTTTTTAGTAATTTACGAAACTACGATAAAGGGCACTTTTCCAAAGATCTTGCGGCCGGTTTCAATGTTGCATTATTGGCAATCCCCCAAGGCATGGCTTACTCGCTTGTTGCTGGACTCCCCATTCAGTACGGTCTCTTAGGCTCTGCGATTGCCGCGATTGCAGGCGGGCTCTTTGGGGGAGGCAAATTCATAACTCAAGGTCCAACAAATGCAACCGCTGTATTGCTGTTTGGTGTTTTTGCCGCCGCTGGATTGCTGGGACCAAATGGTCTTGCATCCCAGGCAGGTTTAGACCTTTTACCGCTAGTCCTAGCATGTTCTGCAATTATACTTTTTACTGCATGCATATTCAGGGTCTCTTTTATTGTACAGTTTGTTTCAAGGACTGTAATTACTGGTTACATAACCGCAGCTGCTTGCTTAATTTTAGCAAACCAGACCAGGCATGTTCTCGGGATTTCGAATGTGGATGAGTCACCCTCATCAACCTTTTTGGGTATTTTATATTTCCTGAGTCGCCATCTTGAACAGGTTTCTCTTCACACCATAGGTTTAAGTATATTTACCGGTGTGATTTATATTGTTTTGTATACATGGTCTTCTTCACTTCCTAATGTTGCAATTTCACTGATTGCGGCATCACTCGCTGGGTGGGGGCTAAGTAATCTTGGCATCGAGGTATTATGCCTTCAGAACTTTTCCGCCAACGGTAATTTCATTCAGGTTCCCGATTTAGGGTTAGTCTTTTCTCATGGCCCTTTAATTTTTTCCGCCTCCATGGCTGTTTGTCTGTTGTGCTTACTGGAAGGGCTCTCCATTGGAAAATCACTTTCGGCCAGATCTGGCTCCCGCTTGGATTCAAATCAAGAAACTTTCTCAATAGGTATGGGGAATCTTGGGTGTTCACTTTTTGCAGGTATGCCTGCATCTGGTTCGCTGACTCGCTCAACCTTAAATGTGGAAAGTGGTGCACAAACTAATTTAGCAAATATTATTGCAGGCGCCTTAATATTAGCGGGGTTTTGGGTGTTGGGGGATTTGGTGTGCTACATTCCTCTCTGCAGTCTTGCAACTGTAGTCATGTTCATTGGTTTGTCTCTGATAAAAGTCCGTCAGATTAAGACCGTTTCTCGGGCATCCCGATCAGATGCATTTGCATTCATTATAACTTTCCTTGTTGGCCTAAGCTTTTCTTTACAAATGGCCATTTTTGCTGGCGTAATTACTTCCATTTTGCTTTTTCTGCGTAAGGTCGCTCAACCCCAGTTAGTCGAATATGGATACACAAATGAAGGCACCCTGACGGAAGCGTCAATCCATACTAAAAGACCTGAGCCTGAGGTATCTATTGTTCATGTGGAAGGAGAGCTTTTTTTTGGGGCTGCTGACTTATTCTATGATCAAATAAGACGGGTGGGGGAAGATCCAAACTTGAAGGTATTGGTTCTCAAAATGCTTAATGCCCATCACTTGGATGCAACCTCTGTTCTCGCACTTGAAGAACTGCTTGAATCATTAAAGGAGAAAAATTGTCATGTTCTACTTTGTGAGGTCAGGAAAGATTTTTTAAGAATATTAAAAAATTCAGGAGTCCTGTCCCGAATTAACCGGAGAAATATTTTCCCACATATTGCCAGCAATCCAACCCTCTCTACTGCAAAAGCAATTAAGCGGGCTAAGCAATTAGTAGATGGGGCCGCAGCAAAGGTAACAATTTACGCGGATCAAGTTGGATCCACTAAATCCAAACCGTAAAAACTTAAAGAGTTTTGATAGGTAATTTCTTCTATTCTTGCTGGTAATTCACCCAAAACACTACTCAACTTGCTGGCAATTTCAGGAATCCTTGCAGGCTCATTTTCTTGGCCTCTGAATGGTACTGGAGCCAAGTAGGGGCTATCCGTCTCTAACATTAATTTTTTAGTACCTTGGTATGCTACTGCTTCTAACAGTTTCTCGGTACCGGAAAAGGTAACGATTCCAGTAAAAGAAGCACGCCCACCACGGTTCATAAGACATTTTATTTGATCGATACCCTCGGTAAAGCAATGGAAGACTACTTTTTCCCAGTCCACATCAGCTTCATCAATTTCCTTGATACACTCATTGAAAGCTGACCTGGAGTGAATAATAACCGGACAATTCAATTGCTGTGCGATTTTTAGTTGGTAGCGAAAAGCTTCTCTTTGCCAAGACATAATCTTATGAGCATCCGTTTTGTTTTTGGGTAAACGGAAGAAATCTAGACCAACCTCTCCCAGGGCAACGGGCATGGTCATGCCCTTCCAAAAATTTTCTAACCCTTCCACTTGGTTGGTCCAATTTTCATCGACATAGCCTGGATGCAAGCCTGCTGAGTAATAGATTTGATTTGGGTAACTCTGTGCAAGCTTTTGGTAGTCTGTCCAGTCCTCAGGGCTGGTTCCCACAGTAACCATTTTTTTAACACCCTTTTCATGTGCATGCTGTAGAACCGTTTGCAGCTTATGATTCCTCAAAGAGCTCTGCAGGTGACAATGTGTATCAAACCAAGACATCTACTCGACCAATACAAAAAGTTCTGCCATGATCGCGACTTAAAACCTTTTTATTTAACTCTTTTACTTCTAAAACTTATCGAACCATGGAAAATGTTATTATTTTAGGAACTGGGTGTGCTGGTTTTACAGCTGGTATCTACACAGCACGGGCAAACCTAAATCCCCTCATTCTCGAAGGGAAACAACCGGGAGGGCAATTGACCACCACCTCGGAAGTGGAAAACTTTCCTGGCTTTCCTGAAGGTGTGGACGGTTATGATTTAATGGCCAACCTACGCAAACAGGCGACTAAATTTGGTGCTCGTGTAGAAAATGCATTCATCGATCGGGTTGATTTTTCTGGCGACATTAAAGTTCTTCATTCGGGGGATAAATCTTTCCAAGCCAAGGTTGTCATCATAGCAACTGGTGCAGCCCCACGATTACTTGGAGTGCCCGGAGAGCAGGAGATGTATGGTGGTAAAGGAGTCACAACCTGTGCCACCTGTGATGGTGCCTTTTACAGAGATATGGATGTTGTGGTTGTCGGTGGTGGCGACTCTGCCTGCGAGGAAGCTCTCTTTCTCACCCGTTTTTGCTCAAAGGTTACCCTGATCCATAGAAGAGATGAGTTAAGGGCTTCCAAAATTATGGCAGAACGTACCTTAGCTCATGAGAAAATTCATGCTGTCTGGGATTCAGCGGTGGAAGAAATTCTGCCAGGCGAGGATGGTAAGGTTCGAGCGGTTAAAACAAAAAACCTCAAGACAGGTGACACCAGTGAAATTAATTGCAAGGGGGTGTTTATCGCCATTGGCCACTTACCTAACACCCAACCTTTTGAAGGTATTCTCGAGCTAGATAGCAATAAGTACTTGGTGCCTGAGGCTGGAAGCATGGTTAAAACAAAGGTTCCCGGAGTGTTTGTGGCAGGTGATTGTGCTGATCATGTCTACAGGCAAGCCATCACCGCTGCGGGTATGGGTTGCCAATCTGCGATAGAAGCAGAGCGTTGGCTCGCCGAAAGCGATTAATTCAGAATTCAAACTATCGATATCCGTATGATGGAGCAACGGGCAAGTATTGCAACTTACCTAACTCTTTCAGCTCAAAAGTACCCCCAAACTCCGGCAATTGTATGTGGTGCTAGGGTACCAACTTTCCCGGCACTTTCCTTTTCTCAGCTCGACCAAACAGTTAATCAGGCATGCGAGGAATTATTCCATGCAGGTATAAAAAAGGGGGATAAAACCCTCCTTTTTGTAAACCCCGGACCGGGGCTCATTATCTGGGCATTTGCCCTTTTTCGGGTTGGTGCAATTCCCGTTGTGATTGATCCTGGTATGGGGGTGAAGTCATTCTTAAACTCGATCAAAAGGACCGAACCTCATGCAATGGTTGGGATTTCTAAAGCTTTTTGGATCAGCCGGATTTTCCCAACGGCTTTCAAGTCCGTATGCAAACGATACCTAGTTCGTCCAGGAAACTTTGGTACTCGTGCAGTTAAAAAAAGAATTCCAACCGACCTTCGGATCGAACCAGACCAACTGGCAGCCATTGTTTTTACCTCCGGTTCCACAGGGGCGCCCAAAGGGGTACAGTATTCACACCGTACCTTCGACACCCAGATACAAGCCCTTAAAAAAAATTTTGAGATGAGTCCGGGGGAAATTGATCTGACCACCCTACCCATATTTGGTCTTTTTAACCCTGCACTTGGAATCACATCCGTTCTACCTGAGATTGATCCCAGAAAGCCTGCATTGGCAGAGCCATCAGAATTGGTTCAAACATTGATTAATCATAAGGTCACCACTGCTTTTGCTTCGCCTGTTATTGGTAAAAAAATTGTTTCTGAAAGTACTAAAAAGAATTTACAGTTTCCTGGTTTGAATCGCTTTTTTTTGGCGGGTGCACCCGTTGCTCCGAGCTTGGCAGAAGATTTACAGCAGTGTCTTCCAAACGGAAAAGTATTTGTTCCTTATGGAGCCACGGAGGCCCTTCCGGTTTCCTCAACCCATGCTTCGAAAATCTTGCAAAATAAAACATCTATTTTATGCGGTGAAGGGTCCCTCATCGGTACCCCAGTTCCTGGAGCAAAGGTGTGTATTGTTCCCTCGGTCCGTTCTCCATTACCCGATTATGAGGAGGGTTTTTCCGGCCTCAACCCTGGTCAGGTTGGCGAGATTTGCGTATCAGGTGGAATGGTTTCAGCTGGTTACGACCGTATGCCCGGAGCAACATGTGATGCGAGGTTTAAGATCGGAAAAGACCAGTTTCACAGAATGGGCGACTTGGGTTACTTTGATACATCTGGCCAACTACGATTTCTTGGTAGAAAAGTAGAATGTGTCATCACAAAAAATGGACCGATCGAAACAGAAAGATGTGAACCTTCGATTAATCAATTACCATTTGTTCAGAAATGTGCTCTTGTAGGTTTAGGTGAATCCCCTAATCACCAACCTTGCTTAGTAATTGAGCCGGTGCGGAAGGAAATGAGAAAGGCGGGAGAGATGACTCTACGAAAAAAGATTCTCGATGAATGCACCAAGCGGTTTCCCCAATTTGCCATTCAACGAGTCTTTTTTGAAAAGCGCCTCCCCGTGGATGCTCGTCACAATGCAAAAATTCACAGGCTTTCCTTAGCCAAAAAGTGGACCCAAAGGATCAGGCGGAAACCAGATCTTGGAAAGATCAAATGAAAGTTTTAGTCACGGGTGGGCTCGGTTTTATTGGTTTTCGCATTGTACAAAAATTAATTAATCAAGGACATGAAGTCCATGCTTTGGGCAGAACTCCTTCCGTGCCCACGGAAAAACGCATTCGCGGGCTTCATTACCACTGCCATGATTTGTCCGAATCGTTTTTATCCGCGGATTGGTTTCAGGAAATCGACACTGTTTTCCATGTAGCAGCCAAGGCTGGAGTTGGTGGAAAGTTTCAAGAATATTTGGATGCTAATCATACTTCCACGGAAAAACTCTTGGTGGCTTCAAAAAAGTCGAAAGTAAAAAGATTCATCTATACCAGCACTCCGAGTGTAGTTTTTTCAAAATTTCCTATCTGTAACGGGGATGAATCCCTGCCCTACTCCTCCGAAAATTTTTCGCCTTATGCCACCACTAAAGCTATGGCAGAAAAAGCTGTGCTTTCTGCGAATGACCGATCAGGGATGCGAACGATTGCACTGCGCCCGCACTTGGTCTGGGGAGAAGGCGATCCTCATTTACTCCCCAGGGTGATTGCCCGGCATAAAACAGGAAGATTCAAGGTAGTCGGGGATGGTAAAAATAAGGTCGACCTGACCCATGTGGAAAATGTTGTTCACGCTCACCTTTGTGCCTTGGAAGCTATGGTTTCAGAACCCTCCCTTGGTGGACAAGCCTACTTTATTGGACAGAATGAACCTGTTTATCTATGGAGGTGGCTAAATCAGATTTTTTCGGAAACCGGTCTGCCCCACCTTAAAAAATCAATCTCATTCAAGACAGCTTATCAGCTAGGTTCGATCATCGAAAAGATATGGCATACACTTCATTTAAAAAGCGATCCACCCATGACCCGATTTGTAGCCTGTCAACTGGCACAGGACCATTGGTTTTCATCCGATGCGGCCCGTAAGGACTTGAATTATCGCCCCGTCCTTTCGATGGAACAGGCAATGGAAAAAACTTTGCCGTGGTTAAAGAGCCTGTAGCTCTTTAATCTTCGTGGAAACGGTTGTATTCATATAACAAACATGCTACACTAGCATTTAAATTCAAGGAACTGGCAGTGCCTTTCATGGGAATCTTAACCCAATCCAAACCCAATTCTTGATTGTGCCAAAATTGCCCTAACCCCTTTTTTTCACTTCCAAAAATAAGAACCGGGGAGTCAGGCATTTTTTGTTTTCCCAGAAAGTTTGTGGTGTGAGAACTGGTCGCCCATATTGGTCTTTTCGAGGTTTTTAACCACTGAATAACTTCTTGTTTCGTACCCTTTGCAATCGGTAATGAACCCATTAAACCACGGGAAGAGCGAACCACATTGGGATTAAAGAAATCCAATGCCGGCTCTGACAATATCACGCCTGCCCCCCCCAAAGCCTCAACACTTCGCAAGATCGCTCCTAAATTCCCTGGCTTTTCGACTTCATCTAAAACCACAACTGCTCCGCTCTCTGAAAGGTTAATTGTATCAAGCCCAATATCCCAAGTATTTACCAAGCCAATCCACCCATATTCAGCAGAACGATAAGATGCTTTGCCAAATGCTACGGGTGAAATTTCGACCGTTTGAATTCCAAGATTTTGAAACTCTATAAGGACTTTATTTTGCTCATCTTTTTCTATGGCCCTGAATGAATAGTAAATCTCTTTTATTTCCCTCCCCGAATTTACCAAAGATTTCAGCTCGCTAATCCCTTCCACAAAAAATAATCCATGCTCTTTTCGGCGCTTGGGGGATTCTCTCAGCTTTACGAGTTCCTTAATTCTGGGATTGGCTGCACTCTCGATTGAAAAATTCATTTAACATTAAAAAAAGGGTTTTGCCGATCGAGGGCGAGCCAGTTACGAACGATGAGCATATGAACCGTGTACCCAAAGGCTTTATTGCCGAGCCCTACCCTTACCACCACGAGCTTGAACTGCTCATTTCAGATATCACCAACTTGGGGGTGGGCATTGGAAGAGACAAGGATTGGGTTATTCAGGTGCCCTATTGTTGGCCCGGTGAAAAGGTGCGAGTTAGAATATTTCGTAATCATAGCAACTACTCCCAGGCCGACTTGATTGAAGTCATTACTCCATCGGACGATCGAATGGATCCTGTTTGCAAGCTACATGGCGTATGTGGTGGGTGCCAATATCAAGGGGCCCGCTACGAAACTCAACTTCAATGGAAGCGCAAACAAGTGGAAAACTCACTGGTGCGACTCGGTAATTTATCCGTACCCGTCAAATCAGTGATTCCATCGCCCAAAGCTTTTGGGTATCGATCCAAGCTTACTCCTCATTATCAGGGGGGAAGACAGGGTGATGATTTGACCATTGGCTTTTTACGGAATGGGTCCAGAAGAGCCCTAGTCGATGTCTCTCATTGTCCGATCGCCACCGATGCGATTAATGATGCACTACCTGAAGCACGAGAAACTCTTAGAAGAGCACCCAAAAGAAAAAAAGGGGGCACTCTCCTTCTCCGCCATGTGATTGAAGGTGTTGTCACTGACCACAAACAATTGGTAAGTGAAAAAGTCGGCGACTTAATCTTTCATTTCAGGGCAGGTGAATTCTTTCAGAACAATCCCTACATCCTTCCACAATTGGTCGAGTATGTGGTGACCCAGGCTAATGCAGATCAGAATAGCCTGCTTGTTGATGCTTATTGTGGCGGCGGACTTTTTGGCCTAAGTGCAGCGTCCCGTTTCCAGCAGGTTGTAGGGATCGAAATCAGTCGGGAAGGCTTTGAAGGAGCTCGTACCAATGCAAAGCTCAACCGAATTGAAAATGCCCAGTTTTTTCTTGGAGACGCCTCATCAATTTTTCAGGAAGTCAAGGAATATTCTGGATCTACGGCTTTGGTTATTGATCCTCCGAGACGTGGATGTGACCCCGACTTCCTTAAACAAGCTATTGATTTTTCGCCTAACACTATTGTCTATGTATCCTGCGAGCCTGCCACGCAGGCAAGGGACACCCAGATTCTAATAGAAGCAGGGTATCGTGCAATTGAAGCTCAGCCTTTTGACCTTTTTCCACAGACCAGACATGTGGAAAATGTCCTTACTTTGGTTCGTTAGACCATTTTGATCACTTTACGATCTTGGTTCCAGCTAAGGGAGCCATAAATCCCAACCAGTTCTCTTCTCTCGTTTTCTAAAGTGGTGGGCCAAGCTTTTTCAATGACATCTTCTTCCAAGTCTGAAGCAATAAGTTCTACAAATCGGTTTTCAATTTTTGGATGATCTAAATCCGGCCAAGCACTAAGCTCCAGAGTTCCTTGAAGAAGTACGCCCTGTCTGGTTCTTTTCATGGCGGCACCCCCCAGTTTTTTTGTACCATGTTCATTCATTAAGTCTCTTCCAACTGGTTCACTAAAACAATCACCAGGTATTCCGTTTGCTGATTTTTTGGGGCAAGGCATCAAACAATTAACAATTCCTTGTTCAGATAAGGCATCTCCCCACCTCCTATGGACTTGAGCATAAAAATCCATCGGGGCCATTTCTGCACCCTTACTTCCCTTTGGAGCAATCAGGCAATAAGTAAGATCGTCCCCATGTCGAACAATCCCCCCGCCGGTCGGTCTACGGGTAAGAGATTTTATATTAATCCCGGTCTCCTGTTCCACCCAATTCGCTTTCTGGCCATACCCAAAAGTAACCTGAGGGGCGGACCATCCATAACGACGAAAGATTGGTCCCTCCCATTGGTCAACCTTTTGCAACAACCACATATCAGTGGCCATATTTTGGGCACCAGATTCCTTTTGGAAAGGTAAGCGATGCAGACTCATTTATAACCTTGGAGTGTAGCAATCAGGATGATCTACATTTTCTCGGTACCAAGAATACAAACTGACCGGTAAATGCAACTCATCAAGTTGTTGGTCTAGAGTGTAGGGCTGCGTTTTTACTTTGCTTACTAAGGGGGCCAGTTCAAAAGTTAAACAAGTTGGTCTATTACCTACTTTTTCTGTTAGTTCCGTAAGCGAACTGGCTTCTAACCTGTTCACATTCAAACCAAATCTTTGCAAAATTCGTTTTCCTAATTCATAGCGTGTGACCACTTCAGATCCACACCAATGAAAAAGTCCATTCAAGTTGGGTCGCTCAATTAATTCTACCAACAATTGGGCAACATTTTCAGCAGAACTTGTCTGCCTGTATTCATCTGTAAATAGTGTGGGTGTTTGGTCTTTCGCTAGAGCATTCAAAATTCTCTCGTGCGGGCTACGGTTTCCTCTCGGGCTGTTTCCGTTTAATAAGGTGATGCGTAATACGACTAGATTTTGATCCGTCACTTGCAGTACTTGTTTTTCCGCCTCCAACTTTTGCTTACCATACTCACTTAATGGGTTGGTTGGGTCCGTGGATCGATATGGAGAAGAGGTGCCATCAAAAACCATATCTGTGGATATATGGATATGCCTAGCGCCAAGATGGGAAGAAACTTCTGCAAGTCTTCTGGCCACATCCACATTAATCAATCGAGCAAACTGAGGATTTTTGTTAACTTGATCGGGAGATGAGACCGCGGCACAATTGATCAAGGCGTCAGGCCATTGATCAAAAAGTTCTCTAATTACAGGATCAAACTCGCATAAAGAAAGGGGCCGGATATCAAATCGGTCTTTAGGATCTGCCCAGGGATGGTTCGAATAAGCCAATAATTTGTGACCCCGAGCCAAAACTTCTTGGCAAACGGAAAAGCCCAAAAGGCCTGTTGCACCCATTACTGCTATCTTCATTTGTCTGCAGGATCATTCATTATGAAAAAGTCATAATACACGAAGAAAAATCTGGGTAAAGAATTGCTTGGTTTCCTTGCTTGCCCCTCAAGTTTACGGAATATATTGTAAAAAGTTTAATGAATTTATCGCAACTTGCGAATGCTCGCATTTTAGATCAACCAATCTACGAACCAGGAAAACCCATCGAAGAGGTGGCTCGGGAACATGGTCTGCAGTTGAATGAAATCTGCAAGCTTGCCTCGAATGAGAACCCTTGGGGTGCTTCAGGTTCAGCAAAGGAAGCAGCCGTCAAAGCATTGGAAAAAATTCACCTCTATCCTGATGGATCTGCCCATGCATTATCTCTTCGCCTGGCTAAGCACCACTCTCTCGATGAAAAACAATTTGTTCTTGGCAATGGTTCAAACGAGGTCATCGAATTGCTTGGTCATGTCTTTTTGAAACCGGGAGACGAACTCATATGTGGACAGTTTGCCTTCGTTGTCTACAAATTGGTTGCCCTCCTCATGGGAGCAAAACCAGTCGAAGTTCATATGCCTGGGCTTGCTCACAACCTCGATCTTATGAGAGAGGCGGTTACAGAGCGGACCAAACTTATTTTTCTACCGAGCCCAAATAATCCAACGGGTACTGCCAATACAGAGCAGGAAATCATTGAATTTGTGCGTGACCTACCTGAGCATGTGATCTTTTGTTTCGACGAAGCTTATGCAGAGTATTTGGATAATCCTCCCGACCTTCGTCCACTAATCGAGGAAGGTCGAAAAGTTATCTGTTTACGCACATTTTCCAAAATTCACGGGTTGGCTGCTTTGCGGGTTGGCTACGGATACAGTTCTCCTGAAATGATTGCGCTTCTGCAAAGAGCCCGACAACCGTTCAATATAAACGCTGTAGCACAAGCAGCAGCTATTGGAGCTCTTAATGACAGCTCTTGGGTTGCTCAGTGTAAAACGAGGAACCGAGATGGCCTTGAACAATTGACCCAAGGCCTGAGCATCCTTGGCATTGAGTATGTTCCCAGTCATGCAAATTTTATTCTGACCAAGCCAGGGGATGGCAGGTCCATTTTCCTGGAACTCCAAAAACAAGGCATCATTACTCGGGCTCTTGGCCCGCTTCTCTCAGACTATTTAAGAATCTCCATTGGAACTGAGGAAGAAAATATCCGCCTCCTTGCTGCACTTAAAAAAGCATGTTC
>JAYNZN010000003.1:0-5975 GCA_038103695.1 Opitutales bacterium
CCTCGGGCCAAGGCCTGCACCCAGGACAGCCATGTTCGATCTACCTCCGTAACTGCAGGCCCGCTTAAAACAAGTGCATCTGCCGGGATTCCTGGTTACTTGGTAAACTATTTATACGCGGAAAAACTGACTTTTCGAAAAAAGGCATTACAAACTGAAGAAGTCGCAAATTTAGCCACATTCTTACTGAGCACGAGGTCATCCGGGATCAATGGACAGGGGATTGTTATCGATGCAGGGATGGGATTAAATTACTTCGATCAGGATGTGGTCTCCTCAGCCATGAGCCTAAAGAAATGAATTTCTCAAAAGTGGCCATTGAAGGGATGGCATATTCTCTACCGGAAGAGATCATTTCTTCGTCAGAAATAGAGAACCGGCTCAGCCCTCTTTACCAACGATTAAACCTGCCCGTTGGCCGGCTTGAGTTAATGACCGGAATCTCGGAAAGGAGGCTTTGGCCTTCAGCTTTTAAACCATCCCAAGCATCTGCTGAAGCGGGAAACAAGCTTCTCCAAAGTGGTATTGATCCTCATGCAGGTGATCTACTCATTCATTGTTCAGTTTGCCGGGATCGCCTGGAACCGGCTACAGCTTCATATGTCCATCGCCTGATGGGCCTTGGTGGAAAAACCCAAATCCTCGACATCTCCAATGCCTGCCTAGGTTTTTTGAATGCGTTAATTCTGGCTGGATCTTTAATTGAATCCGGACAGATAAACCGGGCTATTTTAGTGGCCGGCGAGAATGGTGCCCCCCTGGTTGACAAAACCATCCATCTACTCAATGAAGGTGTTCACGACCGAAAATCAATCAAGCCATTCTTCGCCAACCTCACGATTGGAGCAGGTGCGGTTGCCTGGTCTATTGTAAACCGAGATTTGGCTCCCGCTGGTTCTCCCTTAGTAGGTTCCTGGGTTTGTGAAACGGATACCTCTCACAATGAATTATGCGAGGGCGACTCCTCTGGGGATGACCTTGTTATGCAGACTGATTCGGAAGAGCTTTTGCACGCTGGTATTTCGGTCGCTAAACGGGCATGGGCCAAATTTCTTAGCTTACACAATTGGGAACCCAATGAACAAGAGCTTGTTATCACCCATCAAGTGGGCAAGGCCCACACGACTGCTGTCCTCGATGCGATGAGCATCGATCCAACATCTAACTTTTCCAGCTTTGAAAATCTCGGAAATTGTGGCTCAGTATCCTTGCCGATCACATACACTTTGGCATGTGAAAAGAACCCAGAAAATTTAACTGCGAGAACGTCCCTACTCGGTATAGGCAGTGGACTTTCAAGCATCATGTTATCGATCAACCGTTGAGCATACCCATTCAAGTAAGCAAAGAATACCCCTTTACGCCCCAACGGCTCACCCTCCGGTCTGGGCACACCATGAGTTATCTGGATGAAGGGGAGGACTGTGGCATTCCCACGCTTTTTCTTCACGGGAACCCTACCTGGTCATACTTCTACCGGAATGTCATCAGTAAGCTTAGAGAAACAGGCAGGTGCATTGTTCCGGATCACATCGGTTGCGGGTTGTCAGACAAACCTAACTCTGATGATTTCAGTTACCGTCTTCAGGATCATGCGAATCATGTTCTTGAACTGTTGGATGCACTTAGGATTAAGGAAATTAATTTGGTGGTACACGACTGGGGTGGGGCAATTGGAATGACTGCCTTGGCCAAAAGCCCAGACAGGGTTCGTAAAATTGTTCTTTTAAATACAGCTTCTTTTCTTTCCCAAGATGTGCCCAAGCGCATTCTCTTCTGCAGGCTCCCAATCATAGGTGAGTTTTTTGTGCGAGCACTCAATGGGTTTGCCCGTCCCGCAACCTGGATGGCTACTTCCAATGGCCTAAGCAAAATTGTCAAAAAAGGGTTTCTATATCCTTACAACAATTGGAAGAATCGAGTGGCTATTTGGAATTTCGTTAAGGATATCCCCTATGAAAAAAGGCACCCAACCAGACCAACCTTACAGTTCACAGAAGATCAATTAAAGTTGTTCTCCTCGAAACCTGCAATCGCTTGCTGGGGGATGAAAGATTTTTGTTTCCATGAAGGTTTTCTCCAGAGATGGCAAAAGTTTTGGCCCCAATTGCAGGTTTATCCATTTCCTAATGCGGGACACTACATTCTTGAGGATGAACTCGATGGGGTCATGTCAAAAATGGTTCCCTTTCTTGCAAATTCATAATTGGTCAATTCTTTCCCTTGATATCTTCTCCAATTGGAACCAGATTTAAAGAAGGCAATGAACCACAGACCTCCGCTCAAGAACCGCTCCGAAAGACCTGGTAATCTAGTTTCTATTCAACCGCATGACCAAACTTCTCATGCTTACGCCAAGGAAAGAAACCAGAGTCCTCAAATTGGTTTTGGAGCTTACCTGACGGTGGCCATTTTGGTGTTTCTTTTTATTTTTTTTGCTGGAATTTATGAACTGATCATGGAGACATGGGTGCAGTTAAAGTAACCCCCAAAAGCTCTTCTTCTCTTAGTGTTGAGGAAAGCCAATTTCTGGATCACCTTATTCTTGAGCGACGCTTATCGGAGCATACCTTCCGGAATTACAAACTAGCACTTATCCGGTATAACAAATGGCTCACTAGCCAAAGTCCAAGCTGTGGTATTTTGGAGTCGAATAAATTAATTGCCCGCTCTTATCTGATTGAATCCCAAAACTCATTATCCAAAACCACATTGGGAAACCAATTATCTGCCTTACGCAGTTTTTTTCACTACTGTCAAAAAAGGGGATGGGTCGAAACCAATCCCTTTAAAAACCTCCCCGTACCCAAGGCGGATAAACCCTTGCCTAAATTTTTAACTGAACAACAGGCAAAGACATTGATGAACTCTCCCGCCTTGGTTCATGAAAACTCCCAAAGTGCAGACTTTTTGATTTCCAGGGATAGAATCGTGCTCGAATTGATGTATGGAGCAGGTTTGCGGGTGTCAGAGGTTGTGGGGCTCAACCACGAGCACATTGATCTGAAAAACCAAGTGGTGAAAGTAACAGGGAAGGGCCGCAAGGAAAGAATCTGCCCAATTATCGAACGCACAGCCCAAAAAATCTCTGAATTTCGAAAGAGATATTCTGAAGATGCGTCCTTATCCGCCCCCTTGTTTACCAATCCATCGGGAAACAGGCTTTCCACGAGGTGGATTCAGATACTGCTCAAAAAATGCTTAAAACACTCCGGCATTCCACTGGACTTCACACCCCACAAACTAAGACATTCTTTCGCCACGCATTTGTTGGACAATGGTGCAGACTTACGAGCCGTTCAGGAACTCCTTGGTCATGCCAGCCTATCCACCACCCAAGTCTACACCCATGTTTCTGTAACCAGGCTGAAGAATGCTCACAAACAGGCACACCCCAGAGCTTAAATCTGTGATTCAGAATCTCATCACCCTTCTTCCATTTTGCACAACATTGATCTTTTGGATTCTGGATGGTGCCCGTCTCTCTTTCTGGGCAACAAGTATTGCAGTCCAAGAAGAGGTTCCAGTTGTGGAAGGGATGCCGGAACTGGGCACCCAGACCAAGGTGACCTGGGTGGATCAGTTTATTTGCGGTATTGAAACTCCCGCCATTGGTTTTTTGGTCACTGCATGCTTACTTTTTATAAGAATTTACCGAAAAAGAAGTTTGAAAAAAATCACTACCTCAATGGAATAGAGAAATGAAACACATCAGATTCTTTTTTTTCTTTTTTCCAGTACTTCTTTTCGGTGGAGCAAAGGCTTTTGATTTTAAAGACCCAAAAGGGGTAAACACCGTTATTTTCCAACTAGATGCACTTCTGGAGTCGATCAATGGGTCTGCAGGTGGGGTTTCTGGTAATGTTTCCTTTGATCCAGAAAAACCTGCTGAGACAAGTGGGACAATTTCCCTTGAAGCTTCCAGCTTGCGGGTGGACAATTCAGTCTTGCAGGAGCACATGCATGGGGAGGACTGGTTGGATGTACAAAAATTTCCTACCATTGAGTTTTCTCTGGCCAACCTGACTGAATTAAAGCAACAAGGCCGTTCACTCCATGCATTAGCTGAAGGGAAGATGACCATCCGCAATGTTACCCTAAAGATGAACCTGCCGGTCGAGCTTACCTACCTCGAAGGTATGCTCGAAAAACGCAATCGTGTACCTGGTGATCTCCTGATTGTCCGATCCAAGTTTAAGGTCAAACGCGATGACTTTGGAATCAAACCGGGGGAATATCTCGATAAAGTCGCCAATGAAATAGACATCTCGATTAATCTTGCCGGAGCATGCCCTGTGAAGTAGTGTGATCTTTACCCCATGAGAGTTTTACTCTCACCCCAATAAGCGAGAACGCCCCTAAGCGTTCTCGCTTTTTTTTTATTTTATGTTAGTCTGCTTCCTTTTGTGAGTAAAACAGACATACATCCCATAACAGACCGTTCCATACCAAAGTCTCAAAAAGAAATGCTTTTTGGGCAAAAAGGTGTGGTTTTTTGGCTGTGCGGACTGTCAGGGTCCGGCAAAAGCACCATGGCCATCCAAATGGAAAAACTTCTTCATAATAAAGGCAAACACTGCATTCTTTTGGACGGAGACAACCTCCGGTCAGGTTTAAATTCAGACCTTGGTTTTACAGATTCAGACCGTATCGAAAATATCAGGCGCGTAAGCGAGGTTGCCAAATTACTTTCCGAAAATGGAATGGTTGTACTGGTCTCACTCATTACCCCTTTTCGGAAATCAAGGTTAGCTGCAAAATCAATCATTGGGGAAAGCAATTTCCATGAAATTTTCGTAAAAGCATCGTTCTCTGCCTGCAAAGAAAGAGATGTAAAAGGTCTATATGCCAAAGCTGAGGCAGGAAAGGTTCAGGCATTTACTGGAAAAAGCTCAGCATTTGAAGAACCTGATAATCCCAGCCTTACCATAAACACAGAACAGCAAAGCGAAGAAGAATCTGTCCAATCGTTGTTCGCTTACATTTTAAAATCAATCTCTATCGATTAATGAAAAACTACAACCTCACCCACTTGGACCAACTGGAAGCTGAAGCTATTTTCATCTTGCGGGAAACTGCAGCCCAGTTTGAACATCCTGGTCTTCTTTTTTCCGGAGGAAAGGATTCCATCGTTATGGCCCACCTGGCCTTCAAAGCTTTCTATCCATCGAAGTCTCCCTTTCCATTGGTCCATGTCGACACTGGTCATAATTTCCCAGAAACCATTGCCTACAGAGATCAATTTGCTGAAAAAATGGGTGCCCAACTTATCATTGGGTTGGTACAGGACTCGATTGACCGTGGCACTGCGGTAGAGGAAACTGGGGCAAATGCCAGCCGGAATGCCCTCCAATCTGTTACTCTTCTGGAAACAATTGAAAAAGAGAACCTAGACGCCGCCCTTGGTGGTGGGCGTAGAGACGAGGAGAAAGCAAGGGCCAAAGAAAGATTTTTCTCGCATCGGGACGCATTTGGCCAGTGGGACCCCAAAAACCAGCGCCCTGAACTCTGGAATTTATTTAATGGACGCAAGAGTCACGGTGAACATTTCAGAGTATTTCCGCTAAGCAATTGGACGGAAATGGATGTATGGCAATACCTCAAAAAAGAGGATATTGAGCTTCCATCTCTCTATTTTTCTCACGAGCGTGAGATAGTTGAGAGAAATGGTTCCCTTCTTGCCGTGAGTGAATTTGTTTCTCCTACTGAAAAGGAAACGACAAGAACTGAAATCGTCCGTTTTCGCACCATTGGGGATGCCACCTGCACTGGTGCCGTTCTCTCCACTGCATCGAACCTCGATGAGGTCATCGCAGAGGTGGCTGCTTCTAGGGTAACTGAAAGAGGCACAAGAGCCGATGACCGGAGATCTGAATCCGCTATGGAAGATCGTAAAAAACAAGGTTATTTCTAATTTTAAAATAGAATGAGTGAAGATAAAAATTATTTAAACATGGACCTTTTGCGTTTCACCA
>JAYNZN010000003.1:6009-15934 GCA_038103695.1 Opitutales bacterium
CTGCAGGCAGTGTGGACGACGGAAAAAGCACACTGATCGGCAGGTTGTTTCACGACACAAAAGCTATTTTCGAAGACCAACTCGAAGCCATTGAGCAAAGCAGTAAAAAACGGGGAGATGAACATGTTAACCTCGCACTTCTTACCGACGGTCTTCGGGCGGAAAGAGAGCAAGGGATAACTATAGATGTTGCTTACCGATATTTTGCTACGCCAAAAAGAAAATTTATCATCGCGGACACACCAGGACATATTCAATACACTCGTAATATGGTCACAGGTGCATCCACTGCCAACCTTGCCCTCATTTTAGTCGACGCCAGAAACGGGGTGGTCGAGCAGACTAGAAGGCACAGCTTTATCGCAGACCTGCTCGGTATTAAGCTTGTATCAGTCTGTATTAATAAAATGGACTTGGTGGGCTACGAAGAGGCTGCCTACATCAAGGTGCTCGAACAATTCACGGAGTTTGCCAGCCGTCTAGAAAATGTAACGGATATTACCTTTATACCTATATCTGCACTCAAAGGCGACAATGTGGTGGACCGTTCCGAAAATATGCCTTGGTTTAAAGGCCCCCCCTTGCTCTACCACCTAGAAAATGTGTATGTTGGATCCGATTTCAATCATGTGGATGCTCGCTTTCCTGTGCAATGGGTAATCCGTCCTCATTCGGATGAACATCATGATTTCCGCGGGTTTGCCGGGCGTGTTGCTGGGGGAGTATTTAAAACAGGGGATGAAGTAACCGTTCTTCCTTCTGGGTTTAATTCACAAATCAAACAGATTCTACTGGCTGACCAGGAGGTGGATGAAGCATTTCATCCCCAATCTGTCACTATTTTGCTTGAAGATGAAATCGATGTCAGCCGAGGTGATATGTTGGTCAAACCCAACAACCAACCCAATAACTCCCAGGATTTAGATGCCCGCGTGTGCTGGTTTTCAGCAACCAAGAAGCTCACTTCGGGCAGTAAGTTGCTTTTTCGCCACACTTCCAAAGAAGCTCAGGTAATTGTTAGTGATGTGAAATATAAGATAGATGTTAATTCTCTGCGCAAAAATGAAGAGCAAAAGGAGTTATCCATGAATGATATTGGGCGTATATCCTTGAGAGCTTCCCAGCCTGTATTTTGGGACTCTTATCGCAGGAACCGTAATACTGGAAGCTTCATTTTGGTAGACCCCTTCACCAATGAAACATTGGCCGCAGGAATGCTCCGGTAACGTTACAAAAGATTATATTTCCACAGAGATAACCTTGTCTTTTCACGCTATTTCACAAGATGCACAGCTTAAGTTGCTGATCTGATTTCATTTACAATGAACAATAAAACTTCATCCATATTCCTTGGCATCCTTCTTATTTCTTTAAATTATTCTTGCTTGCACAGTAAGGATGAGAATCGGGAGGATCCTGCAAACACAGGTTACACCTGGACACCTGAACACATGCATATCGGGGTGAGGTGGCAACCATTTGGCATGCCAGGATGTGAACTTTACGACGCCAATCGTCCGCTCATATCTGAGCACAGCAGTTACGCACAGTTTTGGGTTAGCTGGAATGCCGTGGAACCCACCCCAAAGAGCACGGACTATGAAAACCATATGTCGGGCTCGCTCAAAGCTATCGAACACGCGGTTGATTTGTGTGTAGAGAGAGGGGTTAAAGTAGAGTTCGTCTTGTGGCATACACCCACATGGGCGTCCGTTTCCGGAAAGGGTGGACCCTGGCGTCCCAAACCCGGAATGTATGCTGAATTCGTCACCCGAATCGCCCAGCATTTCAAAGGCAGGGTGGACGCGTATCAGCTTTACCATGAGGCAAACCTCAAAGGGATGATGAATGATGCAGATACCACATTTCTTATCAATGAGATCTTCAAGGATGGGGCACGGGCTGTACGCAAAGTTTACAACCAAGCTCCAAAACTGCCCGTCATCCTATCTACTTCCGGCACATCCCCTTGTGAAGCCTGCGATGGCCGAGAGGGCTTACAAGGAGGAAAGGGTGCAGTCGCTGTGGACGACTACTACGACCAGTTGATTGCATCAGAAGAATTAATGAAGGAAGTGGACGCATTAAACATGAATGTGTCTGACCATTTCAATGGATATGGCATGATGGACGGATTAATCATTCCTAATGTTTGGAGCCAATATGACTTGGTTAGGGAGAAGCTTGATACCGCAGGACTAAAGCACAAGAAAATCCTTTCATCTGAGTCCTGGATCGTTTGGGACGGATCTAACAACAACCACGATGTTAATTCAGACGGTCTTAAAAATGAATTAGATGCGTACGACAAAACCGTAACTATTTTTGGAAAGTTACTCGAGCGCGGATTGAACACTCTCAACATGCCCTGGTGTGATAATTCAAGCAGGTGGTCTATGGGACTGGTCAAGAGAGTGGACTACAACGGCAGGGTTAAACAGCTCCAACCCAAGTGGGTAACTCCATCCGTGGATGGTGGCCCAGATATTGTGACCCGCAAAATTAGTCTTCGCGGATCAAGTGACGACAACTTTATTCCCACCGAAGCTCCTAGTTCCGGTCTCCCTTTTACGGTGAAAGATTACACCAACCCGGGTGACCCAAACCACCTGCACTATTACATTTGGAAATGGTACTCACAAATATCAGCGGGATCAGATGAAGTTATTCGTCATGCAATTGCTGGCGAACGCGGAAATGATATCAGAGTTTTGGGCAATGGAATGACTGGAAACGAGCAGTACCGAATCGCATCGTATAACCGAACAACCAAAAAATTTCTGGTATTGGTGTACTCCGGAGGTGCCAATGGTAAGGGCTGGGCAGATGTGAAAATTCCTTCAACGATACAAAGCGGGGTGTACTACAACAATGACAAGTCATTTTCAGACTTTAGAGGCGAAGGCATCTCAAACGGGAAAAAATATAAAGCCAAAGTAATCACCAAGAACATAAGTCGAAAAGACGGCAAAGACATCGATCTATCGAGCTATACTTCAGGAAACCAAGTGGTCAGAGACGGAGAATTAACTGCCCGTGTTAATAGGATGAACAAATTCACTCTCATCGAGTTTTCTCCATCCCGATAGAATTATTTGTACATCTCTTAGTTCAAAAGTTTGCTTTTGTGTTGAGAAAAGCGGTGGGTTGAAAGTGCCTTCCTAGACTTCCGGGGAGACTTGCTTACGAGAACCAAAACAAATATACCAACGAGCCAGGCTAAGACGGTGTAATAAGAGATCTCGTAAAGAAAAAAGCAAAGTAAGCACCACAAAAGGAAAAGAAGCAGGCACGCAACCCGAACAGACCAAACTATAATCCTGCATGAGCTGAGCTTGTACATTAGATTGCCGCAGTTTATGCAATAAGGGCTTTCATCAATTTCTGAATAAGTACCACCATCCAGGTTCGCCCGAGGAAAGGTGGTCCACTTTCTTTTATAATCTGTGTGGGACAAACAATGAGAGCACCAAGGCTCTTCCTTGTCCTCTAAATTGATTATTTCATCTTCCACACTCATGAAATAAAATACCCATCCACCACGCTTAATTCACTCTGAGAAAAGTTCAACTTCTGAAAACAAAAATTATGTAGCCAAGTACATCTTTAAAGTTGTCTATCATAGATTCAATGACTTGTTAGGTTTTATGGACCCACAACCCTCTCATCGTTGTGCTTCAGACGGGCACATGTTTCTAAACTCTGTCCAGGGGATAGGCCCGATCCTGTTAAATCGCCTATTTGGCAGGTTTGAGGACGATCCATGGAAAATCCTAAGCTCCACCCCATCTGAGTTATCAAATGTAAAGGGGGTAGGAAAACAACTGGCTCAAACCATTCAAAATGCACATGCTCATGATTGGTTAAAAAAAGAAAAGAAGAAGCTCCACCAAATGGGAGGGCAATTTTTAGTCAAAGAACAACTTCCTGGATTTCTCAATCAATTGCCAGACCCGCCCATAGGGCTTTACTCCTTAGGTGAAATTCCCACCGGTACTTTTGTCTCAATTGTAGGTACCAGAGGGCCATCTCTATATGGAAAAAAATTTGCCAGGCAACTGGCATTCGAGCTGGCACAGGCGGGTGTTTGCATTGTTTCAGGCATGGCTAGGGGAATAGATACAGAAGCACACCTTGGGGCTCTTGATGCTGGAGGTAAAACCATTGCTTTTTTGGGTAGCGGGCTCGATGTAATTTATCCGCCCGAAAACCTTAGGCTTTATCAAAGGATTCAAGAATTTGGATCGGTGCTTTCTGAATTCCCCTTGGGGAAGCGAGCAGACCGGAGAACCTTCCCTATGAGAAACAGATTGGTCGCGGGGTGCTCAACAGCCGTTATTGTTATTGAATCTGCAAAATCCGGAGGAAGTATGATTACCGCAAAATTTGCCGCAGAGCAGGGCAGGACGGTGTTCGCATTGCCAGGGAGGGTGGATCAACCGGAGTCCCAAGGCTGCCTCGACCTGATTAGAGATGGAGCGATTCTGGTAAGAAATTCAACCGATGTACTAGAGGAAATCTTACCAATGATGGAATTGACCAAAACAACCAGTAAGGAAGCATCCAATGCGTCCAATAGTTCGCCCCTCGGACTGGACAGTGAAGAAAGAGAAATTATTAACCTGCTTAAAGGAGGCGAAAGGATGACCCTCGACGAAATCCAAAGCTCTCTCCGAGTACCAACTTCAAATATTAGTCCAACAATTACTATGCTTGAGATCAAAGGTCTTATTACCAAGCGACCCGACGGAAAGTTTGAGACTAATATTTAGTCTATTTCTATCTCGCACGAATTTGTATAGTTGCTTTTCCCCATTTTGTTTATTTGTATGGTTGCCAGTTTAGGGGAGCCCAAGGATGATGGGCTGAGATGTTGGATCCATTCCCACCAACGACCCTTTGAACCTGATGCTTCTTATGCCGTAGGGAAAACTTTTTACGGCCTAATTGGTATCTTCCAATAACTTAAATTATGATACAAAAAGTCGAAGATTCCAACACCCCAAGTTCTCTTTTCCCTAACTCTCGCAGGGTCTACTTAAAAGGAGAGATTCATAAAATTTCTGTCCCTATGAGAGAGATTTCATTGTCTGAGACTAATCTTCCTGATGGTTCCACCGAGAAAAATGAGCCCATACGCGTCTATGACACCTCTGGTCCTTGGGGAGACTCCCAGTTTCACGGAAAGGTAGAGAAAGGACTGCCTCCACTCCGGGAATCATGGATTCAGGCAAGAGAAGATGTGGAGAATATTGAAGGGCGCGATGTTAAGCCTTCTGATAATGGATTTTTATCCGACCGTCATGACCAAAGAACGCGTGAGCGCTCGCAGGAACTTCCAGACTTTGATCGTTCGGCAATCTCCGTTCTTCGTGCCAAGGGATCCCAACCAGTTACTCAATTGCACTATGCAAGACAGGGCATCATCACTCCGGAAATGGAATTTATTGCCATCCGTGAAAATATGAAGCTTCAAGCCCTGAACGAAAAACTGAAAACTTCTCCCGACGCAGCTTCGAACTCATT
Source organism: Opitutales bacterium (assembly GCA_038103695.1). Lineage (GTDB taxonomy): Bacteria > Verrucomicrobiota > Verrucomicrobiia > Opitutales > Seribacteraceae > Chordibacter. The sequence continues at coordinate 11,536 of JAYNZN010000003.1, forward strand.
GAAGCACCAGCACAATGGTCAATCTTTTGGGGCATCGCTCCCCGATGAAATTACTCCAGAATTTGTCCGGGATGAAGTCGCTCGTGGTCGTGCGATCATTCCCGCAAATATAAACCATCCGGAGCTTGAACCGATGGCGATTGGGCGGAACTTTTTAGTGAAAATTAATGCCAATATCGGGAATTCTGCAGTCGCTTCCTCCATTGAGGAAGAAGTGGAGAAAATGAGATGGGCGACCAAATGGGGAGCCGACACCTTGATGGACTTATCCACGGGTAAAAATATTCACCGTACCCGCGAGTGGATTCTTCGAAATTGCCCAGTCCCTGTTGGCACAGTTCCAATTTACCAAGCCCTGGAAAAAGTGGGCGGAAAGCCAGAAGATTTAACCTGGGAGATTTTTCGTGATACACTGATCGAGCAAGCCGAGCAGGGAGTCGACTATTTTACTATTCATGCAGGTGTTTTGTTGCGTTATGTGCCCATGACCCGCAACCGAATGACTGGGATCGTCAGTCGTGGCGGTTCTATCATGGCAAAGTGGTGCCTCGCCCATCACCAAGAGAATTTTCTTTATGAAAAATGGGATGAAATTTGCGATATCATGGCTTCTTACGATGTCTCCTTCTCCATTGGAGATGGATTGAGGCCAGGATCAATTGCCGATGCAAATGACCAGGCTCAATTTGCAGAGCTCAAGACACAGGGAGAACTGACCACCCGAGCCTGGAATAAAGGCGTACAAGTGATGAATGAAGGCCCTGGTCATGTGCCCATGCACATGATCAAGGAAAACATGGACAAACAAATCGAATGGTGCCATGAGGCCCCTTTTTATACCCTCGGGCCATTGACTACTGATGTCGCTCCCGGGTACGACCATATAACTAGTGGAATTGGTGCGGCCATGATTGGTTGGTATGGATGTGCAATGCTTTGCTATGTTACACCCAAAGAACACCTTGGCTTGCCCGACAGGGAAGATGTGCGAGAAGGTGTGATTACCTATAAACTTGCGGCCCATGCTGCAGACCTAGCCAAAGGTCACCCCGGAGCCCAGTATCGTGATAATGCCTTATCCAAGGCACGGTTTGAGTTTCGCTGGGAAGATCAGTTCAATCTCTCGCTCGACCCTGAAAAAGCGAAATCTTTCCACGATCAGACACTGCCCCAGGATAACGCTAAAACTGCCCATTTTTGCTCCATGTGTGGACCTCACTTCTGCTCAATGAAAATTACTGAAGATGTTCGTCGATACGCAGATGAGCATGGGTTCAACGACGAATCCGATGCAATCACCCAAGGGATGGCAGAGAAAGCAAAGGAGTTTCTCGATTCAGGCGCTGAGATTTATAGTGGTCCATCCACCAAAGAATGAAGATTTTTGTTAATGATACCCCAAAGGAAATCTCGTCTGGGATAGACTTAGCTTCTTTGCTAACCGAGCTGAACTTGCTTGAAGCAAAGGGCTGGGCTTTCGCAGTAAATGGTTCAATCATCAAAAAAAACATGCTCAAAGAGACGATTCTGAATGAGGGTGATCAAATCCTTCTCATACAGGCAACCCAAGGCGGATGAGCAACTTACCTCTAGCTATCCTTATTTCAGGAGCATCCATCCGGGATGGTGAGCCATCGATATTGTCTGATCTCTTTGAAGTGGGCCTACAAAGGCTTCACCTTCGCAAACCAGATTCCACCCCCAATGAGCTAGCCGCTCTTTTGTCCAAGATCCCTGATGTGTATCACGAAAGGATCGTGCTGCACCGCCATCCTGAATTGTTGAAGGATTTTTCTCTTGCCGGCTACCATCATTATGCCAGTGAAAAGTTAGTTGATTGTAAGGGAACTAAAAGCCGGTCACTGCATAAGCTTGATGAGCTTAAAGACTTAAAAGAACCATTGGATTACTGTTTTTTTGGGCCTGTTTATGAATCAATTTCAAAAAAAGGTTATGTGCCCAAAGTATCACTTCCTGAATTAGGCGGGGTACTTTACAACTTGAAAAAAACAAAATCCAAGACCCCTTTAATCTATGCATTAGGGGGAGTCAGAAGAAGAAAGATACCAGAACTTTTTAACCTCGGTTTTGATGGTGTTACCTTACTAGGTTCCATCTGGGGCAAGAAAGACCCCGTTTCTGCTTTTGAGAGATACCAATTTATGGAGCGGAGTGTCTGGGCAAAAAAGGAAAAAGATAAGGGATTGTTACAGAGACTTTTATCCAAGGATGAAGCCTGATTTAGTACGGAAACAATCGTTGCTCTGCCTCACCCGCGATGACCCTGATATTTCACACCTCAGGCAAATCGAAAAACTGCTTGATGCAGGGGCATCGTTTATTCAATTACGAAGCAAATCTTTGCCTTACAACCACCTCCTGCAGGAAACCGAAAGTGCTGTCAAATTAACGAAAAGCAAAGGGTGTAAACTGGTCATTAATGATGATTATAAATTGGCAAAAAAGGTCGATGCAGACGGCGTTCACTTAGGGATTTCCGATGCTCCTATTGAAGTTGTCCGGGATTATTTGCCCGAGCAAAAGATCATTGGTAAAACCGTGCATTCTCTGGAGGAAGCACAGATCGCGCTTGAAGAAAAACCGGACTATATAGGCCTTGGCCCTTTTCGGAAATCCACTACTAAAACAGAACTCTTACCAACCTTGTCCGAGCACGATTTGAAAGAAATCCTGAAATTGCTTCATCCCATTCCGGTTTTTTTCATTGGTGGGTTAACCAGTAGCGACTTCCACCTAATTGATCATTTTGGGATACAAGGCATCTGTTTATGTTCAGCCCTGCATTGCGAAGACAAGGGCAGTTCCTCCCTCCCTGAGATCATCCAAAAGAGCAAGTGCTTTGAACCTTCTACACATTCTTTTTAAATATGGAAAATGATACCTTACAGATTGGGGAGGAGTGCTTTTCATCCCGTTTGTTTGTCGGAACTGGCAAATTCTCTTCGGGCCTAGTTTTACAAGAAACAGTCAAAAATTGTGGCACCCAAATGGTTACCGTTGCGATGAAGAGAGCGAATCCCAACAGCAACGAGGATTCCATTCTCGATTACCTGCCTCAAGATCGTGTGAAAATTCTTCCTAATACCTCTGGGGTAAGGGATGCAAATGAAGCGATTTTTGTCGCACAAATGGCACGAGAAGCTCTTGAGACAAATTGGCTGAAACTGGAAATCCATCCTGACCCCAAGTACTTAATGCCCGATCCTGTCGAAACCCTTCTGGCAACAGAAGAATTAGCCAAGCAAGGATTTACAGTCTTACCCTACTGCCATGCCGATCCTGTTCTTTGTAAAAGGCTTGAAGATGCCGGAGCAGCTGCCGTCATGCCCTTGGGCTCACCCATTGGAACAAACCATGGTTTGAAAAGTCGCGAATTTTTAAAAATTATAATTGAACAATCGAATGTACCAGTTGTGGTGGATGCCGGGATAGGGGCTCCCTCCCATGCATCTGAAGCCTTGGAGCTCGGAGCTTCTGCCGTGCTGGTCAATACTGCTTTGGCTGTCGCCAATGATCCCCCTTCTATGGGGACCGCATTCCGGAAGTCAGTTGAAGCGGGCAGGTTGGCATATTTATCTGGGCTCGGAAGCACTCATCGAACCGCTCAGCCAACTTCACCGCTCACCGCATTTCTTGGCTAAAGCCACAACCAGCAATGGTGAACCAACTACATTTCTCAGATAGGCTTAAGGACATTCCTTGGGCTGCTACTTCCTCATCCTTAGAAAATATCAAGCGAAAGGATGTGGAAACCGCTTTGCAAAGAGAGGGGAGGGGGGGAGTGCAAGACCTCATCGCATTACTTTCACCCCTTGCAGCAGAGCATTACCTCGAAGAGATGGCTCAACTCAGCTACCGGATAACCCGCAGAAGATTTGGCAAGACGGTACGGCTCTTTGCACCGATGTACCTGTCCAACGAGTGCAATAATATATGTGACTACTGCGGGTTTAGTATGAATAACCAAATCCCCCGCAAAACCCTTACCGATGCTGAAATCCTCCGGGAAGCTGGCATGTTGAAAAAAAACGGGTTTGATCACATTTTATTGGTAACCGGAGAATCGACCAGAAAAGTGGGACTGGACTACCTTGCCCACGCTCTTGATTTGCTCAGGCCTCACTTTGCCAACCTATCCATTGAAGTTCAGCCCCTAGAACAGCAAGCTTATGACACCTTAATTGAGCATGGCATGCATGCCGTCATGGTATACCAAGAAACCTACTGCCCCCATAGCTATGCAAGACACCACCTCAAGGGCAAAAAAACCAATTTTGACTGGCGGCTCAATACAGCTGACCGCCTGGGCGAGGCAGGGGTTAATAAAATAGGCCTCGGGTGCCTGTTTGGGTTAACAGAAGAGTGGAGGACAGATGCT